>NZ_QOWC01000156.1 GCF_003574465.1 Methylobacterium crusticola
GGCCCCTCGGCCGGGAGCGGGTCCTGCACGGGGCCGGGTCCCCCGGCCGGCGCCGGCGCGAGGGCCGCCGAGGCCCGGCGGGCGCCCGCCGGGGCGGTCGGCCCCTCGTTCGCCCACCAGAGCCCGCCCAGGGCGACGCCCAGGGTGGCGGCCGCGACCGCCAGCGGAACGCGGCCGCGGGTGCCGGCAGGGTGGGCGCGGGCGGCGAGGTCGCCCGACGACAGGGATTCGTGTGCCATGTAGACGCCAGCCAGTTGCTTGTCTCCGGACGGATGCCCGCTGGTCATTGCTCCGTCCTCGCCGGCCCGCACGAGCGAGCGGCGAGCACAGCACCGTGCCGGCACAATTCTCAGTGCAGCAAAGGGCCAACCTCGATCGGCATTTATTGGGCAACAGTATGGTTAATCTGAGATCGGTCGCGATCGCACGCGGGCGCCGCGGGGGCGCGCCCGGCGCTGCTGTCCGGGCCGGGCGCGTCTCAGGGTGAGGCGCGGGCGCCGCCGCCGCGCGACGAGCACCGCGCGCGGGGCCGGCCCTCCTCCTTCCCGGGAAGGCCGCCCGCGAGGCGTCCGCGTGCGCGGGAGGTCAGCGGCCGCTGCGCTGCCCTGGCGCCGGCGCGACGGTGTACCGGCCCGCCGCGGCGCCGGGAGGCGCCGCCAGGACCGGGGCCGGCGCCGACCGCCGCTCCGCATCCTCGTTCATGAAGCGGTACATCTCCCACTTCGTGGTGCCCTCGCTGAACATCCCGGACGGGGCCTTGTAGCTGAAGTTCTCCCTGGCGGTCTGCGCGGAGGCCGTCGTCGCGGCGAGCGCCATCGTCCCGGCCAGGAGCAGGATCGTCTTCGTCATCGTGCATCTCACTGCAATGCGCGGCCATCCAGATCTTCGTCGGCCGCCTGACCGGTCAACTATGTATTGATCGGTGATTGCGAGGTGCGTTGGCGCACATCGTGGAAGAAAACCCGACGCGGCGCGGGAATACGACGAAGGCTCGAAGGTTTTGTATTACAGTTTCATGACATTCGTAACAAAATGCTCTTCGAACGTCGTTCGACAGGAGGCGATCCTCTGCGGCTGGCCGATGAGGGAAGGAAGAGTCTGCCGCCCCGCGCCGGGCGCCGCATCCGCCGCAAGCCCCTGGCGCGCCAGCCGATCTCGCCGGGGCCGCCCGGCCCGCGGGCGCAAAGGGCGCACCCGGCGCCGGCCGCAATCCTGCTCCACGCGTCGTGCACCCGGCCTCGTGCACCCGACCCTGCGCGCCCGGCCTCGCGTCCCCTCGCCCTCAGGCCCGGGCCGGCTCCGTGCGGGCGAGCAGGTCCTTGATGCGGCTTGCCAGCGCGTCCATCACGAAGGGCTTCGTCAGGACCTGCATGCCGGGCCCGAGGTGGCCGTTGCCGACGGCGGCGTTCTCGGCGTAGCCGGTGATGAACAGCACCCTCAGGTCCGGCCGCCCGATCCGGGCCGCATCCGCCATCTGGCGGCCGTTCATCCCGCCCGGCAGGCCGACATCGGTGATGAGCAGGTCGATGCGCGCGTCGGATTGCAGCAGCTTCATGCCGGCGAGGCTGTCGGCCGCCTCGATGGCCGTGTAGCCGAGCCCCTCCAGCACCTCGGCGACCAGCATGCGCACGGTCGGCTCGTCGTCCACGACGAGCACGGTCTCGCCCTGCCCGGCCCGCGGCGCGCCCGCGGAAACGAGGGCCGGGTCGGCGTCCTCGGCCTCGCCGTCGTGGCGCGGCAGGACGATGCAGACCGTGGTGCCCCGTCCGACCTCCGAGGTGATCCGCACCTGCCCGCCGGATTGCCGCGCGAAGCCGTAGATCATCGAGAGGCCGAGGCCGGTGCCCTGCCCGGTGGGCTTGGTGGTGAAGAAGGGATCGAAGGCCCGGGCGATCACCTCGGGCGTCATCCCGGTGCCGGTGTCGGTCACGCAGAGCGACAGGTACGGGCCCGGGGGCAGCTCGCTCATCCGCGCCGCGTGGGCGTCGAGGCGGCGGTTGGCCGTCTCGACCGTCATGCGCCCCCCGTCCGGCATGGCGTCGCGGGCGTTGATGCAGAGGTTCAGGAGCGCGTTCTCGAGCTGGTTGGGATCGACGAGGGCCGGCCAGAGGTCCGGGGCGCCGACGACCTCGACCGCGATGGCGGGGCCGACCGTGCGCCGGATGAGCTCCTCCATGCCGGCGACGAGGCGGTTCACGTCGGTGGTCCGTGGATCGAGCGTCTGGCGCCGCGAGAAGGCGAGGAGCCGGTGGGTCAGGGCGGCCGCGCGCTTGGCCGCGCCCTGCGCGGCGGCGACGTAGCGGTCGACGTCGGCGAGGCGGCCCTGGCCCATCCGAGTCTGGAGCAGCTCGAGGCTGCCCGAGATGCCCGTGAGGAGGTTGTTGAAGTCGTGCGCGATGCCGCCGGTGAGCTGGCCCACCGCCTCCATCTTCTGGGCCTGGCGGAGCGCCTCCTCGGTCCGCTGGAGCTCGGCGGTGCGCGCCTCGACCCGCTGCTCCAGCGTCGCGTTCGCCTGCTGGGTGACCTGGAACAGGCGGGCGTTGTCGATGCCGATCGCCGCCTGCGCGGCGAGGCCCGTCATCATGGCCTCGACCCGGGCGTCGAACACGTCGGGCTCGGGATGGCCGAAGAACAGGCCGCCGATCACATCCCCCGAGCGGGACACGACCGGCACCGCGAGGTAGCTGCGCACCGCCAGGTGGCCCCGCGGCATGCCGGCATGGGGCGCGTTCCGGCCGTAGCGGGGATCGCGCAGGATGTCGTTGGAGCGGACCACGCCCTCGCCCCGGAAGGTCGGCGCGAACACCGCCGTCGCCCGGGGCATGCCGAGCGCCTCGAAGGCGCTCCGCTCCGCCCCCGACAGGGCGTAGAGCATGTACTTGCCCCCCTGCTCGTCGGCGGTGTTGTAGAAGAAGGCGCCGAACCTCGCCGAGGTCAGCTCGACGCCCGCGTCCACGACCGTCTGGACCAGCCGGCCGAGGTCGAGCTCGGCCGCGATCCGCGTCCCGGTCCGGTTGAGGACCTCGAGGGCGTGCCGCTCGACGTCGAGCCGGTCCCGGCTCTCGCGCAGCGCGGCCTCGGCACGCTTGCGGTCGGTGATGTCCATGACCACGCCGATGAACCGCACGCAGAGGCCGGCCTCGAAGGTGGCCTGGCCCTGCGTGACGATCCAGCGCTCGACGCCGTCGGCGAGCCCGATCGTCCGGTACTCCTCGACGACGCGGCCGCTCCCGGACGGGTCGGTGGCGGCGGCGACCGCCGCGTCCATGCGCGCGCGGTCGTCGGGGTGGCACCCCGCCAGGAAGGTGGCGTAGGCGACGGGCGCGTCCGGGGGCAGGCCGAACAGCGCCTTGCAGCGGGCATCCCAGATCAGCGCCCCGGTGACCGGCCGGAACTCCCAGATCCCGAGCTGCGCGGCCTCGAGCGCCAGGCGCTTCTGCACCTCGCTCTCGCGCAGGGCGATCTCGGCGCATTTGCGCTCGGTGACGTCGCGATGCGCGCCGATGAGGCGCGTCGGCACCCCGGTCTCGTCGCGCTCGATCTCGGCCACGGCGGCGATCCACCGGACCTGCCCGTCGCTCGGCCGCACGATGCGGTACTCGGCCCGGTAGTCGCGCGCGCCGCCCTCCACGGCCGCGACGAAGTGCCGGACGATCGCGTCGCGGTCGTCGGGATGGATGCGCCGGACCCAGTCCTCGTGCGTCTCCTGCGCCGCCTCCGGCGGAAGGCCGTGGATGCGCAGGTATTCCGGCGAGCGCCGGTTCCTGAAGCCCGCCCGAAGGTCGACCTCGAGCCCACCCACCCCGGCGATCTGGTGGACCCGCGCCAGCTCCGCCTCGCGCCGCGCCAGCGAGGCACGCAGGTGCCGGTTGTCGCTCGCGCCGGGCGGAACGCCTTCGGGGTCACTCATGAGGCAGGCCGACTACGAGACTGACCGGGGGTACCGATCGAAGCGTGTAATCCGCCGCGCCACGGTGGGCAAATCGTCGAGCTCCGCGCGACGACGACGCGCGCGGCCGCGCCCAGGCCCCCCGCCTGCGGCCGGCGTCCCCGGGCCGGGGGCCTCGGTCAGAGCGCCCGCCCGCCTCCCGCGACGCGCATCCGGCGCGCCACCTCGACCTCCAGGCTGTCGGTGAATTTCCCGCCCGTCCGGGCGATGAGCCGTTCCACCTCGCGGTCGATCGGGGTGCGCTCGCGCGCGCTCCCGGGGGAGCGCCACAGCCGCCTCAGCGCGCGGCCCGCCGCGCCGAGCGCGCCGCGGGCCGCGCCGGCGGACGGGGCGGACCGAACAGGATCTCCGGACATGCGTGCCTCCGGGTGTCGTCGGGCGGGGCCCGATCGGATGCCGGTCGCCAGGATCGGCCGCCGCGGCCGGCCTTCGCGGCGGCGTCGCCGGGCCGGACCGCCGGCCGCGATCCGCGGGGTGGTCAGGCGCCCGAGAGGCGCTCCTTGCTCAAGGGGAGGCTGCGGATCCGCTGGCCGGTGAGGGCCGCGACCGCGTTCACGATGGCGGGCGGCACGCCGGGCAGGCCCGGCTCGCCGATGCCCCCCATGGGCGCCCCGCTCGCGACGATCCGGACGTGGACCCGCGGCATCCGCCCGCGGTCGAGGATCGGGTAGGCGTCGAAGTTCCGCGCCTGGCGCTCGCCGCCCTCGTAGACCACCTGCTCCAGGAGCGTCGCCGAGACCCCGAGGGCGGCCGCGCTCTCCACCTGGCGGGCGACGATGGCCGGGTTCACCACGCTGCCCGGATCGATGGCGATCCAGAGGTCGTGCACCCGCGCCTCGCCGTCCTGCAGCGCGACCTCCGCGATGGTCGCGGTCTCCGAGCCGAAGGGCGAGGCCATCGAGACGCCCCGTGCCCGCCGCGAGCCGTCCGGGGCCGCGAAGGGGCCGCGCCGCCAGCCGCCGGCAAGGTCGGCGGCGGCCTGGAGCAGCGTGCGGTGGCGCGGGCTGTCCTTCAGGAGCGCCATGCGCAGGGCGAAGGGGTCCTGCCCGCCGGCCTGCGCGATCTCGTCGAGGAAGCTCTCGTAGAAGTAGTCGTTCATCGAGTGCCCGACCGAGCGCCAGAAGGCGATCGTCACCGGATGGGGCACCCGCACGTAGTCGAGCCGGCGGTTCGGGATCGCGTAGGGTTTCTTGTCGAGGCCCTCGATCACGGAGCTGTCGACGGGCTGCTTGAAGATGGCGCCGAACCAGCGGCCGATCGGGCCCTCGCCGACCGCGGCGGCCTGGAGCGCCACCGGCATCCCGGTCCCGTCGAGGCCGGCGCGAAAGCGCGCGAAGCCGAGGGGGCGCACGGCGTCGCTGGCGAATTCTTCCTCGCGCGACCACAGGACCCGCACGGGCCGGCCCGTGGCCCTGGCGAGCAGGATCGCCTGCGGGAACGGCGTGGCGGGCCCGTAGTAGAAGTGGCGCCCGAAGAAGCCGCCGAGCATCGGCGAGTGGATGCGCACGCCGTCCGGCTGCACGCCCGCGACCTTGGCGGCCACGGACTGGAACAGCTCCGGCATCTGGTTCGGCACCCAGAGGTCGAGCGTGCCGTCGCGCTCGAAGCGGGCGATGGAGGAGGGGGGCTCGAGCTGGGCGTGGGCGAGGTAGGGCGCGTCGTACTCCGCCTCGATCACCGTCGCGGCCCCCGCGAAGGCCGCCGCCACGTCGCCCTCCTGCTCGGCCACGAGGGGCGTCCCCCGGGCGCCCTTCAGGGCCGCCAGCATGGCACCGGAGGAGAACCCGGCCGAGACGGTGGCGATCCCCTCGGCGGCCGGCGCCGACCAGGCCACCTCCAGCGCCTCGACGGCCCGGCGCGCGCGCCACCAGCTGTCGGCCGTCACCGCGACGGCGCCCGGCAGCCGGTGCACGCCGTGCACGCCCGGCATCCCCGCGACCGCCGCCTCGTTGGCGAGGCGCTCGGGCTCGGTGCCGAGATGCGGCGCGTGGCGCACCGCGGCGTGCAGCATGCCCTCGACCTTGAGGTCGATGGCGTAGGTCGCGCGCCCGGTGGACTTGTCGCGGACGTCGAGGCGGCTCACCGGCTTGCCGATGTAGCGGAAGCGGTCGGGCTCGCGCAGCGGCACGTCCTCGCGCGGCTCGAGGGCGAGCGCCGCCTCGGCCAGGGCGCCGTAGCCGAGCGAGCGGCCGGAGGCGGCGTGCACGACGCGCCCGTTCTCGGTCGCGAGCTGCGCCTGCGGGACGCCGAGCCGGGCGGCGGCGGCCCGCAGCAGCATCTCGCGCGCGGTGGCGCCGAGCCGCCGCATGGCGGCGAAGCTCGATCGCGTCGAGAAGCTGCCCCCGGTCAGCCGCAGGCCGTTGACGACGGCGTAGTCGGGCCCGGGCGGGGCGCACGCGACGGCGAACCGGGACGGATCGAGGTCGAGCTCCTCGCCGACCGTCTGGGCGATGCCCGTGCTGATGCCCTGGCCGCCCTCCACGAAGGGGCTGAGGAGGCGCACTGTGTCGTCGGGGCGGATCTCCAGGAAGGCGGTGACGCGGGTGCCGGGCTTGGGCGCGATGGCGCCCGCGCCCTCCGCCCGGGACTGCGCCCGGGCCGGATCGACGGGCACGCCGACGCCGAGCAGCAGGGCGCCGCCCGCGGCCGCCAGGATGCCGCGCCGGGACAGGTTGCGCACCGGCGCATCCGCTCGCGCGGGGCCGCCCGCCGGGGCCGTGGGGAGGAGATCGTGCATGGCGCGGGGTTCCTCAGGCGGCGGCCTGCCGCACGGCGGCCGCGATGGCGTTGTAGGTGCCGCAGCGGCAGAGATTCGTCATCGCGGCCGCGATGGCCTCGTCCGTGGGCTTCGGGGTCTCCTTCAGCAGCGCGGTCGCGGCCATGACCTGGCCCGACTGGCAGTAGCCGCATTGCGGCACCTGGACCCCGACCCAGGCCGCCACGACCTTGGCGCCGACCGGATCGCGCTCGATCGCCTCGATGGTGGTGATCCGCGCCGCGTCGACGCTGTCGACCGGCATCTGGCACGAGCGGATCGCCTGCCCGTCGAGGAGCACCGTGCAGGCGCCGCACTGGCCGATGCCGCAGCCGTACTTCGTGCCCGTCAGGCCGACCGTGTCGCGCAGGACGAACAGGAGCGGCGTGTCGCCCTCGACGTCGACCTCGTGCGTCTCCCCGTTGATCGTCAGGCTGCGCATCGGCGCTCTCCTCGATGGTGTCGGCCTTGGCAAGGACGGCCCGTCGCGAGCGGCCCCCTCGCGTCGCGCCGGCCGGCTGCCGGGGCGCGCTCCCGCGCGGCGCCGCGGCGGCCCTCCGGCCGCCCGCCCGGGCGGGCGATTTAGTGGTATATGCATGTATTTCGCCGACCCTGTCAACGGCCGGCCGCTGGCGGGGGCCCGGGCTCAGCCAGGTCCACGGCTTCGTGCGGCAGGCCGGGGGCCAGGTCCGGACGACGAGCGCGATCTTCCTGCCGCGCTCCGCCGGGACGGCGTGCCGGCCGGAGGCCGCGGCGCCGCCGCCGGCGAGGTGGCGCTCGTGGCCGGGGACGAGCCGGCGGTGCCGGGGACGGCCGTGGCGAGCCTCCGACCCCGGCTGCCGGACCCCCACCGCCGGCCGGGCCTCGCGTCGCGCTCGCGCGGGCACGGGGGGCCAACCGCATCGCCATCCTGTTCCCGGACGGGGTGATGCCGGGCGGCATGGACGGCGTGCAGCCCTCGCTCGAAGCTCGAGGCTCGAGACCTGCGGCCGGGCCTCAGGACCCTGCTCACCTCGGGCTGTGCCGGCTCGGCCCTGGACGACGAGAGCATCCCGCCCGACCTGCCGCTCCCCGGCAAGCCCTGCCCGCGCGAGGAGCCCGCCGACAAGCTGCGGGTCGCGCTGGGCCGGGGCCGACGCGCCCGGCGCGGGCCGGGCCCCGGCGGGCGGCGCGCGGCGCGCCCGGGCGGCTCAGGGCTCCTGCTCGAAGGTGCCGCCCTTCCAGGCGTAGACGACGTAGCCGGGCGCCGTGATGTCGCCCTTCTGGTCGAAGCCGACGCGACCCAGGATGGTGTCGATCGGGGCGCCCTTCAGGCTCGCCTCGACCCGCTTGGGGTCGGGCGAGCGGGCCGCGTCCGCGGCCCCGGCGATCACCTGGAGGGCGGTGTAGCCGTAGAGCGTGAACCCCTCCGGCTCGGTGCCGCGGGCCTTGAACGCCTCCACCACCGCGCGCGCCTGCGCGTGCCGGCGGGGATCGGGGTTGAAGGTCATCAGCACGCCGTCGCTCGCCGGGCCCGCGATGGCGGCGAACTCCTTGGTGGCGATGCCCGAGGTGCCGATCCACTGCGCCTTGTAGGCCTGCTCGGCGGCCTGGCGCACCAGCGTGCCCATCTCCTGGTGGTAGCCGCCGTAGTAGACCACCTCGATGCCGGCCGATTTCAGCCGGGTGATGACGGCGGTGTAGTCGCGCTCGCCGGGGGTGATGCCGGTGAAGAGCGCCTCGGCGACGCCGCGCCCGTTCAGGCTCTGCTTCGTCGCGTCCGCGAGGCCGCGCCCGAAGGGGGCGCCGTCGTGCAGGATCGCGACCTTCCGGCCCGGGAAGCGCTCGGCGATGATCGCGGCCGAGAGCTGTCCCTGCTGGTCGTCGCGCCCGCAGACCCGGAAGATGCCGGCGAGCCCGCGCTCGGTCAGCTTGGCGCTGTTCGACGCCGGCGACACCATCACGATCCCGTTCTCGGCGTAGACGTCGGAGGCCACGATCGAGGCCCCCGAGCAGACGTGCCCGACGACGAGGCGGGTGCGGCCCTGCGCGATGCGGTTGGCGACCGAGACCGCCTGCTTGGGGTCGCAGGCGTCGTCCTGGACCTCGAGCCTGATCGCCTCCCCGTTCACGCCGCCGCGGGCGTTGATGTCCCGGGCGGCGGCGTTGACGCCGTTGAGGACCTGGTCGCCGATCCCGGCCACCGGCCCGGTGCGGGGCACGACGACGCCGACCACGATCTCGGCGCGGGCCCCGGTCGCCATCAGCCCGAGGGTGAGCAGGCCGGCCAGTCTCGAAGCCTTCATCGTCGCGTTCCTCTCGCTGCGACCCGGGAGGGATCCCCGCGTCTTCCGTCCGGACCTGCGCCGGAACCGCACGCCCGCGCCCCGGCCCGACGGACGGGCCCGGAGCCGCGCGCGTCCTCAGGCGGGCGGCGCCCCGGGCGCGTCCCGCAAGCGGATATCGAGCCAGCCGAGCGCGTTCACGCGCGCCCGGTCGCCCTCGCCGATCAGCACCGTGGTGGTGTCGGCCTCGAAGATCGCCGGCCCCTCGTGGACGGCGCCGGGGGAGAGCGCCTCGACCGGGTGGACCGGCACCTCCCGCCAGGATCCGAGGAACGCCCGGCGCCGGCTTCCGGCGCCCGCCCGCACCGGGCTGCCGGCGGGGGCCGCCTCCCCGTGCGGCGCCACCGCGCCGACCGCCGCCGCCCGGGCGTTGACGAACACGACCTCCTGGTCGCGCGAGGCGTAGGTGTAGAGGGCCTCGTGCCGGCGGTGGAAGGCCTCGTGGACGCGCCCGGACAGCCCCGGCGCCTCCCAGGCGACGTCGTCGAGCGGCACGTCGATCTCGAAGATCTGCTCGCCGTAGCGCATCTCGGCCGAGCGCTCGATCCGGATCGGCCCGTCGAACCACGATCCCAGGCGCGCGGCGGCGGCGGCCTCCAGCCCGGCGAAGATCGCCCGCAGGCGCGCGTCGTCGAGGGCGCCCGCCTCGCCGATATGCGTGCGGCTGACCTCGTAGCGCAGGTCGCTCGCCAGCATGCCCCAGGCCGACAGCACCGAGGCGACGGTCGGGACGATCACCCGCGCGATCTCGAGCTCGCGCGCCACCTCGACCGCGTGCAGGCCGGCCGCGCCGCCGAAGCTGAGCAGGGCCGAGCGGCGCGGGTCGACCCCGCGCCGCAGCGTCATCAGGCGGATGCCGTCGGCCATCTTGAGGTTGATGAGCCGGTGGATCCCGGCCGCGGTCGCGTCGCGGCCGAGGCCGAGCCGCTCGCCGAGGCGGTCGATGGCGGCCTCCGCGGCGGGGCGGTCGAGGGGGTGGCGCCCGCCCGCGAAGCGCGCCGCGTCGAGGTAGCCGAGGACGAGGTTGGCGTCCGTGACGGCGGCGGCCTCGCCGCCCCGCCCGTAGCAGGCCGGCCCCGGCACCGCCCCGGCGCTCTCCGGGCCGACGCGGAGCGTGCCGCCGGAATCGATCCAGGCCACGGAGCCGCCGCCCGCCGCGATGCTGGCGATGTCGAGGCTGCGCAGCGCGATGCGCTCGCCCGCGAGCCCCCGCTCCGCCGACAGGGCCGCGGCCCCGCCGGCGATCAGCGAGATGTCGGTCGAGGTGCCGCCCATGTCGAACGGCACGAGGTCGGGGATCCCGAGGAGCTGCGCGCAGCGCCGCGCGCCCGCAATGCCGCCGGCGGGGCCCGACAGCACGGTCGCGGCGGCGAGCCGCCAGGCCTCCTCGACGGGCGCCATGCCGCCGTGCGACAGGATGATGAACAGGCTCCCGGCGAGCCCCGCCTCCGACAGGCGCCGCTCCAGGTTCGTCAGGTACAGGCGGACCGCCGGTCCCACGTAGGCGTTGACCACCGTCGTGGAGACGCGCTCGTACTCCTTGATCTGGGGCAGGACGTCGCTGGAGCGCGAGACGAACACGTCCGGGAGCGCGCGCCGCAGCGCCTCGACGGTGGCAATCTCGTGGGCCGGGTTGCGGTAGGCGTGCAGGTAGCAGACCGCGACGGATTCCGCGCCCGACGTCGCCACCGCCGCGACCGCCGCCTCGAGGGAGGCCGCGTCGAGGGGCGTCAGCACCGAGCCGTCGGGACGCAGGCGCTCGCGGATGCCGAAGCGGCGCTGCCGCGGCACCAGGGGGCGGGGCGGCGGCGAGCGCAGGTCGTAGCGGTCGCCCTTCAGCCCCTCGCGCATCTCCAGGACGTCGCGGTGGCCCTGCGTGGTCAGCAGCGCGACCCTGGCCCCCTTGCGCTCCAGGAGCGCGTTCGTCGCCACGGTGGTGCCGTGCACGATGCGCCCGGTGCGCGCGAGCATCGCCGGCAGGGTCGCGCCCAGGCGCGCGGCGAGGTCCGAGAGCCCCGCCATCACGCCGAGCGACTGGTCGGCCGGCGTCGAGGGCGACTTGGCGAAGATCGCGCGGCCGTCGTCGTCGACGGCGACGAGGTCCGTGAAGGTGCCGCCGACGTCGATCCCGATGCGAAGCGGGCCCATCTCACCGCGCCCCGTCGGCGGCCGGGGCATCGTCGGCCACGAGCCCCTCGAGCCGGTCGCGCGCCCGCGCCTCGGGCGCGCGCTCCTCCGGCGGGCCCCAGCCGCCCCCGCCCCCGGAGCGGATCCGGAACAGGTCGCCGGGCCCGACCTCGATCCCGGCCTCCTTGGTGCGCAGGGTCCGCTCCGGGCGGCCGGCCGGGACGAGGCGGTAATCGTGCGGCGCGCCGTCCTTCCCGCCGAGCAGCCCGCAGGCGCCGTGGCGGGCCCCGTCGCCCGCCGTGTTGGCGAGGGCCGGGCCGTCCGTCTCGACCACGAGGTCGAGCGCGACGCCCACGCCGCCCCGGTGGCGTCCGTCGCCGCCGGTCCCGGGCAGGAACTCGTGCGTGCGGAAGTGGAGGGGGAAGCGCACCTCGGCCACCTCGACGCTGCCGAACTTCAGCCCGCCGACCGAGTGCCACTCGCCGATGGACGACCAGCCGTCGCCGCCCGGCGAGGCCCCGCCGCCGGGCCGGGCGTGGAACAGGTGCCAGATGAAGCGGCGGCCGTTGCGGGGATCCTCGCCCTGGAGGCTGATGCGGAAGCGCCGCCCCCAGCCGGCCATGGCCCGGTCGGGGCACGACTGGGCGAGCGCCTTCACCACCGCCTCGACGATCTCGTTCGAGGGATGGCTCGTGCACAGGGTCACGGGGCGGCCCGACTCCGCCCACACGATGGTGCCGGGCCTCGCCACCACCGTGAGGGGCCGCAGCGCGCCGGCGTTCTTCGGGATGTCGGGATCGATCAGGTAGGCGAACGCCATCACGACCGCCGCCTGCATGTTGGCGTGGGAGGAGTTCACGAAGCTCGTCGTCTGCGGGTCCGAGGCGGACAGGTCGACCTCGACGTCGCTGCCGCGCTTCGTCACCGTCGCGACGATGCGGATGTCCTCGCGCCCGTGCCCGTCGTCGTCGAGGACGGCCTCGCCGCGGAAGACCCCGTCCGCCCAGGTCGACACGATGGCGCGGGTCTGCTGCTCGGCGGCCGCGAAGATCTCCTCGACCGCCTCGGCGACGACGGGGCCGCCGAACTCGCCGAACAGCGCCCGCATGCGACGCTCGCCCAGGTGCGCCGCCCCGACGGTCGCCGCGAGGTCGCCGCGGAAGTCGCGGCCGTTGCGGGTATTGAGGGCCAGCATGTCGAGCAGGTCGTCGCGCAGGCGTCCGGCCTCGTAGAGCTTGAGCGGCGGGATCCGCAGGCCCTCCTGCCAGATCTCGGTGGCGCGCGGGTTGTAGGCGCCGTGGGTGCTGCCGCCGATGTCGCTCTGGTGGGCGCGCACCACGGTCCAGAACCGGCGGGTCCCGCCGCCGAAGACCGGCACGAAGACGGTCAGGTCGGGCAGGTGGCTGCCGCCGTGGTCGGGATCGTTGAGCAGGACGACGTCGCCGGGCGCGACCTCGGCGAAGCGGGCCTCCACCGCCCGCACCGCCCAGGGCAGGGCGCCGACATGGACCGGGATGTGGTCGGCCTGGGCGACGAGCCGGGCCTGCACGTCGCAGATCGCCACGGAGAAGTCCCGGCTCGAGTTCAGGATCTGCGAGTAGGAGGTGCGCAGCATCGACTCGCCCATCTCGACCGCGATGGCGCCGAGGCGATGCTGGATGACCGACCGGGTGATCGGGTCGATGGCGGCGTTCATGGCACCCTCGTCGGCTCAGGGGGCGCGCGGCCGGCCCGGGGGGCAACGCGCGAGGAGCGCCCGCGGTCCGGGACGCGCCGGCGGGGCCTCAGGCGCCCTGGATGTAGCGCCTGAGCTGCGCGCGGGCGTCCACCCTCGCGCTGGTGCCCGGGCTTCCGAGGCCGATATCGGCGGCGCCCCCCGGCCAGACGGCGTGGCCCGTCGCGTCGACGCTGGCCGCGACGAGGAATTTCCGCGCCTTCGTGACGTTCCATTGCAGGCCGCCGCCGCCCATCGGGTACTGGACGTTGGGCGGCAGGTCGTCCGCGTGGCGGATCGCCGGCAGGATCTTGACGATCCGGTCCTCCCCGGTCGGCGTCACCGAGACGAGGGCGCCCTTCTGGAGCATCCGGTAGCCGGCCGGACCGCGCTCCCGCAGGATCCGGTCGTGCACGCGCACCCGCGCCTTGTCGGCCGCCGCGCTCGCGGCGGGCAGGCCCTCGCGCCCGCCCGACCGGAGGGTGGTGCCGCCGAACTCGAAGTCGTCCTCCGTGAGGCGGTCCTTCAGCACCAGGACGAAGTAGCCCTTGGCCAGCCGTCCGGTGCCGTAGCCGATCATCCTCTCGATGTTTTCCGCGTTGAAGAGCCCGCTGCTCTTGAGGGTCGTGACATCGCCCGTCAGTTCGGGAGTATCGCCTACTTTCATCGAGTCTCTCGGCAATCAAGACGGGCGAGACAAGCACGGCAACGGCGCTTCTGACAAGTGTACCCGCAGTTGACGCGCGCACCTGCTGGCGCCGGGCGCCGGACTGCGGGGCGCGCCGCCCCCGCTCTACGCCTCGCCGGAGGCCGCCCCGGCATCCCCGAAGGCGCTCCAGCCGCCGTCGACGCTCAGCACCGCGCCCGTGACGTAGGAGGCCGCCGGCGAGCACAGGAACCAGGCGGCCTCGGCGATCTCGGCCGGCTCGGCGAGACGCCCGAGCGGGATCCGGCGCTCCAGGCGGGCGCGGTCGAGGCGTCCGGCCGCCTCGAGCCCGGCCACGAGGGCCGTGCCGACGTAGCCCGGGGCGACGGCGTTGACGCGGATGCCCGACCCCGCCCACTCGCAGGCCATGCTCCTCGTCAGGGCGATGATGCCGGCCTTGGCGGCACCGTAGGCGTTGCGCCGCGGCAGGCCGGTGATCCCGGCGATCGAGCTCAGGTTCAGGATGGCCCCGCCCCGCCCCGCCATGGCCCGGGCCGCCTCGCGGGAGGCCACGAAGGTGCCGTCGAGGTGGACCCGCAGGATGCGGTCGAAGCTCGCGACGTCCTGCTCCAGGGTCGGCCGGTGGCTGTCGCCGATGCCGGCGTTGTTGACCAGGATGTCGAGCCGCCCCGTGCGGGCGAGGGCCGCCGCCACCATGGCGACCGTCGCCGCCTCCTCGGCCACGTCGACCTGGAGCGCGCCGTGGCCCGGCCCGAGGGACGCCGCCCGGTCGGCGGCCCGCCCGCCGTCGAGGTCGGCCAGCACGACGCGGCAGCCCGCCTGCGCGAAGCGCCGGGCGATCGCCCAGCCGATCCCGTCGGCGGCCCCCGTGACGAGGGCGACCGGGCTCGTTTGCGTGAGGGTCATGGCGCTGCGCTCCGGGTTCGGTCACGACGGCGGGTCGGCGGGGCCGGCGTCGTAGCCGGGCCGCGGGATCAGGTTCATGAGGACGCGGCTGAAGCCGCCGTCGACCGTGATCTCGTCGCCGCTGACGTACCCGGCGCGGTCGCTCGCCAGGAACAGGACGGCGTCGCGGATGTCCTCGGGCGCGCCGATCCGGCCGAGCGGCACCGCGGCGCTGCGCCGTGCCCGCACGCCGGGGGCGTCGTAGAAGGGCTGGCTCAGCGGCGTGACCACGAGCCCCGGGCTCACCACGTTGCTGCGGATGCCGGCCGGGCCCCACTCGGTGGCGAGCTGGCGCGACAGCATCACGATCCCGGCCTTGCCGACGCTGTAGGCGCCGCTGAAGCCCTGCGGGTGACTGCCGGCGATTGACGCGACGTGGACGATCGCGCCGCCGCCCCGCTCCCGCATCTGCCGCCCGAATACCTGGGCGCACAGGAAGTAGCCGGTGAGGTTCACCGAGACGAGCGCGTTCCACTCGGCGAGGGGCAGGGTCTCGAGGGGGCCGGGCCGCAGGAGCGCCGCGTTGTTGACGAGCACCGCGCAGGGCCCGAGCGCCCGGGCGCCCTCGGCCGCCGCCTCGACGCTCCCCGGGTCGGCGACGTCGCAGGCGAGCGACACGACCTGCGCGCCGAGGCCCGCGAGCGCCGCGCGCGTCCCCGCCATCGCCTCCTGCCGGCGGTCGAGGAGGACGAGGCGGGCGCCCGCCCCGGCGAAGCCGAGGGCGATGGCCCGGCCGAGCCCGCCGCCGGCGCCGGTCACGACGCAGACGCGGTCCCGCAGGTTCAGCCAGTCGGGGCGGGGTTCGGTCATCGCCGGGCGGCCTCGTTGCGGGCAGGGGGGCGGAGGTGGGGAGGAGAGGCGGGGGCGGAGCCTCAGCGGCCGGCCGGGAGGCCGGCCAAGGCGGCCGGGAGGCCGGCCAGGGCGGCCGGGAGGCCGGCCAGGGCGGCGAGGTTGACCCGCCGGATCAGCCGGTTCTCCTGCGCGGTGATGAGGTGCGCGGAGGCCTGGAGGTAGGCCGGCCAGTCGGGATCCTTGTCCCGCGCGGCGTGCCGGGCCTCGAACTGGCCCATGTCGTCGAAGCCCCAGAGGTGGACGACCTGGTTCAGGGGGCCGACCGCGCTCGTGTAGAGCCCGAGCGGGGCACCCAGGTACTTGAGCTGGACCGGCATCGCGAGCCGGTCGAACACGTCGAGGAACTCCGCCATGCCGCGCAGGCGGATGGTGTAGGTGCGAAGGTCCACGATGGCGCTGTCGGAGGGCATGGGGGATCTCCCGTCGGGTTGGCGTGTCGGGCCACACGGGGCCGCGGGCGCGCTCGGCCGCCCGCGCCGCCGGCGGAGCGCCTGCGGCCTCAGGTGCGGCTGAGGTCGCAGGCGCCCTCGGCGATCGGCCGGAAGGCCTCCGCGGCCGTCATGGTCGAGACGAGCTTGTAGACGTCGCCCGGCCCCCGGCTCTCCTCGGGCCTCTTCACCTCGAACAGGTAGGCCGGATGGATCTTGCGGCCGTCCTCCCGGATGCTGCCCGGGCCGAAGGCGTCGTCGTCGGTCGGCATCCGCTTCATCATCTCCACCACCGCGCGGCCGTCGGCCCTGGCGCGGGCGACACCGAGCTCCTTCACGGCCTTGAGGTAGTGCAGCACGCTCGCGTAGTCGCCGGCCTGGCTCATGTTCGGGATGGCGCCGGCCGCGAGCCGGGGCTTGATCCGGCCCATGAAGCTCCGGGTGCGGTCGTTCAGGTCCCAGTAGAAGGTCTCGGTCAGCGACAGGCCCTTGGCCACCGGCAGGCCCATGCCGACGACGTCGGTGACGTAGCCCACCATCGCGGCGAGCCGGACGCCGCCGGCCTCGATGCCGAATTCCTGCGCCTGCTTGAGGCAGGAGATCAGCTCGCTGCCGGAATTGGCGAACGCCACCACGTTGGCGCCGCTGCTCTGGGCCTGGAGCAGGAAGGACGAGAAGTCCGAGGTGCTGCCGAGGGGGTAGCGCACCGAGCCCAGCACCCGGCCGCCCGCCGCCTTGACGAACTTCGCGGCGTCCCCCTCGGCGGCGTGGCCGAAGGCGTAGTCGGCGGTGACGAAGAACCACCTGTCGCCGCCGACGCGGACGAGCGAGGTCGCGGTCGAGTGCGCGAGGCACCAGGAATCCCACGACCAGTGCACCCAGTTCGGGCTGCAGCTCCGGCCGGTCAGGTCCGAGCTTCCCGCCGTGGTGATGAGCGCCGCCTTCCGCTTGTCCTCGATGATGCCGCGGGCCCCGAGCGCGATCGAGCTGTTGCCGACGTTCTCGATCACGTCGACGCCGCCGCGGTCGAACCACTGGCGGATGATGGTGAGGCCGACGTCGGGCTTGTTCTGGTGGTCGGCCGCGAGGATCTCGACCCGGATGTCGGGGTTCTGGGCCATGAACTCGTCGGCCGCCGCCTGCGCGCAGGCGACGGTGGTCGGCCCCGAGACGTCGCGGTAGACCCCCGACATGTCGGTGATCACCCCGATGCGGATCGTGCTGGCGGCCTGCGCGCGCGTCAGCGTCGCGGGCATCATGGCGAGCCCGGCGAGGCCCGAGCGCACGAAGGCGCGGCGGTCAAGGATCATGGCGTGTCCTCCCTGTCGTGGTGGTTCGTGCCCGGGCGGCGCGGGCGGCGCAGGCCGCGTCCGCCGGCCGGCCCTCAGGCGGCGGCGCCCGCGAGGTGGCGGCCGGTGATGTAGCCGAAGGTCATGATCGGCCCGAGGGTGATGCCGGCGCCCGGGTAGTTCCCGCCCATGATGCTGGCCCGGTCGTTGCCCACCGCGTAGAGCCCCGGGATCGCCCGCGCGTCCGACCCGAGCACCCGCCCGACCGTGTCCGTGCGCAGCCCGTCGAAGGTGCCGAGATCCCCCATGACGAGCTTCAAAGCGTAGTAGGGCCCCCGGCGGATCGGCGCGACGTTGGGGTTCGGCCCGTGGTCGGGATCCCCGAGGAAGCGGTTGAAGGCCGTCGTGCCCCGCCCGAAGGCCGGGTCCTCGCCGCGCTCGGCGCCGACGTTGAAGGCCGCCACGGTCGCCTCGAGGCCCGCCGGGTCGATGCCGGCGGCCCGCGCCAGCGCGGCCAGGGTCCGGCCGGTCCGGAGGTAGCCGCTGCGCGTGTAGAGGCCGACCGGCACCGGCGCCGGCTTGGCGTAGCCGAGGCCGTACTTGCGGATGGTGGCGTGGTCGCAGATCAGCCAGGCCGCGGTCTCGCCCCCGCCTTCGCCGTCGCGGATCATCGCCGCGCCGGTGTCGTGGTAGGAGTTCGCCTCGTTGGTGAAGCGGCGCCCGTGCCGGTTCACCGCGACGACCCCGGGCTTGTAGCGGTCGACGAGGTGGGGGAACACGCCCGTCCGGCCCCTGGCCAGCGGCACCCGCGAGACCGGCATCCAGGCCGCGGCGTTGGGGAAGCGGACCTCGAACCTCCCGCCCGCCGCCTCCGCCAGGCGGATGCCGTCGCCGGTGTTGCCCGCGGGCGTCGGCGAGAGGTGCTCGCCGCCCCGGGCGACGTGCGGGTAGGCCTGCGCCACCCGCGCGGCGTCGTGCGGGAAGCCGCCGCAGGCCAGGACGACGGCCCGCTGCGCGGTGATCCGGCGCCGCCCCTGCGCGTCGCGCACCACGGCCCCCGTCACCGTGCCGTCCGTCACGCTCAGGGTCTCGGCCGCCGTGCCGGTGCGGATCGGGATGCCGAGGTCGAAGGCGGTCTTGGCGAGGCGCGCCGCCAGGGCGTTGCCGCTCGTGACCTTCACGCCCCGCCGGTGGATCGCCAAGTCCTTGACGTGGCTCGCCAGCCGCCGCGCCACGTAGGCCGCCGAGGTCAGGGAGCGCGTCGCCTTGAAGAAGTGCTTCAGGTCCTCGTTCGAGGAGTTGAACATCATGCCGATGAACGTGATGGTCTCGAGCGGCGGCCGCAGGCGGGCGATCTCGCGCCCGAGCTCGCGGGCGTCGAACGGCGCCGCCGTGACCGAGCGGCCGGCCTTCGCCCCGCCCTCCACGTCCGGGTGGTAGTCGGGGTAGCCCGAGAGCACGAACTTGACCGCGGTCTCGCGCTCGAAGAACTCCACCATGCGCGGGCCCTGGTCGAGGAAGGCGTCGATCGCCTCCTCGTCGAAGGCGTTGCCGGCCTCGTTCCGCAGGTAGGTCCGGGCGGCCTCGCGGGTGTCGCGGATGCCGGCCCGCGCGGCGTGCGGGTTCCCGGGGATCCACAGGACGCCGCCCGAGTAGGCCGTGGTGCCGCCGAAGAACGGCTCCTTCTCGATCACGATGACGTCGAGGCCGTGCTTGCGGGCCGTGATCGCGGTCGAGAGGCCGCCCGCGCCGGAGCCGACGACGAGCACGTCGCAGGCGAGATCGCCGGCCGCGGGTTCGCGGGCCGCTTGGGCTGCCATGGTGTCTCCTCCGTCGGGCCTGCGGCGGGGCCGGCGCGGTCGCGCGGGCCCCGGGGGCGTTTCCCGCCGCCGTTCCTCCCAGGGACCGCCCCGTCGAGGCGGGGCAGGCCGATGACCCGAAGGTGCGCGCCGGCGGTCCGCGGCACAATGGACAGAAGCCGCGAACGCTTGCACTTTTCCCGCGAACGCCTCCGCCCCGCGCGACCCCGCCGGCCCATGAACGACGCCTCCGCCAGACTGCCGATCGAGCGCTACTTCCTCTACGGGGAGCCGGTTCAGAGCGTCGAGGCGCGCTTCCTGCACGTCGAGCCGATCCGCCTGCGCAGTGGCCGGCACGAGTGGACCATCGCCCCGCACGCCCACGCGGACTTGCACCAAATCCTGCTCGTCACGACGGGGGGCGGGGTGATGCGGGCCGAGGCGGAGCGCCTGCCCATCGCGCACCCGGCCCTCCTGATCGTGCCGGCCGGGGCGGCCCACGCCTTCGACTTCGCGGCCGGCACGGACGGGTGGGTCGTGACCGTGGCCGACAGCATGGCGGCGGAGGTGGCCAGGGGCGACCCGGCGATCGTCCCGCTGCTGGGGCGGGCGCGCTGCGTCAACGCCCTCGACGCGAAGGCCGTCGCGGGCCTGTCCGCCGCCTTCGAGGCCCTGTCGCGGGAATTCCTGTGGTCGGCGCCGGCCCGGATGCGCGCCATCGAGGCCGAGCTGATCCGCATCCTGGTGGCGGCCGCCCGCATCGCCGAGGCCGAGGGGCGGGACGCCGCCGCGGCGCCCGTGGAGGCCGAGCTGATCGCCCGCTTCCAGCACCTGGTCGAGCAGCGCTTCCGCAGCGCCGAGCCGGTCTCGGCCTACGCCCGCCGCCTCGCCGTGACGGAGGACCGCCTGCTCGCGGCCTGCCAGCGCCGCTTCGGCCAGCCGCCCAAGATGCTGATCCAGCGGCGGATCCTCGTCGAGGCCCAGCGCTGGCTGATGTACACGACCATGCCGGTCGGCGAGATCAGCCACGCGCTCGGCTTCCGCGACGCCGCCTACTTCTCCCGCTTCTTCAAGCGCAAGACCGGGCGGACGCCCCGGGATTT
This sequence comes from Methylobacterium crusticola, assembly GCF_003574465.1. Classification (GTDB taxonomy): domain Bacteria; phylum Pseudomonadota; class Alphaproteobacteria; order Rhizobiales; family Beijerinckiaceae; genus Methylobacterium; species Methylobacterium crusticola. Next base: position 19,953 of record NZ_QOWC01000156.1, read on the forward strand.
CCGCGCCGGGCAGGGCGGTCCCGCCGCGCCGGCCCGGCCCTGAGGGTTCTATCCCCGGCGCGCCGCCCGCGGCGCCGGACGAGGCCGCCTCGCGCCGTGGACGGTGGGCCCTGGCTCAGCGGCTTTTCTTGTAGAGCTTCGTGGCGATCTCGAAGATCTCC
>NZ_QOWC01000157.1 GCF_003574465.1 Methylobacterium crusticola
GCCCTCACTCCGCTGCCGCACACGCGAGGGGCTGGGCCGACGCCGTCCGGCCGGCCCGGCCCCTCGCGTTGCGCCCGCGCGTCCCGACCGGGCCCGGCGACGAACCCTCTTGCATCGCGCCCCGCCTTGCGGCAATGAGCGGGCGCGCCGCGGCGCTGCAGGAGTGTAGCTCAACTGGTCAGAGCACCGGTCTCCAAAACCGGGGGTTGGGGGTTCGAGTCCCTCCACTCCTGCCAAGAGCCGGTCCGGCCGGGCGCCGAGCGCCGCCGGAAGCCGGGAACCCGGTCCCCCGGAGCCCGCCACCGGGGCGGCGGCACCCGCGGCGCGGCGGCCTTTCCGCAAATCATCTCTTGCCGGCCAGTCGACAAGGGCGTTCACTTGCGCTAGAGGCTCCGCCCATCCCAGATCGAACGAGACGGCGGTGCGGGCTTGGGCGTGTCCAGGCTCCGTGCCCTGTCGGTTTCGAGCGCATCGGTTGTCCGGACCATGGCATCGAACGAAGCGACGAAGAAGATGGACGTCGGGCGCAACGCGGCACGCAACACCCCGGCCCGCGGCGGCGGCGGGGCGAGCCCGACGCCGCCCGTGCGTCCGGCGCAGAAGCGCGTCGGCCCGTTCGAGTTCCTCCAGCAGGTGCGGGACGAGGGCCGGAAGGTCACGTGGCCGACCCGCAAGGAGACCCTCGTCACCACCCTGATGGTGTTCGTCATGGTGGTGGTGGCGAGCGTGTTCTTCACCGTGGTCGACCAGGTGCTGCGCTACGCCGTCACCCTGGTCCTGGGCATCGGAGCCTGATCGTCTGTCACCCGGCCGCCGCCGGCCCGCGCGGCGGGGCGGGGTCTCGCGCCGGGATTGGAGTGAACGCCGTGTCGAAGCGCTGGTACATCGTCCACGCCTATTCGAACTTCGAGAACAAGGTGGCCCAGTCCATCAAGGACCAGGCGGCGCAGCGCGGCCTCCTCGAGAAGTTCGACGAGGTGATGGTCCCGACCGAGAAGGTCGTCGAGGTGCGCCGCGGCCGCAAGGTCGATGCCGAGCGCAAGTTCTTCCCCGGCTACGTGCTGGTGAAGTGCGATCTCACCGACGAGGTCTACCACCTCATCAAGAACACCCCGAAGGTCACGGGCTTCCTCGGGGCCGACAAGTCGAAGCCGGTGCCGATCCCGGACGCCGAGGCCGAGCGCATCAAGGGCCAGGTCGCCGAGGGCGTCGACCGCCCGAAGCCCTCGGTCTCGTTCGAGATCGGCGAGTCGGTCCGCGTCGCCGACGGCCCGTTCGCGTCGTTCAACGGCGTGGTCGAGGAGGTCGACGAGAGCCGCTCCCGCCTCAAGGTGGCGGTCTCCATCTTCGGCCGGGCCACGCCGGTCGAGCTCGAATACGGTCAGGTCGAGAAGGTCTGATCGTCGCGGCGGCCGTTCCCCGGCCGTCCGCACCCCGGCGGAGCGCCCCTCGTGACCGTCCGCCCGCGCGGACGGCCGGGGGACGGCCGCCGTCACCCGCGGGAGGTCCGCCCGGTTCGCCGCCGGGAGCCCGGGCCGCACCGCGATCTGCCACCGCCCGACCCGCCGGCCTCAAGGCAGCCGCACGCGGGGGAGGGCCCCACAAGGGAGCAGTCCCATGGCGAAGAAGATCACGGGCTACGTGAAGCTTCAGGTCCCGGCCGGCGCCGCCAACCCGTCGCCGCCCATCGGTCCCGCGCTCGGTCAGCGCGGCCTCAACATCATGGAGTTCTGCAAGGCGTTCAACGCGCGCACCTCGCAGATCGACAAGGGCACCCCGATCCCGGTGATCATCACCGCCTACCAGGACCGGTCCTTCACCTTCGAGATGAAGCAGCCGCCGGTCTCGTTCTTCCTCAAGAAGGCGGCCGGCCTGAAGATCGGCAAGAAGCCGGCCTCCGGCTCGAAGACCCCCGGCAAGGGCGCGCCCGCCGGCAAGGTCACCGAGGCGCAGATCCGCGAGATCGCCGAGCGGAAGATGCCCGACCTCAACTGCGACTCGGTCGACGCCGCGGTCGCCATGATCCGGGGTTCCGCCCGGGCCATGGGCCTCGAAGTCACGGCGTAAGGGAGGGCGACATGGCACACGAAGGCAAGCGCATCCGCGGCGCCCGCGAGGGCATCGAGTCCACCCGGCTCTACCCGCTCTCCGACGCGGTGGCGCTGATCAAGGCGCGCGCCAGCGCCAAGTTCGACGAGACCTTCGAGGTCTCGATGAACCTCGGCGTCGACCCGCGCCACGCCGACCAGATGGTCCGCGGCGTCTGCAACCTGCCGAACGGGTCGGGCCGCACCGTGCGGGTCGCGGTCTTCGCCCGCGGCGCCAAGGCCGACGAGGCGCGGGCGGCCGGCGCCGACATCGTCGGGGCCGAGGACCTGCTCGAGACGGTCCAGGGCGGCACGATCGAGTTCGACCGCTGCATCGCCACGCCCGACATGATGCCCCTGGTGGGCCGGCTCGGAAAGGTGCTGGGCCCCCGCGGCCTGATGCCGAACCCGAAGGTCGGCACCGTCACCATGGACGTGAAGAGCGCGGTGGCGGGCGCCAAGGGCGGCTCCGTCGAGTTCCGGGTCGAGAAGGCGGGCATCGTCCACGCCGGCATCGGCAAGGTCTCGTTCGACGACCGGAAGATCGTCGAGAACATCCGCGCCTTCGCGGACGCGGTGGCGCGGGCCAAGCCCACGGGCGCCAAGGGCACCTACATCCAGCGCATCGCCGTCTCCTCGACGATGGGCCCGGGCGTCAAGGTCGACCCCTCGAGCGTGCTGGGCGCCGTCGGCGCCTGAGCGGGCGCCGCCGGCGCCTGAGCGGGCGCCCCAGGCATCGAACGGCGTGGCGCCCGGTCCGGCGACGGACCGGGCGCTTCGCGTCGCGGGACCCGGCGACCGGGCGCGCGAAAGGACGGTTGAGAAACCGCGCGGGCCGGGGGCGCCAACGCGCGGGGCTGTGCTAGATAGGGGCTCATGCGCAGCACGGTCCCGGTCTCCTCCACGCGACGCATCCTCTGCGTCTTCCCCGCCTACACCCCCTCCTTCGGCACCTTCTCGCACGCCTATCCCCTGATGGGCGGCGTCAAGGCCTTCATGCCGCCGCAGGGGCTCCTGCTGATCGCGGCCTACATGCCGGAGGCGTGGGAGGTCCGCTTCGTCGACGAGAACATCGCCCCGGCGACGCCCGGGGACTTCTCCTGGGCCGACGCGGTGTTCGTGTCCGGCATGCACATCCAGGCGCCGCAGATCCACGACATCCGCGCCCGCGCCCACGCGGCCGGCCGCGTCGTGGCGCTGGGCGGCCCCTCGGTCTCGGGCTCGCCCGAGAAGTACGGGGAGTTCGACTACCTCCACGTCGGCGAGATCGGCGACGCCACGGACGAGCTGATCCGGCGCCTCGACGCCGACGTCGCGCGGCCTGCCGCCCAGGTGCGCCTGGAGACCAGGGAGCGCCTCGGCCTCGCCGACTTCCCGGCCCCGGCCTACGAGAAGGCGCCCCTGCGGCGCTACCTCATCGGCTCCCTGCAATTCTCCTCCGGCTGCCCCTACCGGTGCGAGTTCTGCGACATCCCGGCGCTCTACGGCCGCCAGCCGCGGCTGAAGACGCCGGCGCAGCTCCTCTCCGAGCTCGACGCCATCGTGGCGCAGGCCAACCACCCGGCGGTGGTCTACTTCGTGGACGACAACTTCATCGGCAACCGCAAGGCGACCCGCGAGATGCTGCCCCACCTGGTGGCCTGGCAGAAGCGGCGCAACTACCCGCTCCAGTTCGCCTGCGAGGCGACCCTGAACATGGCCAAGCAGCCCGAGATCCTCGAGTTGATGCGGCAGGCCAACTTCATCACGGTCTTCGTCGGCATCGAGACGCCCGAGCTCGACGCCCTCAAGAGCATCGACAAGCAGCACAACGCCGCCGTGCCGATGCTCGAGGGCATCGCCACCCTCAACGCCTACGGGCTCGAGGTGACCTCCGGCATCATCCTGGGGCTCGACACCGACACCGACCAGTCCGAGGCGAAGCTCATCGAGTTCGTGGACCGCTCCGGCGTGCCGGTCCTGACCATGAACCTGCTCCAGGCCCTGCCCAGGACCCCGCTCTGGGACCGCCTCGCCCGGGAGGGGAGGCTGCTGGACGACCCGGACCTCGAGTCGAACGTGCGCTTCCTGCGCCCCCACGACGAGGTGGTGGCGAGCTGGCGCCGGGCCATCGACCACGCCTACACGCCCGAGCGCATCTTCGCGCGCTTCCTGCGCCAGGTCGAGGTGACCTACCCGAACCGGGTGCGGACGCCGCTGCGGGGCAAGCTCACGCTCACCAACCTGCGGCGGGGCCTGGTGCTCGGCTTCAACATCGCCGTGCAGGTCGGCCTGCGCTCCGACTACCGGCGCGCCTTCTGGAGCGCCGCCGGCCGGGCGATGCGGCGCGGGCAGATCGAGGCGGTGTTCAACATGGGGTTCGTCGCCCACCACCTCATCCGCTTTACCCGAGAGGCCCTCAGGGGCGAGCACAACGCCTCGTTCTACGCCGCGCAGAACAAGGCCAAGGCGGAGGCCGCCCGGGGGGACGGGAGCCGCTCGCCCGAGTGGGAGGCGGCCTGACCGGGGGCTGCTCCCCGAGGCCCCCGCCTGCGACCGAATAACCCGCGCCAGGCACTTGGCAGGGCGCTTGCACGCCGCTATAGACCCGGCTCCACGTTTCCAACATCGAGAGGAATCGGCCGATCGGTCGAGTTCCGACGAGAGGTCCCCGGGCGACCGGGTGACGAGTGGCCGGAGGGCACAAGGGGTATCCCCTCGCGCCCCGTCCGGCCATGTCCTGTCCGAGACTGCAGGCGCCGGTTCGCCGGCTTAATCCCCCAGCCTGCACAGACGGGGAAGACCGAGTTTCACCGCCTCAGCCACCCGGCCCCCGGGCGGGCGGGGGCGTCGGTTTGAACCATCTCACCCGGATCGCGGCCCTGGCGCCGTCGGTTCGGGGGCAGGGCCGTGAAGCGTCGCGCAGGACGTCGCGGTCTTTGATCAAGGCCCCGGCTCATCCTGGGCGGCAGTTGCAACCGGCGGGACCCTCCCGGGTTCCGCCAACCGGAGAGAGCCAAGGTGGACAGAGCAGCAAAAGCTGATCTCGTCGCGACGCTCAACGGGGTGTTCAGCGACACCGCCGTCGTGGTCGTGGCCCACTACAAGGGCCTCACGGTCGCCGACATGCAGAAGCTGCGCAGGCAGATGAAGCAGGCCGGCGCCACCGTGAAGGTCGCGAAGAACCGCCTCGCCAACATCGCTCTCGAAGGCACGGACGTCGCCTCCATCCAGCCCCTCCTGAAGGGCCCGACCCTGCTCGCCTACTCGAGCGATCCGGTCGCGGCTGCCAAGGTGGCGGTGGACTTCGCCAAGACCAACGAGAAGCTGGTCATCCTCGGCGGAGCCATGGGGGCGACCGCCCTGAACCCGGACGGCGTGAAGGCGCTCGCCACGCTGCCGTCCCTCGACGAACTGCGCGCCAAGATCGTGGGCCTCGTGCAGGCGCCCGCGACCAAGATCGCCCAGGTCGTCACCGCGCCGGCCGCCAAGCTCGCGCGCGTGTTCGGGGCCTATGCCAAGACCGACGAAGCGGCCTGAGGGCTGATCGAACCCGACCCGTTCAAACCGACAACACGCAGGAAGTGAAAAATGGCTGATCTTGCCAAGCTCGTCGACGACCTCTCCACGCTGACCGTCCTCGAGGCCGCCGAGCTCGCGAAGATGCTCGAGGAGAAGTGGGGCGTCTCCGCCGCCGCCGCGGTCGCGGTCGCGGCCGGCCCGGCGGCCGCCGCCGCCCCGGCCGTCGAGGAGCAGACCGAGTTCACCGTGATGCTCACCGCCATCGGCGACAAGAAGATCGAGGTCATCAAGGAGGTCCGGGCGATCACCGGCCTCGGCCTCAAGGAGGCCAAGGACCTCGTCGAGGGCGCCCCGAAGGCCGTCAAGGAGGCGGTCTCCAAGGAGGAGTCCGAGAAGATCAAGGCCCAGCTCGAGAAGGCCGGCGCCAAGGTCGAGCTCAAGTAGCACGATGGCGGGCCGGCAGGCCCGCCGCCCGCCCGGAGGCCGGCTCGCGCCGGTCCCGGGCCTCCAGGCCCGCGGGTTCGCGCCCGCGGGCTAAGGTCGCTTCGGCGCACCCCCTCGGGATCCGGGGCACGGATCCCCATATGTTTCAATCAGGAACGAGGTCGGCCACTCCACGGGCCGTCCTTCAGGTTCCGGCAGGTCTGATGCGGGCGCGGGCGCCCGGCGTCCCTCCGGAGCCGCCACGCGGTGGATGAGGAGCGAGGTCACCCATGGCCAACACGCTGGTCGGTCGCAAGCGCATTCGCAAGTTCTTCGGCAAGATCCGGGAAGTCGCCGAGATGCCGAACCTCATCGAGGTCCAGAAGGCGTCATACGACCAGTTCCTGATGGTGGACGAGCCCGCGGGCGGCCGCGCCGACGAGGGCCTGCAATCCGTCTTCAAGTCCGTCTTCCCGATCTCCGACTTCTCCTCGACCGCCCTGCTCGAGTTCGTCAAGTACACCTTCGAGGCGCCGAAGTACGACGTCGACGAGTGCCGCCAGCGCGGCATCACCTTCGCCGCCCCCCTCAAGGTGACGCTGCGCCTGATCGTGTTCGACGTCGATCCCGACACGGGCGCCAAGTCGGTCAAGGACATCAAGGAGCAGGACGTCTACATGGGCGACATGCCCCTGATGACGGAGAACGGCACCTTCATCGTCAACGGCACCGAGCGCGTCATCGTCTCGCAGATGCACCGCTCGCCGGGCGTGTTCTTCGACCACGACAAGGGCAAGACCCATTCCTCGGGCAAGCTCCTGTTCGCGGCGCGCATCATCCCGTACCGGGGCTCGTGGCTCGACGTCGAGTTCGACGCCAAGGACATCGTGCACGCCCGCATCGACCGCAAGCGCAAGATCCCCGTCACCTCGCTGCTGTTCGCCCTCGGTCTCGACGGCGAGGAGATCCTGTCGACCTTCTACAACCGCGTCACCTACGACCGTGACGGGGCGGATTGGCGCGTACCCTACGACGCCGAGCGCCTCAAGGGCTTCAAGGCCTCGAGCGACCTCATCGACGCGGATTCGGGCGAGGTGGTGCTGGAGGCCGGCAAGAAGCTGACGGCCCGCTCCGCCCGCCAGATCGCCGAGAAGGGCGTGAAGGCGCTGCGCGCCACCGACGAGGACCTGATCGGCCAGTACATCGCCGAGGACATGGTCAACTACAAGACCGGCGAGATCTACGCCGAGGCCGGCGACGAGATCACCGAGAAGCTCCTCAAGGGCCTCGGCGACGCCGGCATCGAGGAGATCCCGCTCCTCGACATCGACCACGTCAACGTCGGCCCCTACATCCGCAACACCCTGGCGGTGGACAAGAACTCCGCCCGCGAGGGCGCGCTGTTCGACATCTACCGGGTGATGCGCCCGGGCGAGCCGCCGACCCTCGACACCGCCGAGGCGATGTTCCACTCGCTGTTCTTCGACGCCGAGCGCTACGACCTCTCGGCGGTCGGGCGCGTGAAGATGAACATGCGCCTCGACCTCGACGCCGCCGACACCGTGCGGACGCTGCGCCGCGAGGACATGCTGGCGGTGGTCAAGGCGCTGGTGGACCTGCGCGACGGCAAGGGCGAGATCGACGACATCGACCACCTCGGCAACCGCCGGGTGCGCTCGGTCGGCGAGCTGATGGAGAACCAGTACCGCCTGGGGCTGCTGCGCATGGAGCGCGCCATCAAGGAGCGGATGTCGTCCGTCGACATCGACACCGTGATGCCGCAGGACCTGATCAACGCCAAGCCCGCGGCCGCGGCGGTGCGCGAGTTCTTCGGCTCGTCGCAGCTCTCGCAGTTCATGGACCAGACCAACCCGCTCTCGGAGGTCACCCACAAGCGCCGCCTCTCGGCGCTCGGCCCGGGCGGCCTCACGCGCGAGCGCGCCGGCTTCGAGGTGCGCGACGTGCACCCGACGCATTACGGCCGCATCTGCCCGATCGAGACGCCGGAAGGCCCGAACATCGGCCTCATCAACTCGCTCGCGACCTTCGCGCGGGTGAACAAGTACGGCTTCATCGAGACCCCGTTCCGCCGCGTGAAGGACGGCGTGGTCACGGACGAGGTCGCCTACCTGTCGGCCATGGAGGAGGCGAAGTACTACGTCGCCCAGGCCAACGCCGTGATGGACGAGGGCCGGCGGCTGACGGAGGACCTCGTGGTCTGCCGGCGCGCCGGCGAGGTCATCGTGGTGGGGCCCGAGCGCGTCGACCTGATGGACGTGAGCCCCAAGCAGCTCGTCTCGGTCGCGGCGGCGCTGATCCCGTTCCTCGAGAACGACGACGCCAACCGGGCCCTGATGGGCTCGAACATGCAGCGCCAGGCGGTGCCGCTGGTGCGCGCCGACGCGCCCTTCGTCGGCACCGGCATGGAGGCGGTGGTCGCGCGCGATTCCGGCGCGGCCATCGGGGCGCGGCGGGCCGGCATCGTCGATCAGGTCGACGCCACCCGCATCGTCGTGCGGGCCACCGACGAGGCCGACGCCTCGAAGCCGGGCGTCGACATCTATCGGTTGCAGAAGTTCCAGCGCTCGAACCAGTCGACCTGCATCACGCAGAAGCCGCTCGTGCGCGTCGGCGAGCAGGTGAGGAAGGGCGACATCATCGCGGACGGTCCCTCGACCGAGTTCGGCGAGCTCGCCCTCGGCCGCAACGTGCTCGTCGCGTTCATGCCCTGGAACGGCTACAACTTCGAAGACTCGATCCTGCTCTCCGAGCGGATCGTGAAGGATGACGTGTTCACCTCGATCCACATCGAGGAGTTCGAGGTGATGGCCCGCGACACCAAGCTCGGGCCGGAGGAGATCACCCGCGACATCCCGAACGTCTCGGAGGAGGCGCTCAAGAACCTCGACGAGGCCGGCATCGTCTACATCGGCGCCGAGGTCCACGCGGGCGACATCCTGGTCGGCAAGATCACCCCGAAGGGCGAGAGCCCGATGACGCCGGAGGAGAAGCTCCTGCGTGCCATCTTCGGCGAGAAGGCCTCGGACGTCCGCGACACCAGCCTGCGGGTGCCGCCCGGCGTCACCGGCACCATCGTCGAGGTCCGGGTGTTCAACCGCCACGGCGTCGACAAGGACGAGCGCGCCCAGGCGATCGAGCGCGAGGAGATCGAGCGCCTCGCCAAGGACCGGGACGACGAGCAGGCGATCCTCGACCGCAACACCTACGCGCGCCTCGGTGACGTCCTCCTCGGCCAGTCGCCCGTCGCCGGCCCGAAGGGCTTCAAGAAGGACACGAAGCTCACCCGCGAGGTGCTGGCCGACTACCCGCGCTCGCAATGGTGGCAGTTCGCCGTCGTCGAGGACCGTCTCATGACCGAGATGGAGGCGATGCAGAAGCAGTACGACGAGTCGAAGAAGCGCCTCGAGCAGCGCTTCCTCGACAAGGTCGAGAAGCTGCAGCGCGGCGACGAGCTGCCCCCCGGCGTCATGAAGATGGTCAAGGTCTTCGTGGCGGTGAAGCGCAAGATCCAGCCCGGCGACAAGATGGCGGGCCGCCACGGCAACAAGGGCGTGGTGTCCCGGATCGTGCCGATCGAGGACATGCCGTTCCTGGAGGACGGCACCCACGCCGACATCGTGCTCAACCCGCTCGGCGTGCCGAGCCGGATGAACGTCGGCCAGATCCTCGAGACCCATCTCGGCTGGGCCGCCGCCGGCCTCGGCCGCCAGGTCTCCCAGGCCGTGGACGCGTACCTGCGCGCCCACGACATCGAGCCCCTGCGGGCGCGGATGAAGCAGATCTACAGCGAGTCCGAGCTCGCCGGCCTGTCCGACCACGAGCTCGCCGAGATCGGCAACAACCTGCGCCGCGGCGTGCCCATGGCGACGCCGGTGTTCAACGGCGCCAAGGAGGCCGACATCGAGACGATGCTGGAGATGGCGGGCCTCGACCGCTCGGGTCAGTCGACGCTCTACGACGGGCGCAGCGGCGAGCCCTTCGACCGCAAGGTCACGGTCGGCTACATCTACATGCTGAAGCTGCACCACCTCGTGGACGACAAGATCCACGCGCGCTCCATCGGCCCCTACTCGCTGGTCACCCAGCAGCCGCTGGGCGGCAAGGCGCAGTTCGGCGGCCAGCGCTTCGGCGAGATGGAGGTGTGGGCGCTCGAGGCCTACGGCGCCGCCTACACGCTCCAGGAGATGCTGACCGTGAAGTCCGACGACGTCGCCGGCCGCACCAAGGTCTACGAGGCCATCGTGCGCGGCGACGACACCTTCGAGGCGGGCATCCCGGAGAGCTTCAACGTGCTCGTCAAGGAGATGCGCTCCCTCGGCCTCAACGTCGAGCTCACCTCCTCCAAGAAGGCGGCCAACGACCAGCTCGAGGCGCCGCCCGAGGCGGCCGAGTAGCCGCAGGCGCCCGACCCCCACGCCAGCACGACCGGCGGGGCCCCGACCCGGGGCCCCGACCGCGCCCCGTTTCAAGCACGGCGGCAGCCTCTCCGGCCCATCGAGGCGCCCCGTCAGCTTAAGGAGCAGATCATGAACCAAGAGGTCATGAATCTTTTCAATCAGGCCGCCCAGCCGCAGAGCTTCGACCAGATCAAGATCTCGATCTCCTCACCGGAGAAGATCCTGTCGTGGTCGTACGGCGAGATCAAGAAGCCTGAGACGATCAACTATCGGACGTTCAAGCCGGAGCGCGACGGCCTGTTCTGCGCCCGGATCTTCGGACCGATCAAGGATTACGAGTGCTTGTGCGGCAAGTACAAGCGCATGAAGTACAAGGGCGTGATCTGCGAGAAGTGCGGCGTCGAGGTGACGCTCGCGCGCGTGCGGCGCGACCGCATGGGCCACATCGAGCTCGCCGCCCCGGTCGCCCACATCTGGTTCCTGAAGTCGCTGCCGAGCCGCATCGGCCTGCTGCTCGACATGGCGCTCAAGGACCTCGAGCGCATCCTGTACTTCGAGTCCTACGTCGTCATCGAGCCGGGCCTCACCCCCCTGAAGGAGCGCCAGCTCCTCTCGGAGGAGGAGTACCTGCGCGCGCAGGAGGAGTACGGCGAGGACAGCTTCACCGCCATGATCGGCGCGGAGGCGATCCGGCGCATCCTCCAGGAGCTCGACCTCGACAAGATCGCGGGCGACCTGCGCCACGAGATCGCCACCACGACCTCCGAGCTGAAGCCCAAGAAGCTCCTGAAGCGCCTCAAGATCATCGAGGCGTTCCAGATGTCGGGCAACCGGCCGGAATGGATGATCCTGACCGTGGTGCCGGTGATCCCGCCGGACCTGCGCCCGCTCGTGCCCCTGGACGGCGGCCGCTTCGCGACCTCGGACCTCAACGACCTCTACCGCCGGGTCATCAACCGCAACAACCGCCTCAAGCGGCTGATCGAGCTGCGCGCGCCCGACATCATCATCCGCAACGAGAAGCGGATGCTGCAGGAGGCGGTCGACGCGCTGTTCGACAACGGCCGCCGCGGCCGCGTCATCACGGGCGCCAACAAGCGCCCGCTGAAGTCGCTCGCCGACATGCTGAAGGGCAAGCAGGGCCGCTTCCGCCAGAACCTGCTCGGCAAGCGCGTCGACTACTCGGGCCGCTCGGTCATCGTGGTCGGCCCTGAGCTGAAGCTGCACCAGTGCGGGCTGCCGAAGAAGATGGCGCTCGAACTGTTCAAGCCCTTCATCTACGCGCGCCTCGACGCCAAGGGCTTCTCCGCCACGGTGAAGCAAGCCAAGAAGCTCGTCGAGAAGGAGAAGCCCGAGGTCTGGGACATCCTCGACGAGGTGATCCGCGAGCACCCGGTCATGCTCAACCGGGCGCCGACGCTGCACCGGCTCGGCATCCAGGCCTTCGAGCCGAAGCTGATCGAGGGCAAGGCGATCCAGCTGCACCCGCTGGTCTGCGCCGCGTTCAACGCCGACTTCGACGGCGACCAGATGGCCGTGCACGTCCCGCTGTCGCTCGAGGCGCAGCTCGAGGCGCGCGTCCTGATGATGTCGACGAACAACATCCTGCACCCGGCGAACGGCGCGCCGATCATCGTGCCGAGCCAGGACATCGTGCTCGGCCTCTACTACCTGTCGATCGTGGCCGACGGCTCGGCGGGCGAGCACAAGCCCAACAACCCGAAGAACCCGATGCAGGGCGTCTACGGCAACATCGGCGAGCTCGAGCACGCCCTCGCGGCCCGGGCGGTCACGCTGCACTCGAAGATCAAGTGGCGCTGGAACGGCCTCGGCCCCGACGGCCAGGAGGTGGTGCGCACCTACGACACCACGCCGGGCCGGGTCATCCTCTCGAGCGTCCTGCCGCGCCACCCGCGGGTCCCCTTCGACGTCGTCAACAAGCTGATGACCAAGAAGGAGATCTCGGCGATGATCGACACCGTCTACCGCCATTGCGGTCAGAAGGAGTCGGTGATCTTCTGCGACCGCATCATGGGCCTCGGCTTCAGCCACGCGTTCAAGGCCGGCATCTCGTTCGGCAAGGACGACATGGTGGTGCCCGACAACAAGTGGGTCATCGTCGACGAGACCCGGGCGCTGGTGAAGGACTACGAGCAGCAGTACCAGGACGGCCTGATCACCCAGGGCGAGAAGTACAACAAGGTCGTGGACGCCTGGGCCAAGTGCTCCGACCGTCTGGCCGGCGAGATGATGAACCGCATCTCGTCCGTCCAGAAGGACGAGCACGGCGCCGACAAGCAGGTCAACTCGATCTACATGATGAGCCACTCGGGCGCCCGCGGCTCGCCGGCGCAGATGAAGCAGCTCGCGGCCATGCGCGGCCTGATGGCGAAGCCGTCCGGCGAGATCATCGAGAGCCCGATCATCTCGAACTTCAAGGAAGGCCTCGACGTGCTCGAGTACTTCAACTCGACGCACGGCGCCCGCAAGGGCCTCGCCGACACCGCGCTCAAGACCGCGAACTCGGGCTACCTGACCCGGCGCCTCGTGGACGTGGCGCAGGACGCGGTGATCCGCGAGGTCGATTGCGGCACCGAGAACGGCATCCGCATGCGGGCGATCATCGACGCCGGCCAGGTGGTGGCCTCGCTCGCGAGCCGCATCCTCGGCCGGGCCGCGGCCGAGGACCTGACGGCCCAGGACGGCAGCATCATCGTGCCGAAGGGCACGACGATCGAGGAGAAGCACCTCGAGCCGATCACCAAGGCCGGCATCCAGGAGGTGAAGATCCGCTCGGTCCTGGTCTGCGCGACCAAGAACGGCGTCTGCGCCACCTGCTACGGCCGGGATCTCGCCCGCGGCACCCCCGTGAACATGGGCGAGGCCGTCGGCGTCATCGCGGCGCAGTCCATCGGCGAGCCGGGCACCCAGCTCACCATGCGCACCTTCCACATCGGCGGTGCGGCCCAGATCGCGGACTCGTCCTTCATCGAGTCGAGCTTCGAGGGCACGGTGAAGGTCCGCAACCGCGGCCTCGCCCGCAACACGGACGGCGACCTCATCGCCACGGGCCGCAACGTCGCGGTGGTGATCGTGGGGCCGGACGGCACCGAGCGGGCGGTCCACCGCCTGCAGTACGGCGCCCGCGTCCGCGTGGACGAGGGCGACACGATCAAGCGCGGCCAGCGCATCGCCGAGTGGGATCCCTACACCCGGCCGATCCTGACCGAGGTCGACGGCATCGTGGCCTACGAGGACCTGATCGACGGCCAGTCGATCACCGAGACGACCGACGAGTCGACCGGCATCGCCAAGCGCGTCGTCATCGACTGGCGCGGCTCGTCGCGGACCGCGGACCTGCGCCCGGCCCTCGCGATCCACGACCAGACCGGCAAGGTGCTGAAGCTGCCCCGCGGCTCCGACGCCCGCTCGCTCCTGCCCGTCGACGCCATCATCGGCGTCGACCCGGGGTCGCGGGTCAAGGCCGGCGACATCCTGGCCCGCGTCTCGACGGAGAGCGCCAAGACCCGCGACATCACCGGCGGCCTGCCGCGGGTGGCGGAGCTGTTCGAGGCGCGCCGCCCCAAGGACGCGGCGATCATCGCGGAGAAGTCCGGCACGATCGCGTTCGGCCGCGACTACAAGAACAAGCGCCGCCTGAGCCTGACCCCGCACGACGGCACCGAGCCGGTGGAGTACCTGATCCCGAAGGGCAAGCACATCCACCTGCAGGACGGCGACGTGGTCGAGATCGGCGACTTCATCGTCGACGGCAACCCGGCACCGCACGACATCCTGGCGATCAAGGGCGTGGAGGAGCTCGCCGCCTACCTCGTCAACGAGATCCAGGAGGTCTACCGGCTGCAGGGCGTGTCGATCAACGACAAGCACATCGAGGTCATCGTCCGGCAGATGCTGCAGAAGGTGGAGATCACCGACAGCGGCGATTCCGAGATCCTCACCGGCGACCAGATCGACCGGACGGAGCTTCAGGAGATCAACGAGGCGCTGACGGCCGAGGGCAAGAAGCCGGTGCAGGGCGTGCCCGTCCTGCTCGGCATCACCAAGGCCTCGCTCCAGACGCGCTCGTTCATCTCGGCGGCCTCGTTCCAGGAGACCACTCGCGTCCTCACCGAGGCGGCGGTCAACGGCAAGGTCGACACCCTCGAGGGCCTGAAGGAGAACGTCATTGTCGGCTCGCTGATCCCGGCGGGCACCGGCGCGATGATCGCCGACATCAAGACGATCGCCCGCCGCCGCGACGACCTGATCATGGCCCAGAAGTCCGCCGAGAGCGGCGCCGCGCTGAGCGAGCTGCCCGCCGCCGAGTAGGCGAGGGGAGACGAGATCCTCGGCGGGGCTCCCTCCGCCGGGGCCGTCGCGACGACGCGAAGGGCCGGTGCCGGCGATGCGGCACCGGCCCTTCGTCGTCTCGGGAGACCGGGCGCGCCCCGCCGCCGGCCCGGCCGCACCTGCGGAATACATATTTCTAAAATGCGGGATTACAATGTTTATCTGTTGCAAACTACAATGATTGCCCGCGATCCACGAATGAAGGCTCGCCGATGAAGTCGAGGCTCACGCATAATGGACCCGGATATTGTTGAAATCAAAACAATGCTTAGTGAGTATTTTCTCGGACTGGGAAGACGCAACGGTGTCCTGGCGACGAGCAAGACCTTCCGGGTCGACGACGCGGTCGCGCGGGCGAACCGGAACGTCCACGCCGTCGGGATCGGCCGCAAGCGGGCGGGCGGCACCGTCGACGCGGCGCTGGCGGTGCGCTTCTACGTCGTGCAGAAGATCGCCCCGTCCCTGATCGCGCCGCAGGACCGCCTGCCCGCGTCCCTCGACGGCATCCCGACCGACGTGATCGAGTCGAGCCCCGCCTTCCTGCTCCCCCGGGCCCGGGCCGGCCTCCCGGCGGCACCCGCGGCGGCGCCGGGGGACCCTCCCTGCTCGAGGGACCGCCTCGCGCGCCAGCGTCCCCTGGTCGCCGGCATCAGCGTGGCGCACCACGCGGTGACGGCCGGCACCCTGGGCTACTTCTGCCGCTCGCTGCGCCCGGCGGACGACCCGGGCCTGATCTACATCCTGAGCAACAACCACGTCCTGGCGAACGTCAACCAGGGCGCGCCCGGGGACGCCGTGTACCAGCCCGGGCCCGCCGACGGCGGCCTCGCCGGGGACCGGATCGCCGCGCTCGCGCGCTTCGTCCCGATCGATCTCTCCGGCGGGAGCAACGGCGTCGACGCCGCGGTCGCGGCGCTGATGCCGGCCGTCGACTGGACGCCGGAGATCTGCACCATCGGGGCGATCGCCCGGACGGCCCGGGGCGCCGAGGGTCTCGCGGTGCGCAAGCACGGCCGGACCACGGGCTACACCGAAGGGACGATCGCGGACGAATCCTACGACGCGATCGTGGGGATGGACCACAACCATCCACAGGTCGTAGGCTTGTTCAAGAATCAGCTTCGCGTCGAGCCGAGCCCGTCCTATCCTGCCATCGGGCTCGCGGGCGACAGCGGGTCGCTCGTGGTGAACCGGAACGAGCCCGAGGCCGTTGGTCTGTACTTCGCTGGCCCGCCCGACGGGAGCTACGGGATCGCAAACCCGATCGATGCGGTCCTGAGCAGCCTGGAGGTCGCGTTGGTCACGCCGGCAGGGGATCCGCATGTCGCTTGAGGACACCAAGAGCCGCCTGAGCACGAAGTACCTGGGCAAGGCCGGCATCCACGGGATCGGGTTGTCCCGCGCCCGCAACGCGGTCCGCGTCCACGTGAGCGCCGAGGCCCCGGCGAGCACCGAGGGCCCGTCGGGGTCAGCCGGGAGCCGCGCGAGCCTCCTCGACGACCTCAAGCACGATGCCGCCCCCTACGAGGTGCTGATCAGCGTCGAGCACGCGCCCGTCAAGCTCGCCTGACAGGCACCCCCGCGCGAGGCGCCCGCCCGGGATGCCCCGGCCGGGACCGCGGCGGCCGCCGGTCGGACCGGGAGCGGCCCGGCGGGCACAATCCCTGATTTTTCCTTGACGCCTCCGGCCTCACCGATTAAGAGGCCCCTACTGAACGGCTGGCCGTAGGCGGCAGCTGATCGACGTGCCTTCCGTGCCTCGATCCACGCCGCCTAAACGCGACCGAACTTCAAAACCGACTGACACGTGTCAGACCGGCATGATCGCGGGGGCTTCACGGCCCCGGTGGTCCTCTGCTCGCATGGCGCGCCAAAGGCTGATCCGCAGCCTGGGGCGCGATTTGCGTTGCGCTACCGCGGGGTGGCGCCGGTCGTTCGGACGAGACGAGATTTCGACGGTCGCCCAGGACGGCGACGCGTTGCGAGAGGAATGGCATGCCGACGATCAACCAGCTGATCGCCAATCCGCGGAAGGCGCAGAAGAGCCGCAACAAGGTGCCGGCGCTCGATGCCTGCCCGCAGAAGCGCGGCGTCTGCACCCGCGTCTACACCACGACCCCGAAGAAGCCGAACTCGGCGCTGCGCAAGGTCGCCAAGGTGCGCCTGACCAACGGCTTCGAGGTCATCGGCTACATACCGGGCGAGGGCCACAACCTTCAGGAGCATTCCGTGGTGATGATCCGCGGCGGCCGCGTGAAGGACCTGCCGGGCGTGCGCTACCACATCCTGCGCGGCGTGCTCGACACGCAGGGCGTCAAGAACCGCAAGCAGCGGCGCTCGAAGTACGGCGCCAAGCGTCCGAAGTAGGACCCGGCCGAAAGCAGAACCCGGCCGACCCCGCCCGGCCGGCCCGTCGTCTCATCGCCTGCCCCGCAAGGATGCCGCCGGCCCGCCGGCTCAAGGCGGCCTGCGCGGGGCGTAACAGTCATTATCGAAGACCCCGAACGGAGCGAGCGATGTCCCGCCGCCACAGCGCCGAGAAGCGCGAGATCATCCCGGACGCCAAGTACGGCGACATCGTTCTCACCAAGTTCATGAACTCGGTGATGTACGAGGGCAAGAAGTCCGTCGCCGAGAACATCGTGTACGGCGCCTTCGACATCATCGAGGGCCGGGCCAAGGTGAACCCGATCGAGGTGTTCCGGGCCGCCCTCGACAACGTCGCCCCGGCGATCGAGGTGCGCTCGCGGCGCGTCGGCGGCGCCACCTACCAGGTCCCGGTCGAGGTGCGCACCGAGCGCCGCCAGGCGCTGGCGATCCGCTGGCTGATCCAGGCCGCGCGCTCGCGCAACGACCGCACCATGGTCGAGCGGCTCTCGGCGGAGCTGCTCGACGCCGCGAACAACCGCGGCAACGCCGTCAAGAAGCGGGAGGACACGCACCGGATGGCCGAGGCCAACCGCGCCTTCTCGCACTACCGCTGGTAAGCGGCCCCACTCTTCAGGAGCCCCCCGATGCCCCGCACGCACGCGATCGAGGACTACCGCAACTTCGGCATCATGGCCCACATCGATGCCGGCAAGACCACGACGACCGAGCGGATCCTCTACTACACCGGCAAGTCCCATAAGATCGGCGAGGTCCACGAGGGCGCCGCCACCATGGACTGGATGGAGCAGGAGCAGGAGCGTGGCATCACGATCACCTCGGCCGCGACGACCTGCTTCTGGCGCGACAAGCGCCTGAACATCATCGACACTCCCGGCCACGTCGACTTCACCATCGAGGTCGAGCGGTCGCTGCGCGTGCTCGACGGTGCGGTCTGCGTCCTCGACGGCAACCAGGGCGTCGAGCCGCAGACCGAGACGGTGTGGCGCCAGGCCGACAAGTACGACGTGCCCCGGGTCGTCTTCGTCAACAAGATGGACAAGATCGGCGCCGACTTCTTCAAGTGCGTCGCCGACATCGTCGACCGCGTCGCCGGCAAGCCGGTCTGCCTCCAGCTCCCGATCGGGGCCGAGAGCACCTTCCGGGGCGTGGTCGACCTGATCGGCATGAAGTCGATCGTGTGGTCGGGCGAGGCGCTCGGCGCCAACTTCTCCGAGGAGGCGATCCCGGCCGACCTCGTCGAGCAGGCCGCGGAGTACCGCATCAAGCTCGTCGAGGCCTGCGTCGAGATGGACGACGAGGCGATGAGCGCCTACCTCGACGGCACCGAGCCGGACGAGGACACCATGCGCCGGCTGGTGCGCACGGCGGTGCAGCGCCGCGCCTTCCACCCGGTCCTGTGCGGCTCGGCCTTCAAGAACAAGGGCGTGCAGCCCCTGCTCGACGCCGTCGTCGACTACCTGCCGTCTCCGGCCGACCGCGGCGAGATCAAGGGCATCGACTTCAAGACCGATGAGGAGGTGGTGCGCCGTCCGGCGGACAGCGATCCCTTCTCCATGCTCGCCTTCAAGATCATGGACGACCCCCACGTCGGCACGATCACCTTCTGCCGCGTCTACTCGGGCAAGATCGAGTCGGGTGCCAACGTCATCAACTCGACCCGCGACAAGAAGGAGCGGGTCGGGCGGATGCTCCTGATGCACGCCAACAACCGCGAGGACATCAAGGAAGCCTTCGCGGGCGACATCGTGGCGCTCGCCGGCCTCAAGGACACCCGCACCGGCGACACCCTGTGCGACCCGCAGAAGGCCGTGATCCTCGAGAAGATGGAGTTTCCCGAGCCGGTCATCGAGATCGCGGTCGAGCCGAAGTCCAAGGCGGACCAGGAGAAGCTCGGCATCGCGCTCTCCAAGCTCGCCGCCGAGGATCCGTCCTTCCGGGTCTCGACGGACCAGGAATCGGGCCAGACCATCCTGAAGGGGATGGGCGAGCTCCACCTCGACATCAAGGTCGACATCCTGAAGCGTACCTACAAGGTCGAGGCGAACATCGGCCAGCCGCAGGTCGCCTACCGGGAGAAGATCACCCGCCGCACCGAGATCGACTACACCCACAAGAAGCAGACCGGCGGCACCGGCCAGTTCGCCCGGGTGAAGTTCGTGGTCGAGCCGAACGAGCCGGGCGCCGGCTACGCGTTCGAGTCGAAGATCGTCGGCGGCTCGGTGCCCAAGGAGTACGTCCCGGGCGTCGAGAAGGGCCTCAACAGCGTGCTGACGGCCGGCATCCTGGCGGGCTTCCCGGTGGTCGACATCAAGGTGGAGCTGATCGACGGCGCCTACCACGAGGTCGATTCCTCGGCGCTCGCCTTCGAGATCGCCTCGCGGGCGGCCCTCCGGGAGGCGCTGCAGAAGGGCGGCTCGGTCCTGCTCGAGCCGGTGATGAAGGTCGAGGTCGTGACCCCGGAGGACTACACCGGCTCGGTCATCGGCGACCTGAACTCCCGGCGCGGCCAGATCCAGGGCCAGGACATGCGCGGCAACGCCAACGTCATCAACGCGATGGTGCCGCTCGCCAACATGTTCGGCTACGTGAACCAGCTCCGCTCGTTCACGCAGGGCCGCGCCAACTTCACCATGCAGTTCGACCACTACGAGGAGGTCCCGCGCGGCGAGGCCGACAAGGTGGTGGCCAAGTATGCGTGAGCGCCGGGGCGCCTGACTGCGGGGGCGCCCGATCCTCTCGACGCGAGGTCGTTCGCCGGGCCCGGCCCGTGCGGGACACTCGGCCCCGCCGCGGCGGGGAATCCGGCCTCCGCCGCGGCGGGGGTCCGGCCTCCGCCGCGGCGGGGGCCACGACCCTCTTTCCTGAATTGAATCTGATCGACGGAGTTTGGCGATGGCCAAGGAAAAGTTTTCGCGGACGAAGC
>NZ_QOWC01000158.1 GCF_003574465.1 Methylobacterium crusticola
GCCGGCGTGTCGCCCGGGCTCCCCGGGTAGGCGGCGGCCCCGCCGGGCTGCGTCGGGGCGGCCGCCGGGGCGGCGGAGCCCTGCGCCAGGTGCAGGCGCGCCGCGCCGGCCTGAGCCGGGGCGGCGAGCGCCGCGAGGAGGAGGAGCGCGCGAAGCGTCGGGCGGGTCATCAGATCTCCCGCCGCTGCATCGCGCCCGCGATGTGGTCGGCCTGCCGCAGCGCCAGCGACACGATGGTCAGGGTCGGGTTGCAGGCCGCCCCGCTGGTGAACTGGCTGCCGTCCGACACGAACAGGTTCCTGATGTCGTGGGTCTGGCCGAACTTGTTCACGACCCCGTCCCGCGGGTTCGCGCTCATCCGGTTCGTGCCCATGTTGTGGGTGCTGGGATAGGGCGTGGTCGGGTAGGTGACGGTGGCACCGACCGCCTCGTAGATCGCCGCGCCCTGCCGGTAGGCGTGGTTGCGCATGGCGACGTCGTTGGGGTGGTCGTCGTAGTGGACGCTCGCCACCGGCATCCCGAACTTGTCCTTGGCGACGGGATCGAGGGTGATGCGGTTCGTCTCCTGGGGCATGTCCTCGCCGACGAGCCACATCCCGGCCATGCGCGGGTACTGCTCCATGGCGCTGGTGAAGGAGCGGCCCCAGGCGCCCGGATTGAGGAACGCCGCCAGGAACGGGACCCCGAGGGAGACCGTCTCCATCTCGTAGCCGCCCGCGAAGCCGCGCCGCGGGTCGTGGGCCGCCTCGTCCCGGATGATGCCCGCCATGGTGGTGCCGCGGTACATGTGGACCGAGCGCTCGAACACGCCGTAGACGCTCCCGGTCATGTGCCGCATGTAGTTGCGGCCGACCTGGCCCGACGAGTTGGCGAGCCCGTCGGGGAACTTGGCCGAGGCGCTGTTGAGCAGGAGCCGCGGGCTCTCGAGGGAGTTCCCCGCCACCGCGACGAGGCGGGCCTTCTGGCGCTGGAGCGTGCCGCTCGCGTCGGCGTAGACCACGCCCGTGACCTTGCCGGCGGCGTCGTGCTCGATCCTGAGCACCATGCTGTCGGGCCGCACCTCGAGGTTGCCGGTCTCCTCGCCCCGGGGGATCTCGCTGATCAGCGTCGACCACTTCGCCCCCGACTTGCAGCCCTGGAAGCAGAACCCGATCTGCTGGCAGGCGCCGCGGTCGTGGCGCTCCTCGCTGTTGATCGCCATCCGGCCGGTATGCACCTCCTTGTAGCCGAGCCGGCGGGCGCCCGCCTCCATCACCTTGAAGTTGTTGTTGCCCGGCAGGCCCGGAATGGCGTTGGTGCGGGTCACCCCCATCCGGTCCTCGGCCTTGGCGTACCACGGGTCGAGCTCCGCCCGGGTGATCGGCCAGTCGAGGAGGTTGGCGCCCGGCATCGCCCCGTAATGGTCGCGGATGCGGAACTCGTGCTCCTCGAAGCGCAGCGAGGCTCCGGCCCAGTGCACGGTCGAGCCTCCCACCGCCTTGACGATCCAGGCCGGCAGGTTGGGGAAGTCCCGCGCCACCCGCCACGAGCCCGAGGTGGTGCGCATGTCGGTCCAGGCGAGCTGGGCGAAGCTCGCCCACTCGTCGTTGACGAAGTCCTCCATGTTGTGGCGGGCGCCCGCCTCCAGGATCACCACCTTGATCCCCTTCTGCGCCAGCTCGCTGCCGAGGGTGCCGCCGCCGGCGCCCGAGCCCACGATGACGACGAGGCCGTCGTCGTTCAGGTCGAATTTGGCCATCGTTTCCTCCGGTCGCGCCGCCGGCCTCTGCCCCGGGGATCGGGCGGGCCTCGCCGTGCGCGGTGTCGTTCGTTGCGTCGCGCTCTCCTCCGCCGCGCCCCCGGCCGCGCGGCGCTCCCTCAGACTTTCGGCAGCCAGTCGATGTCGTTGAAGCCGCGGTTGATGTAGCCGCCCTTGTCGGCCGAGGAGCCCTCGTAGCCGAACTTCGGCCAGAGCTCGGGCTGGTTGTAGAGCGACACCACCAGGTCCGACCGGATCTTCTTGAAGAAGTCGGTGCGGGCGATGCCCTCGAGCAGGACCACGCGGTCGGCCTCCCAGGCGACCTGGACGTAGGGCAGCCCGTGGCAGCCGTGGGCGTCCTCGTCGAGGCGGCGCACGCCCTGGGTCAGCAGCGCCCGCACGGCCGGGTCGGCCGCGGCCTTGGCGTCCCACGGCCTGATCGCCGTGATGTAGTAGACGTCGCCCAGGAAGTCGTGCGGGTAGATGTCCCGCGCCATCTTCACCAGGGTCTTCAGCTCGGCGGGCGCGAGGGCGGCGCCGCCCTCGGCCCAGGCCTCCCCGACCGGGAGGCCGGCGCCGCTCGCGAGGGCGGCGGCCGGGGCCGCGACGGCGGCGCTGCGCAGGAAGCCGCGGCGGCTCACCCGCGGGCGCGGATCGACTTCTCTCATGGGACGTCTCCTCTGGCGTGTGTCCGGGCGTGGCGTCGGTCGGGTCAGCCGAAGCGGCCGCCCTTCTGGATCACCTCGATCCGGTAGCCGTCCGGATCGGTGGCGAAGAAGAAGCGGGCGAGCGTCCGGCCCTGGTGCTGGAAGTCCCGGAGGGGCGTCGCCGGCAGCCCCTCGCGGGTGAAGCGCGCGTGCTCGGCATCGACGTCGTCGACCACCACCGCGAGGTGCCCGTAGCCGTCGCCGAGGTCGTAGGGCTGGCTGCGGCCGGCATTGACCGTCAGCTCGAGCTCGAACGGCGAGGACGGGTGGCGCAGGTAGATCAGCGCGAAGTCGTCGAAGCCGACGCGCTCGGCGAGCTCCAGGCCGAAGGCGCGGGCGTAGTAGGTCCGGGAGCGCTCCTCGTCGAGGACGCGGATCATCGAGTGGACGGGTCTGGCCATCGTCGGCGTGAGCCTTTCCGGTCGCGCCCGGCGGGGTGCGGCCGGGACGTTCGACTTAGAGTACCTCCAGTTTGCGGGGCGAGGTGGTAGCGGGCTGTGGCGGCGCGGCTTCGCGGCGCCGGCGCCACGCCGCCGGCGATTCGGCGGCGCCGGCGGCGATTCGAACGCGGCGCTTGCAGAACACTTGTCGAACGCTTACCATGTTCGCGATTTGTTTCACGAGGCGCGGCAGCGCGATTGACGAGAGTGGCACATGCTCACGCGTAAGCAGTTGGACCTGCTCCGCTTCATTCAGCAGAGGATGCGCGAGTCCGGCGTCCCGCCATCCTTCGACGAGATGAAGGACGCCCTCGACCTCAAGTCGAAGTCCGGCATCCACCGCCTCATCACGGCCCTGGAGGAGCGCGGCTTCCTGCGCCGCCTGCCGAACCGGGCCCGGGCGATCGAGGTGATCCGCCTGCCCGACCCGGTGGCCGGCCCCACCGCCGAGGTGGTGCGCTTCAACCCGAGCGTCGTCGAGGGCGGGCGGTCGCGGGAGCCGAAGCCGGCCGCGATCCCCTCCGTGATGGCGGCCCACGACGAGTCCGGCCGCTCGGTGAGCGTCCCGGTGATGGGACGGATCGCCGCGGGCACGCCCATCGCGGCGATCCAGAACCAGAGCCGCTCGGTGGCGATGTCGCCGGACTTCCTCGCCAGCGGCGAGCACTACGCCCTCGAGGTGCGCGGCGACTCGATGATCGAGGCCGGCATCCTCGACGGCGACCTCGTGGTGATCCGCCGCCAGGAGACCGCCAACACCGGCGACATCGTGGTGGCGCTCATCGACGACGAGGAGGCGACGCTCAAGCGCCTGCGCCGCCGCGGCTCCTCCATCGCCCTCGAGGCCGCGAACCCGGCCTACGAGACCCGCGTGCTCGGTCCCGACCGGGTGCGCATCCAGGGCCGCCTCGTGAGCCTGGTGCGGAAGTACTGAGGCGCCGGGCCGGTCCGGCGCGGGATCGTCACGGCTCGAGCTCCGTCTCGTCCGGCTCCGGCTGGGGGGGCGGCGGCGTCCGGGTCGGGGCGCGCGGCCGCCAGGGCAGGCCCTCGCCGGGGCGCCGTGCGGTGTCGACGGCGAGCCCGGCCGGCGTGACGCGCAGGGTCGTGGCGCCGTGGGCGGCCAGGAAGGCCCGGTCGATGACGAGCCCGGCGCCGCAGCCCGGCGGGGCCTGGGTCCGGGCGATCACCACGCTGGCGCGGGCGCAGTCTTCTGCAAAGGCCCGCTTGTCCCTGACGAGGGCGACGCGCAGGTCCCCGGGGCCGGCCGCCACGCAGCCGAGGCGGTCGCAGGCCGCGCCCCGGCTCAGGGAGGGGTCGTCGCGGGAGCGCCCGTCCCCGTCCGCCTTGAGCCATTGCTCCAGCACGAAGGCCGGCGGGCGCCCCAGCACTGTCAGGCGCCCGTCCGCGCCCCGCACCGCCGCTCCCCCGCCCTCGCGGTCGACGTAGACGTCGCGCCGCTGCGGGCTCGCCGCCAGGACGAGGCCCAGGGCGGCCGGGGCGAGGCCGAGCCAGCGCAGGCCGGAGGCCGGCAGCGCCAGGAGGAGCAGCGCCGCCGCCATCAGGGCGAGCGCCCCCGGGCCGAACGCCGGCACCACCAGGGTGGCGTGGTCGAAGCCCTGGATCCAGCCCGCGATGTCGAGCATGCCCCGCACGGCGAGGCCCATCGCCCACCAGACCGGCCGGTCGAGGGCGAACGGGTAGGCCAGGATGCCGAGCACGGCCGCCGGCATCACCACGACCGAGACCAGGGGCAGGGTGAGGGCGTTGCCGACGAGCCCGAAGGGCTGGACGGTCTGGAAGTGGTAGGTCGCGAACGGGGCCGTCGCGACCTGCGCCACCAGCGTGGTGGCGAGCGTGCCCGCGACCGTCGCGAGCCCCCAGGCCAGCGCCCGGGCGAGGGGGCCGGCATCCTCCGGCCGCCAGATCCGCCCGTCGACCAGGCGGGCGCAGGCGACGAGGCCCGCCACCGCCCCGAACGACATCTGGAAGCTCGGGCCGAGGAGGCCTTCCGGCTCGCGCGCGAGCGCCAGCAGGGCCGCGAGCGCGAGGTTGCGCAGGCTCAGGGCCGGGCGGTCGACCAGGATGGCGCCGAGCATCACCAGCGTCATCACGAGGGAGCGCTCGGCCGCGAGGTCCCAGCCCGAGAAGACGCAGTAGGCGGTGACGCCCGCCATGGCGAGCCCGGCCGCGATCTTCTTGATCGGCCAGGCGAGGGCCGGGCCCGGCGCGAGGGCGAGGAGCGCGCGGGCGAGCCAGAAGACCACGCCGGCCGCCAGCACCATGTGGAGCCCCGAGATCGAGACCACGTGGTAGATGCCGGCGGCCCGCAGCACCTCGCTGGTGCCGGGATCGATCAGGCCGCGCTTGCCCGTGACCAGGGCCGCCGCGACGGCGCCGGCCTGGCCGCCGTTCGCGTCGGTGATGCGCCGGGTGAGCGCGTTGCGGGCGTCGTCGATGGCGGCGGCGAGGCGCAGGGCGGCGGGCGCCGGCTCGGGCGCGGGCAGGACCGCGACGGCGCCGAGGAGGGAGCCCACGGCGCCGATGCCGCGGAAGTAGGCGTCGCGGGCGAAGTCGTAGCCGCCGGGCCGGGCCGGCTCCGGCGGCGGCAGCAGGCGCGCCTTGGCCTCGATGTAGTCCCCGGGGCGCAGGGCCTGCGCCCGCCGGTAGGAGACCCGCACCCGCGCGGGGCGCTCTCCCGGGGCGAGGTCGCCGAAGCGCCGGACCCGCACCACGAGCCGCGCCCCCTCCTCGCGCTCCTCCAGCGCCTCCACGAAGCCGGAGAGCGGCGCGATGGTGGTGCGGGCGAGCACCGGGGCGGCGACGCCCGCGACCCGGAGGGCCGCCGCGCCGAAGCCCAGGAACAGGGCCGCGAGCCCGAGCATGACCGGCAGGCCGACCGGCCGCGCCCTCAGGGCGACGGCGGCGCCGGCGCAGGCCGCCCCCGCCCCGAAGGGCGCCGCGAGGAGGGGCGGCCCGTCCGCGAGGGTGAAGAACAGGAGGACGCCCGCCCCGAAGGCCACGGCGAGCCACGGGAACAGCCGGCGCTGCGCCGCCTCCTCGGACAGGCCGGCGGCGATCCAGGCCCCCGCCCGCGGCAGCGTCGCGCCCGACCACGGCAGCACCGCGCCGGGCGCGAGGCGCAGCCCGCCGGGATGCGCCCCGGCGCCCGCCACCGTCCTGCCCGCCCGAGGCTCCGCCGCCATGCTGCACGATCCGGGCGCGTCCGCCCTGCGCGAAACCGCCGCTCCCCGCGTGTGTCCGTGAACACCGGCCCGCCGACACGGTTTCTTAACGGCTGGTCCACCGCATGGTACAGGACGGCGCGCCGGTGGGTCGACTCGAAGACCGACCCCGCGTCGAGATCCCGGCCGCGCTCGATTCCTCGCTCTCACCCGGTCCGTGTCATCGATGTCCTCCGTCGTCACCCGCTTTGCCCCGTCGCCCACGGGCTTCCTCCACATCGGCGGTGGCCGCACGGCGCTGTTCAACTGGCTCTACGCCCGCACGACGGGCGGCCGGATGCTCCTGCGCATCGAGGACACCGACCGCGAGCGCTCGACGCGCGGAGCCATCGACGCGATCCTGGACGGCCTCGCCTGGCTCGGGCTCGATTGGGACGGGGACGTGATCTACCAGTTCGCCCGCGCCGCGCGGCACCGCGAGGTGGCCGAGGGGCTGCTCGCCGCCGGCCGGGCCTACCACTGCTACGCCAGCCCGGAGGAGTTGGCCGAGATGCGCGAGAGCGCGCGCCGCGAGGGCCGGCCGGTGCGCTACGACGGCCGCTGGCGCGACCGCGACGCCGCGCAGGCGCCCCCGGGCGTCAGGCCGGTGATCCGCCTGCGCGCGCCGACCGCGGGCGAGACCGTGGTCGACGACGCGGTGCAGGGCCGGGTCGTGTGGCAGAACAAGGACCTCGACGACCTCGTGCTGCTGCGCTCGGACGGCACGCCGACCTACATGCTGGCCGTGGTGGTGGACGACCACGACATGGGCGTCACGCACGTCATCCGGGGCGACGACCACCTCACCAACGCGGCGCGGCAGACCCAGATCTACGGCGCGCTCGGCTGGGCGGTGCCGAGCATGTCCCACATCCCGCTGATCCACGGGCCCGACGGGGCCAAGCTCTCGAAGCGCCACGGCGCCCTCGGGGTCGACGCCTACCGCGACCTCGGCTACCTGCCGAGCGCCCTGCGCAACTACCTTGTGCGCCTCGGCTGGAGCCACGGCGACCAGGAGATCTTCTCCACCGAGGAGATGATCCGGTCCTTCGACCTCGCCCAGGTCGGCCGCTCGCCCGCCCGGTTCGACTTCGCCAAGCTCGAGAACCTCAACGGGCACTACATCCGCACGACGCCGGACCCGGCGCTGGTCGACGCCATCGAGGCCATGCTGCCGGCGCAAGGCTCCCGCTGGGGCCTGAGCGCGCCGCTCGATCCCGCGCTGCGGCAGAAGTTGCTGGCGGCGATGCCGGGGCTCAAGGAGCGCGCCAAGACCCTGGTCGAGCTCGTCGAGAGCGCCTACTATCTCTACGCCCCGCGCCCCCTCGCCCTGGACGAGCGCGCGGCCGGCCTCCTCGGCAACGGCGGCCGCGAGCGGCTCGCCGGCGTGATCCCGCACCTCGAGGCCCTGCCCGACTGGAGCGCGGCCACCACCGAGGGGGC
This sequence comes from Methylobacterium crusticola, assembly GCF_003574465.1. Lineage (GTDB taxonomy): Bacteria > Pseudomonadota > Alphaproteobacteria > Rhizobiales > Beijerinckiaceae > Methylobacterium > Methylobacterium crusticola. The sequence goes on from NZ_QOWC01000158.1 coordinate 7,550, forward strand.
GGTGCGCCTCTTCGCCGAGGGCGCCAGCGTCAAGCTCGGGCAGGTAGCCCAGCCGCTCCGGGCGGCCCTCACCGGGCGCTCCACCTCGCCGGGCCTGTTCGACGTGATGGCGGTGCTGGGGCGCGACGAGAGCCTCGGGCGCCTGCGCGACCAGGCGAGCGCGGCCTGATTCCTGCTTCGCCCTGCGGGCCCGGAGGGCAGGCGGGCCCGGAGGGCGGGCGCGGCTTGTTCGGGGGGCGGCCGGGCCCGGTCCGGCGGCCCGGCGCCACGCTCCGGGAGCGCGCCGCCCGAATCCCCGGCCGGGTCGGGGCGGCCGGCGCACGTATGAACAGAGCGTGAATTTTGTAACCCGGTCCCTGCGGTCCAGTTGAAGCGGGTGCGTCGATCCGCTAACCCGGTCGGCGAGTGAGCACCCGCAGCAAAATTGCCGCCGCCGGCGCCCCGGGCCGGTCGGCTCAAGGCACCTCGACGCTCATTCCCGTTGATGAAAGGGTCCAAAACCCCATGAGCTTTCCCACCAGCACCCTCACGGTGAACGGCCGCCAGATCGAACTGCCCATCAAGGAGGGCACCATCGGTCCGAGCGTGGTCGACATCGGCAAGCTCTACGCGCAGACCGGGATGTTCACCTACGATCCCGGCTTCACCTCGACGGCCGCCTGCGAATCCAAGATCACCTACATCGACGGTGACGAGGGCGTGCTGCTCTACCGCGGCTACCCGATCGAGCAGCTCGCCGAGCACGGCGACTTTCTGGAGACCTGCTACCTGCTGCTGTACGGCGAGCTGCCGACCCCGGCCCAGAAGGCCGACTTCGACTACCGCGTCACGCGCCACACCATGGTGCATGACCAGATGCAGCGCTTCTTCCAGGGCTTCCGCCGCGACGCCCACCCGATGGCCGTCATGGTGGCCTCCGTCGGCGCCCTCTCGGCCTTCTACCACGACTCGACCGACATCACGGACGAGAAGCAGCGCATGATCGCCTCCATGCGCATGATCGCCAAGATGCCGACGCTGGCCGCCATGGCCTACAAGTACACGATCGGCCAGCCGTTCATCTACCCGAAGAACGACCTCGACTACACCTCGAACTTCCTGCGGATGTGCTTCGCGGTGCCGTGCGAGGAGTACCAGGCCAACCCGGTGCTGTCGCGGGCGCTCGACCGGATCTTCATCCTGCACGCCGACCACGAGCAGAACGCCTCGACCTCGACGGTGCGCCTGGCCGGCTCCTCGGGCGCGAACCCGTTCGCCTGCATCGCCGCCGGCATCGCCTGCCTGTGGGGGCCCGCCCACGGCGGCGCCAACGAGGCGGCCCTGAAGATGCTGGAGGAGATCGGCAAGCCCGAGCGCGTCGGCGAGTACGTCGCCAAGGCCAAGGACAAGAACGATCCGTTCCGGCTGATGGGCTTCGGCCACCGGGTCTACAAGAACTACGACCCGCGCGCCCGCATCATGGCCAAGACCACCCACGAAGTCCTGAACGAGCTCGGCATCAAGGACGACCCGCTCCTCGACGTCGCCATGGAGCTGGAGCAGATCGCCCTCAAGGACGAGTACTTCATCGAGAAGAAGCTCTACCCGAACATCGACTTCTACTCGGGCATCACCCTGAAGGCGATGGGCTTCCCGACCTCGATGTTCACGGTGCTGTTCGCGCTCGCCCGCACGGTGGGCTGGATCGGCCAGTGGGCCGAGATGATCGAGGACCCCTCGCAGAAGATCGGCCGGCCGCGCCAGCTCTACGTCGGGCCCTCGAAGCGCGAGTACGTCTCGATCGCCCAGCGCGGGTGAGGGACGGGGCCCCGGGCGGCCCGGGGCGCGCGCCGCCCGGGAGGGTCGTCTCAGGCGGCCGCGGGGCGGCTTGCCGCCGCCAGCACGATCCGGGCGGCGCTGCGGCTCGGGTCGTCGCCGTCGGGCAGGCGCATCGCGGTGTCGAGGCGGGTGAGCGCCTGGTCCTGGGCCGTCCGGGCCGGGCCGTCCGCCAGGAGCGGGCCGAGGGCCCGCGCCAAGCGCTCGGGCGTGCACTCCGCCTGGATCAGCTCCGGGATGGCGTTCTCGCCCAGGATCAGGTTCGGCAGGACGATCGTCGGCACCTGGATCAGGCGGCGCACGATCAGCTCCTCGATCTTCGGCACCCGGTAGGCCACCACCATCGGCACGCCCGCGAGGGCGAGCTCCAGCGTGACGGTGCCGGAGGCCGCGAGGGCGGCCCGGGCCCGACGGAAGGTCGCGTGCTTCTCCGCCTCGCCCTCGACGAGGCGCGGGCGCACCGCCCAGGCCGAGGCCAGGTCGGCGACGAGGGCGCGGTGCCGGGCCACCGCCGGAACCTCCGCCGTGAAGGCCGCGCCCTGGGCCCGCAGCAGCCCGAGGGCCGCCCCGAAGACCGGCATCAGGCGCTCGATCTCGGTGCGGCGCGAGCCCGGCAGCACCGCCAGCACGGGCAGGGACGCCGCCCGCCGGGCCGCGTCCGCCGGGTCCGGCCGCAGCTCGGCCAGCCGCTCGATCAGCGGGTGGCCGACATAGGTGCAGGCGGGCCCGCCAAGGCGCCGGTGGGCGTCGGGCTCGAAGGGCAGCAGCGCCAGGACGTGGTCGATGTAGGAGCGCATGGTCCGGGCCCGCCACGGCCTCCAGGCCCAGACGCTCGGGCTGACGTAGTCGATCACCGCGAGGCCGGGCAGGCGCTTGCGCACCCGGCTCGCCACCGCGTGGGTGAAGCCCGGGCTGTCGATGATCACCAGGATGTCGGGCCGCGCCGCCACGCAGGCCCGCACGGTCTGGCGGATGCGGCGCATCAGCAGCGGCAGGCGCGCCGCCACCGCGAGGTAGCCGATCACCGCCACGTCCTCGAGGGGGAACAGCGAGGGCACGCCCTCCGCCGCCATCGCGTCGCCGCCGACGCCCTCGAGCGCCAGGGGGCCGGGGGCGAGGCTGCGCAGGGCGCGGATCAGCTTCGCGCCGAGCTGGTCGCCCGATTCTTCCCCGGCCACGAGCCAGATCTTCGTCGGCGCAGTGGGGGCGGCGCTCATCGGGGGATCTCCAGGCCGAGCAGGAAGAGGCCGAGGCGGTCGGCGAGCGCCGCCGTCTCGGGCCGGTCGAGCACTAGGGTCGCGCCGGCCTCGACCGCGAGGCCGGCGCAGCCCGCGGCGGCGGCGCGCCGCACGGTGCGCGGGCCGATGGCCGGGAGGTCGACCCTGAGGTCCTGCCCCGCCTTCGCGAGCTTGACGAGGACGAGGCCGGCGGGCGGGCGGCCGAGGCCGAGGGGGCGGCGCGCGATCGCGCGGGCCCGGGCGAGCATGCGGTCGGTGCCCTCCGGGCCCTCGACCGCCAGGACGCGCCGGCTCCCGACCACGGCGGCCTGGCCGACGTCGTGGGGCGAGAGGCTGGCGAGGAGCGCCCGGCCGGTCGCGACCGAGACCCGCGCCGCCTCGTCCGGCGCGTGGCGGCCGAAGAGGCCCGGCGGGGCCATCAGGCCCGGCGCGAGGTCGTGCACGCCGAGCACCGTGAGGCCGTGCTCCTCGAGCAGGGCGAGGACGCCGCGCAGCAGGCGGTCGTCGCCGCCGGAGGCGAGGGCCCGCAGGGCCTCGCGGTTGCGGAAGGCCGCCAGCGTGTTGAGGAGCGCCGCCGGGCTCGGCCGCGCCACCGCGCCCGCCAGGGTCACGCCGGCCGGCGCCCAGCCCTCGAGCCGCGCGAGCGCGCCCTGCACGTCGAGGAGGTCGACGGTGGCGTCGGCCCGGCGCCGGGTGGCCGGGTCGGCGAAGCCGCGCAGGGCCAGGATGCGGCAGGGCCGGCCCGCCCGCTCGAGGGCGGCCGCGACGAGGAGCGGCAGGCGCCCGGCGCCGGCCACGATCGCCACCGCGCCCGCGGGCGCGGGGACCGGGGCGGCCGCCATCAGGCGGGGCCCGGCGCCTCGCGGGGGGTGCAGACGGAGCGCTTGCCGCCCTCGCGGATGAAGGCGAGGATCTCCTGCACGATCGCGTGCCGGTCGAACTCCTCCGCCACGTCCTCGACGCGCTCCATCAGCGTGCCCTCCTGCGCGAAGAGCAGGCGGTAGGCCCGGCGCAGGGCGTGGATGTCCTCGCGCGAGAAGGCGCGCCGCTGCAGCCCGATGATGTTGAGCCCCGACAGGTAGGCGCGGTTGCCGAGCGCCATGCCGTACGGGATGAGGTCGTTCTCGAGCCCCGAGAGCCCGCCCACGAAGGCGTGCGCGCCGATGCGGGCGAACTGGATCACCGCGGCGCCCCCGCCCAGGATGGCGTAGTCGCCGACGGTGCAGTGGCCCGCCAGCATGACGTTGTTCGAGAACACGACGTGGTCGCCGACGCGGCAATCGTGGCCGACATGGCTGTTGGCCAGGAACGCGCAGCCGTCGCCCACGACCGTCTCCAGGCCGCCGCCGGCGGTGCCCGGGTTCATGGTCACGCCCTCGCGGATCTGGCAATCGGCGCCGACCGTCAGGGTCGAGGGCTCGCCGCGGTACTTCAGGTCCTGCGGCGGGTGGCCGATCGACGCGAACGGGTAGATGCGCGTGCGGGCCCCGATGGTGGTGCGGCCCGCCACCGCGACCTGGCCGAGGAGGTGCACGCCCTCCCCGAGGGTGACCTCGGGACCGACGTGGCAGAACGGCCCGACCGCGACGCCGGCGCCCAGCACCGCGCCGTCCTCGACCACGGCGCTCGGATGGATGCGGGGCGCGGGCAGGTCCCGCTGCGTCGGCTCCCCGCTCATTCGGTCACCAGCATCGCGCCGATCTCCGCCTCGGCCACCAGGGTGCCGTTCACCTTGGCCTCGCCGCGGAACCACCACATGAAGCGCCGGTTGCTGATCTTGCGCATGTGGTACTCGACGACGTCGCCCGGCAGCACGGGCTTGCGGAACTTCGCCTTGTCGATGGTCATGAAGAAGACCTTGCTGGGCTTGGCGTCGCCCTGAAGCTTGTGGGCGCAGCAGATCGCGCCGGCGGTCTGGGCCATGCCCTCGATCAAGAGCACGCCCGGGAACACCGGTGCGCTCGGGAAGTGCCCGGAGAAGTGCGGCTCGTTGATCGTGACGTTCTTGATGCCGATGCAACTCTCGTCGCGGTCGATGGCGATGATTCTGTCCACCATCAGGAACGGGTAGCGATGGGGCAGGAGCTCCATCACCCGCATGATGTCGGCCGCGCCCAACTCGGCAGGCATCTCGGTCATCGCGTCAGGCTCCGTTGGCGGCCGCGCGGGACACGGCCAGTCGGTCATCGTGCAAGGGTGCGCCATCTTCGGCGAGAGGTGGGGCGATGCAACGACTTTGAGGCGGCAGAACGGCGGTTGCCGGCCCGGCGGCCGCGGCCCCGCCCTCGACAACCGCCGGCCGGGGCGCGGGCCCCCGTCAGGCCTCGTCCGCGTCGCGCCCGCGCGCCGCCAGGTTCTTCAGCGTCGTCATCTCCCGGAACCACTCGCGCACGGGCTTGGCCGGCGTCCCGCCCCAGCGCGCCCCGGGCGGCACGTCCTTGTTGATGTTGCTCGATCCCGCGACCTGGGCGCCCGCGCCGATGCGCAGGTGACCGACGACGCCGACCTGGCCGCCCAGGACCACGTAATCCTCGAGCGTGGTCGAGCCCGAGATGCCGACCTGGGCCACGATCACGCAGTGGCGCCCGATGACGACGTTGTGGGCGATCTGCACCTGGTTGTCGATCTTGGTGCCCTCGCCCACCACCGTGTCGCGGCTGGCGCCGCGGTCGATCGTGGTGTTGGCGCCGACCTCGACGTCGTCCTGGATGATGACCCGGCCGACCTGCGGCACCTTGAGGTGGCCGCCCGGGCCCATGGCGAAGCCGAAGCCGTCCTGGCCGATGCGGGCGCCGCCGTGGACGATGACCCGGTTGCCGACGAGGGCGTGGAGCAGCGAGGCCCCGGGCCCGATGGCGCAGCTCCGCCCGATCCGCACGCCGGGCCCGATCACGCAGCCCGCCGCCAGCACGGTGTCGGCGCCGACCTCCGCGCCCGGGCCGACGACGACGCCGGGATCGACCACGACGCCGGGCTCGAGGCGGGCGGACGGGTGCACGAAGGAGCCCGGGGAGACGCCGGTGGCGCCGAACAGCGAGGCCGGCCGCGCCGCGCTCGGGAAGAGCCGGGCCAGGACCTGCGCGAAGGCCCGGTAGGGCTGGGGCGTCACCAGCGCCACGGTCCCGGGCGGCACCCGCGGGGCGAAGCGGGACGACACCAGGCAGGCGCGGGCGCGGGTCCGGGTCAGGGACTCGGCGTAGCGGGCGTTGTCCATGTAGGCGAGGTCGCCGGGCCCGGCGCTCTCCAGCGGGGCGGCGCCGTCGATGGCGGCCTCGCCGTCGACGTCCGGCGCCAGCGCCGCGCCGGCGAGGCGCGCGATCTCGCTCAGGCGGACGGCGCCCGCGAGGGGAAAGAAGACCGGTTCGGACATGCCTCACAACCCGCGGGGGCCCCGGCGGGCCGTTGGCTCGGCCCGCCCCATCCGGCAGCGGACGGGCGCCCGGACTAGCCGACCGCCGGGCGGGGGACAAACGAAAACACCCGGCCGGAACGAAAAGAGCCGGCCGCACCGGGGTGCAGCCGGCTCCGGGGCCGGGGGCCGGGCGCCGCGGGGCGCCCGCCGGATCCCGTCAGAAGCGCGACCCGCCCGAGAAGCGGAACGCCTGCGTCTGGTCCTTGCCGACCCGGCCGAAGCCGGTGTTGATGCCCTCGTCCTTGCTCAGCGCGTAGGCGTAGTCGAAGCGGATCGGGCCGAGCGGCGAGTTCCACAGGATCGAGGCGCCGACGGACGAGCGCAGGGTGGCCTTGTCGCGGACGTTCACGCACTCGGGCTCGACGCCGATCGTGTAGGCGTTGAAGTTGCAGCCCGTGGCGCTGAAGCCGTTGATGAAGCCGTCGCCGTTCACGTCGAAGGCGCGCTTGCCCTTGTAGCCGAACAGCGTGCCGGCGTCGGCGAAGACGGCGCCCTTGAGGCCGAGGTCGCGGGGCAGGCCCCAGATCGGGAACTGCACCTCGACCGAGGCGCCCACGTAGGTGGTGCCGCCGAGGGCGTTCGAGCGGGCGTCGCCCGAGCCGACGTCGCGCGGGCCGATGCCGTTCGGCGCGAAGCCGCGGACGAGCGACGGGCCGAGGAAGAACTGGTCGGTGACCCGGAGCGTGCTGCTGTCGGTCGGCAGGACGTGGCCGCCCTGGAGCTTCACGAACCCGACGACGTCCTCCCAGAGCTCCTTGTAGTAGCGCGCCTCGCCGGTGACCCGGAAGAACTTCGAGTCGCCGCCGATGCCGGCGAATTCCGGCTTGAGCTCGCCGTAGAAGCCGTTGCGCGGCAATTGCAGGTTGTCGAGGGTCGAGTACGCGAGGGTGACGCCGGCGAGCGACGTCAGGGTCGAGCCGACCGCCTCCTTGAGGGCGATCGAGGCCTCGCCGTCGAGGGCGCAGTTCGGGTAGATCGGGAGCCCGGCCGCGTTCGTGGCCGTGTAGCCCGGCAGCGGGATCGAGCAGTCGTTGTAGGGCCGCTTGAGGGTGTTCGGGACCTTCAGGTCGGTGTTGTAGATCGAGTAGCGCAGGGTGACGCCGAACTCCTCGGTGATCGGCAGGCCGAGGCGGAGCTGGCCGCCGACCACGTCGGTCACGTAGCGCGAGTAGCGGGTCTGGTCGCTGTACTTGTTGAAGACGTCGAAGCCGGCGGCCAGGCGGTAGCCCAGGAAGTACGGCTCGGTGAACGAGAAGTCGATGCCGCGGGTGTACTGGCCGGCGGTGCCGGCGACGCGGACGTACTGGCCGCGGCCGAGGAAGTTCGACTCGGAGACCGAGACCTCGCCGATGATCCCGTCCGCCGTCGAGTAGCCGCCGGCGACCGAGAACGAGCCCGTGGGCTGATCCTCGACGTCGATGTTCACGACCACCCGGTCGGGGGAGGAGCCGGGCTCGTTGGAGAACCGCACCTTCTTGAAGAAGCCGAGGCCGTTGAGGCGCCGCTCGGCACGGTCGATGAGCACGCGGTTGTAGGCATCGCCCTCGGTGATGTCGAGCTCGCGCCGCACGACGTAGTCGCGGGTGCGGGTGTTGCCCCGCACGTTGATGCGCTCGATGTAGACCTTCGGGCCGTCCTCGACGATGTAGCCGAGGGCCACGGTGCCGGTGGCGCGGTCGCGCTCGCCGGTGGGGCGGACCTGCGCGAAGGGGTAGCCGCGGCGCGCCACCTCGGTGGTCACGCCCGTCAGGGTCTTCTCGACGTCCTCGGCGTTGTAGACGTCGCCGACCCCGGTGCGCAGCTCGCCCCGCAGCGTGGTGCCGTCGACGCCGCCGAGGCGGGAATCCACCGCCACGGCGCCGACCCGGTACTGCTGGCCCTCCTCGACCGTGATGGTGATGACCCAGCCGCCCGCGGCCTCGTCGAAGCGCGCGTCGGCCGAGGCGACCCGGAAATCGGCGTAGCCGTTCTTCAGGTAGTAGCGGCGGATCAGGTCGAGGTCGTTGGCGAGCCGGTCGGGATCGTAGACGTCGGAGGTCTTGATGAAGCTGAGGAGGTTCATCTCCGACAGCGTCATGAGGTCCTTGAGCCGGCCCTCCGAGTAGACCTGGTTGCCGACGAAGCGGATCTCCTTGACGCCGGTCTTGTCGCCCTCGTCGACGGTGTAGACCACGTCGACGCGGCCGTTCGGCAGGTCGACGGTCCGGACCGTGACCTTGGCCAGGCCGCGGCCGGCGCGGCGGTAGACCTCGCGGATGCGCTCGAGGTCGGCGTTGATGAGGGCCTGGCTGAAGGGGCCGCGGGACTTCGCCTCGACGATGCCCTCGAGCGTGCCCTTCTCGACCTTCTTGTTGCCCTCGAAGACGACGCGGTTGATCGTGCTGTTCTCGCGCACCGAGACGATGATGCGGCCGCCGCTGTGCGACACGCGCACGTCGGTGAACATGCCGCTGGCGATCAGGTTGCGCCGGCCCTCCTCGGGCGACACGCCGGTCACGTAGGACCGCACCATATCGGCGTCGACGCGGCTGTTACCCTGGACGACCACCTGCTGCGCCTGGGCAGCGCCGCTCGCGATCGCCATGGCGGCCATGACAATGGCGCCTTTCGCCAACGCAAGTCGGCGCTTTCCCGTCATCGACATCATCAAATGGCCCGTCTCTTTTTATCGGTACGGGTTCGCACCCGTAGGTCATCGCCCTCGTTCGAGGTGCGACGATCCCCTGGTCCCAGCCCCGCTTCTATCGGGATTCCCTGGCGAAGCAAACGCCAGGGCCCCAGCGGATCGGGATTTTGCCCAGACGTGGCCTTCCTGTCACGGGCTGCGGCCGAGCTTTCGCGCCGCGTGGTGAGCGGGCGCTGAAGCGCCCCCGTCGGCGACAGGCCCGGAATGGGACGAATTTTACGAAAATTGCCCGGACTTCGCGGGCCCGGGCGCCCGGGCGCCCGGCGCCGCCGGGCCCGGGCCTCAGGTGCCGCGGGCGAACGAGGCGCCGAGGTGGAGGATGTCGTTCCAGGTCGCGAACAGCATCAGCATCAGCACCAGCGCGAGGCCGATGCGGAAGCCGATCTCCTGGGCCCGCTCGCTCAGGGGCCGGCCGCGCACCACCTCGACGGCGTAGAACAGGAGGTGGCCGCCATCGAGGAGCGGCACCGGGAAGAGGTTGATGAGGCCGATCGAGACCGACAGCACGGCGATCAGCCCGACCAGGGCGCCGAGGCCGCCGACCTTGGCAGCCTGGCCCGACACCCGGGCGATGCCCATCGGCCCCGAGAGCTGGTCGGGCGATTCCCGCCCGGTCACGAGCTTGCCGACGTAGTCGAAGGTGCGCTCGACGACGTAGTAGGTCTCCGAGACGCCGATCTTCAGGGAGTCGCCGAGCCCGTAGCGCACGAGCTTCGCGTCGGCGGCGTCGCGCGGGCCCTGGATGCCGAGCCGGCCCATGCGCTGCACGCCGAACGGCGTCTTCTCCTCGATGCGGTCGGGCACCGCGTCGAGGGCGGTCGGCACGCCGCCGCGGTCGACCATGAAGGCGAGGTGGTCGCCGGCGCTGCCCGACACGGCGCGCTGCATCTCGGCGAAGTTCCGCACCGGCGCGCCGTTGATCGACAGCACCACGTCGCCGGCCTGGAAGCCGGCGCGCTCGGCCGCGCTGCCGGCCTGCACCGAGGAGACCCGCGGCGCCACCTCGTAGCGGCCCGCCACGTAGATCACGCCCGCGAACACCACGATGGCGAGCAGGAAGTTCGCGACCGGGCCGGCCGCCACGATGGCGATGCGCTTCCAGACGCTCTTGCCGTGGAAGCTCACCGCGCGCTCGGCCGGGTCCATCCGGGCGATGGCGTCGGGGTCGGGCACGCTGGCGCCGTTCACGTCGCCCACGAACTTGACGTAGCCGCCGAGCGGGATCGCCGAGAGCTTCCAGCGCGTGCCGTGGCGGTCGTTGAAGCCGACGAGCTCGGGGCCGAAGCCGATCGAGAAGCTCGTCACCCCGACGCCGCACCAGCGCCCGACCAGGAAGTGGCCGAGCTCGTGGATGAACACCACGACGGTCAGCACGAACAGGAAGGCGACGGCCGAGGTGAGGAAGCCCGTCGTCGCCCCGCCCACGGCGTTGAGGATGTCCATCGTCAGTCCTCCGGCGCAGCGCGCCGGCTCCTCTCGCCCGGTCCGGTCCCTGTCCGGGCGCCCGTCATACAGCGTCGGACCGCGCTCGAACAGGCCGCAGCGGCCCGGGGCGTCCGGGGGCCGCGCCCGCGGCCGGACCGGCCCGCCCCCGGCGCGCTCACCCGGCCCGGGCCGCGAGCCCGTCGGTGCTCCAGCGGCGCACCTGCGCGTCGATCGCCAGGGCCTCCTCGACGTCGGCGGGCGCGGCGGGACAGCGCGCCGCGAAGGCCTCGCAGGCGTCCTCGACCAGGGCGGCGATGTCGTAGAAGCCGATCCGCCCGGCGATGTAGGCCGCGACCGCGATCTCGTTGGCGGCGTTCATCACCGTCGGCTGCGCCCCGCCGGCGGCGAGGGCCGCCCGGGCGATGCGCAGGCAGGGGAAGCGCGCCTCGTCCGGGCGCTCGAAGGTGAGGCTGCCGGTGGCGGCGAGGTCGAGGGGGCGGCCGCGGGCGATGCCGAGCCGCGCGCCGAGGCCGAGGCAGTGGGCGATCGGCACCCGCATGTCCGGCAGGTAGAGGCCGGCCGTCACCGCCCCGTCCCGCCAGGTGACGAGTGCGTGGACGATGGACTGCGGGTGCACCACGCAGTCGAGGCGCCCGGCCTCGACGGCGAAGAGGTGGTGCGCCTCGATCAGCTCCAGGCCCTTGTTCATCAGGGTGGCCGAGTCGATGTTGATCTTCATCCCCATCGACCAGGTCGGGTGGGCGGCGGCCTCCCGGGCGCTCGCCGCCGCGATCGCCTCGCGGGTCGCGGTCCGGAAGGGACCGCCCGAGGCCGTGATGGTCATCCGGGTGACGTCGTCGATCCGGCCCTCGCCGATCGCCTGGGCGAGCGCGTTGTGCTCGGAATCCATCGGCAGGATCCGGGCGCCGAACCTCCGCGCGTCGCGCATGAAGGCGTCGCCGGCGCAGACGAGGCTCTCCTTGTTGGCGAGCGCCACGGTCCGCCCCAGGCGGATCGCCGCGCTCGTCGGCGCGAGCCCGGCCGCCCCGCTCACCGCCGCCACCACGAGGTCGGCGTCCCGGGTCGCGGCCTCGATCACCGCCGAGGGACCGGCGCCGCAGGGGATGCCGGAGCCGGCGAGGGCGTCCCGCAGGGCCGGCCCGCCCTCCGGGTCGGCGAGCGCCGCGAACCCGGCGCCGAGCTCGCGCGCCACGCGGGCGAGGGCCGCGGCGTCGCGCCCCCCCGCGACGGCGCCGACCCGGAAGCGGTCCCGGTGCTGGTCGAGCAGGTCGGCGGTGGAGCGCCCGATCGAGCCGGTCGCCCCCAGGACGGAGACGGTGAGGGTCAAGGGAGGTGTCCTCGCGGGTGGGGGCGCGCCGCGCCCGTCAGGTCAGGGAGCGTCCGATCAGGAGGGCGCCGGCCAGGGCCGCGACGGCGAGGAAGCCGTCGAGGCGGTCCATCACGCCGCCGTGGCCCGGGATCAGGCGCCCCGAATCCTTGGCCCCGTAGGCGCGCTTGAGCGCCGACTCGGCGAGGTCGCCGCCCTGGCTCAGCACCGAGCCGAGGGCCGAGAGGGCGAGCGCGGGGGCGAGGGGGAGCGCCTCGGTGGCGCCGAGGTGCCGGGCCCCGGCCGCGACGGCCCCGCCGAGGAGCGTCGCGGCGGCGAGCCCGCCGCAGAAGCCCGACCAGGTCTTCTTCGGGCTCACCGCGGGCCACAGCTTGGGGCCGCCGAGGGCCCGGCCCGTGAAGTAGGCCGCGACGTCGGTGGTCCAGACCACCCCGAACAGCCACAGGGGCCCGGCGATGCCGATGCGGGGGTCGTCGCGCAGCAGCACCGGCACCAGCGCCACGACGGCGCCGCAGGCGAGGCTCGCGGGCGCCCAGATCCGGCCGGCGGCCGGCCGGGCGAGGAGCGCCAGCACCGCGAGCCCGGCGGCCGCGAGCCCCA
>NZ_QOWC01000159.1 GCF_003574465.1 Methylobacterium crusticola
GCCGCGGCGCGGCGCCGGCACTTCCTGGCGGCCGCCCGGGAGACCGCCCGCCCGGCCGGCCGCGGGGAGCCGGCGGCGCCCTGAGGCGCGGCCGCGGCCTCCCTCGCTACTCCGCCGCCTTCATGTAGCTCTCCACCGGCGGGCAGGCGCAGACGAGGTTGCGGTCGCCGTAGGCGTTGTCGACCCGGTTGACCGGGGGCCAGTACTTGTCGACCCGGAAGGCGCCGGCCGGGAAGCAGGCCTCCTCGCGGGAATAGGGCCGCTCCCAGGGGCCGACCAAGTCCTCGACCGTGTGGGGGGCGTTCTTGAGCGGGTTGCTGGCCCGGTCCATCCGGCCCTCCTCGATCGCCCGGATCTCCTCGCGGATCGCCAGCATGGCGTCGCAGAAGCGGTCGATCTCGCCCTTGGTCTCGGACTCGGTCGGCTCGATCATCAGCGTGCCGGCCACCGGCCAGCTCATCGTCGGCGGGTGGAAGCCGCAATCGATCAGGCGCTTGGCGATGTCCTCGACGCTGATCCCGGCGCTCTTCATCAGCGGGCGGGCGTCGATGATGCACTCGTGCGCGACCCGGCCGTTCACGCCGGTGTAGAGCACCGCGTAGGCGCCCTCGAGGCGCCGGGCGATGTAGTTGGCGTTGAGGATCGCGATCCGGGTCGCCTGGGTCAGGCCGCGCCCGCCCATCAGCAGGCAGTAGCTCCAGGAGATCGGCAGGATCGAGGCCGAGCCGTAGGGCGCGGCCGAGACCGAGAAGTCCCGCCCGTCCGTCTCCGGGTGGCCGGGCAGGAACGGGATCAGGTGCGCCTTGACGCCGATGGGGCCCATGCCGGGCCCGCCGCCGCCGTGCGGGATGCAGAACGTCTTGTGCAGGTTGATGTGGCCGACGTCGGCCCCGATGTCGCCGGGCCGGGCGAGGCCGACGAGGGCGTTGAGGTTGGCGCCGTCGAGGTAGACCTGGCCGCCGTGGGCGTGGGTGATCGCGCAGAGCTCGCGCACCGCCTCCTCGAACACGCCGTGGGTCGACGGGTAGGTGATCATGCAGGCGGCGAGGTTCGGGCCGTGGGCCTCGGCCTTGTCCCGGAAGTCGGCGACGTCGACGTTGCCGTGCCGGTCGGCGCCGACCACCACGACGGTCATGCCGCACATCTGCGCCGAGGCCGGGTTGGTGCCGTGGGCCGAGGACGGGATCAGGCAGACCGTGCGGTGCCGGTCGCCCCGCGAGAGGTGGTAGGCCCGGATGGCGAGCAGCCCCGCGTACTCGCCCTGCGCCCCCGAGTTCGGCTGCATCGAGATGGCGTCGTAGCCCGTGACCGCGGCGAGCTTCGCCGAGAGGTCGGCGATGAGCTCGGCGTAGCCCTCGGCCTGGTCCCTGGGCGCGAAGGGATGCAGCTCCGAGAATTCCGGCCAGGAGATCGGCAGCATCTCGGCCGTGGCGTTGAGCTTCATGGTGCAGGAGCCCAGCGGGATCATGGCCCGGTCGAGGGCGAGGTCCCGGTCGGCGAGGCGGCGCATGTAGCGCGTCATCTCGCTCTCGGCCCGGTTCATGTGGAAGATCGGGTGCGTGAGGTAGGCCGAGGTGCGGACGAGGTCCCCGGGCAGGCGCGGCTCGGGCCAGGCCTCGTCGTAGCGCAGGTGGTCGCCCCCGAAGGCGCGCCAGACCGCCTCGACGATGTCGGGCCGGGTGCGCTCGTCGAGCGTGATGCCGATGCGGTCGCTGCCGACCTTGCGCAGGTTGACGCCGTTCGCCACCGCGTTCTTGAGGATCACGCCCTGGAACGCCCCGACCTCCACCGTGACGGTGTCGAAGAAGGCCTCCGGGTGCGTCCTGAAGCCGAGCGAGGCCAGGCCCTCGGCGAGGCGGGTCGCGTCGCGGTGGATGCGCATCGCGATGGCCTTGAGGCCGCGGGGGCCGTGGAACACCGCGTACATCGACGCGATGACGGCGAGCAGCACCTGGCTCGTGCAGATGTTCGAGGTCGCCTTCTCGCGGCGGATGTGCTGCTCGCGGGTCTGGAGCGAGAGCCGGTAGGCCCGGTTGCCGCGGGAATCCACCGAGACGCCGACGATGCGCCCCGGCAGCGCCCGCTTGTGGGCGTCGCGGGTCGCCATGTAGGCGGCGTGGGGGCCGCCGTAGCCCATGGGCACGCCGAAGCGCTGCATCGAGCCGACCGCGATGTCGGCGCCCATCTCGCCGGGCGGCTTCAGCAGGGTGAGGGCGAGGGGGTCGGCCGCCATCACGGCGACCGCGCCGGCCGCGTGCAGGCGCGCGATCACGTCCGTGTAGTCGTGGAGGGCGCCGCGCACGCCCGGGTACTGGAAGATCGCCCCGAACACGCGGGCCGGGTCGAGATCGGTGAAGGGGTCGCCGACGACGATCTCCCAGCCGAGCGGCTCGGCCCGGGTCCGCAGGACCGCGAGGGTCTGGGGCAGGCACTCGGCATCGACGAAGAACGCCTCGGCCCCCGCGGAAGCGATCCGGCGGGCCATGCCCATGGCCTCGGCCGCCGCGGTCGCCTCGTCGAGCAGGGAGGCGTTGGCGATGTCGAGGCCCGTGAGGTCGCTCACGGCGGTCTGGTAGTTCAGCAGCGCCTCGAGCCGGCCCTGGCTGATCTCGGGCTGGTAGGGCGAGTAGGCCGTGTACCAGGCCGGGTTCTCGAAGATGTTGCGCTGGATCGCCGGCGGCATGGTGGTGCCGTGGTAGCCCTGGCCGATCAGCGAGGTCAGGAGCCGGTTCTTGTTGGCGGTGGCCCGCAGGCGCTCGATCGCCCGGCGCTCGGACAGGGCGACCCCGAAATCGATGCGCTCGGCCTGGCGAATGCCCTCCGGGATGGTCTCGTCGATCAGCGCGTGCAGGGTCGGGGCGCCGACGGTCTCCAGCATCCGGGCGATCTCGTCGACCGAGGGCCCGATGTGGCGGCGATTGGCGAAGTCGTAGGGGTCGTACTTGTCCGCGGGCATCTGTCGTCCGTCTCCTCGGGCCGCGCTCGTCGGGGAGGCCCTGCTGCGTCGGGGCCGCGGGCCTCAGGCCACGAAGGCCCGGTAGGCCGCCTCGTCCATCAGGCCGTCGAGCTGGCCCGCATCGGCGACGCGCATCCGGTAGAGCCAGCCGGCGCCCTGCGGATCGGTGCCGATCGTGGCGGGGTCCTGCACCGCGGCCTCGTTCACCTCCGTCACCTCGCCGTCGAGGGGCGCGTAGACGTCGGAGGCGGCCTTGACCGATTCGACCACCGCGGCGGCGGCGCCCCGGGTCAGGCGCGCGCCGACCTTCGGCAGCTCGACGAAGACGAGGTCGCCGAGCTGCTCGGCGGCGTGGTCGGTGATGCCGACCGTCGCGACCTCCCCGTCGAGGCGCAGCCACTCGTGCTCGTCGGTGTATTTCAGCATCGCTGTCTCCTTCAGGTGCGCTTGAAGCCGGCGGGGCGGAACGGCAGGCCCGCGACCGCGACGGGGAGGCGCTGGCCGCGGACCTCGGCGAAGAGCCGCGTGCCGGGCACCGCGAGGGCCGCCGGCAGGTAGCCCATCGCCACGGGCGCCTCCAGGCTCGGCCCGAAGCCGCCCGAGGTCACGGCGCCGACCGGCTCGGCCGCGGCCTCGTCGGGAAACAGCGCGGCGCCGGCCCGCACCGGGGTGCGGCCCTCCGGCCGCAGGCCGACCCGCAGGCGCGCCGGCCCCTCGGCGATCTCCTGCAGGATGCGGGCCGCGCCCGGGAAGCCGCCCTCGCGGGCGCCGCCGCGGCGGCGCACCTTCGGGATCGCCCAGGCGAGGCCGGCCTCGGCCGGCGTGGTGCCGGGGTCGATGTCCGAGCCGTGCAGGCAGAGGCCCGCCTCGAGCCGCAGGGAATCGCGGGCGCCGAGGCCCGCCGGCCGCACGCCCGCGTCGGCGAGGAGCGCGCGCGTGAAGGCCACGGCCGCATCGGCCGGCAGCGCGATCTCGAACCCGTCCTCGCCGGTGTAGCCGGAGCGGACCACGACCGCCTCGCGGGCCGCCTCCCCGTCCCCGACCGTCACCCGGCGCGCATCCATGAAGCGCATGGCGCCGGCCTCCGGCACGAGCCGGGCCAGCGCCGCCTCCGCCCCCGGCCCCTGGAGGGCGATCAGCGCCCGGTCCAGCGCCTCGACCTCGCAATCCTGCCCGACCGCGTCGAGGAGGTGGGCGAGGTCGGAGGCCTTGTTGGCGGCGTTGACCACGAGCAGGTAGTGGTCGCCGAGATGGGCGAGCATCAGGTCGTCCAGGATGCCGCCGGCCTGGCTCGTGAGCAGCCCGTAGCGCTGGCGCCCGGGGGCGAGGCCGAGGACGTCGACCGGCAGCACGGTCTCGAGCGCCCGGGCGGCGTCCGCCATGGCGCCGGAGCGCGGCCGGACCGCGATCTGCCCCATGTGGGAGACATCGAACAGGCCCGCCGCCTGCCGGGTGTGCAGGTGCTCCTTGAGGAGGCCGAGCGGGTATTGCAGCGGCATCGCGTAGCCGGCGAAGGGCACCATCCGGGCGCCCGCGTCCCGGTGCAGCCCGTGGAGCGGCGTCTCGCGCAGGCTCGGCACGGCGGCCGTGTCGACACTCATCCGGGAGGCTCCCTCGCGCAGGGCGGGCGCAGGGCAGCCGGCCTCCTCGCGCCCGCGCCGGAACGGCGGCGGGTCGCCCCGATGGAGGTCGGCCCCGCACGGCCCGACTTCGGGCGCGACACTAGTTCAACGGCCGGGCGGGCGCCATCCCGGAGCGTGCGGCCCGCGTCACGAGGGAGCAGCGCGGGGCCCGCCCGCCGATTCCTTTTGCGAAACGCCCGCGCGCCGGGGCACATGGTGCACCATCCGTGGCGACGCCGCGCCGCGTGCCGGCGCGGCGCAAGGGAGGAGAGACCCGATGAGCGCCAGCGCCAAGCCGATCCCGGCCGGCTCCCCGCCGGTGAACGAGAACCAGCCCCAGGCCGCCCAGATCCAGGCCGCCCACGCCCAGGCCCCCCAGCCCGGGGGCCAGCCCATCCTCGGGCCCCGCGGCGTGGCCGACCCCGACCCGGCCGAGACCGCCGACTGGCTCGCCTCCCTCGAATCCGTCCTGCGCCACGGCGGCGCGGCCCGGGCGCGCTTCCTCCTCGACCGCCTGGAGCAGAAGGCGCGCGAGATCGGCATCGTCGAGGAGGCGCCGCCCTACTCGCCCTACCGCAACACCATCCCGCTCGAGAAGCAGCCGCCCTATCCGGGCGACCTCGCGGTCGAGGAGCGCCTGACCTCGATCATGCGCTGGAACGCGCTCGCCATGGTGGTGCGGGCCAACATGGCCTACGGCGAGCTCGGCGGCCACGTCGCGAGCTACGCCTCGGCGGCCGAGATCTTCGAGCTCGGCTTCAACCACTTCTTCCGGGCCGGCGACGCGAGCGGCGCGGGCGCCGACCTCGTGTTCTTCCAGCCCCACTCGGCCCCCGGCGTCTACGCCCGGGCCTTCCTGGAGGGGCGCCTCTCGGAGACCAACCTCCGGCACTACCGGCAGGAGATCGCCGGCGAGGGCCTGTGCTCCTACCCCCATCCCTGGCTGATGCCGGATTTCTGGCAGGTGCCGACGGGCTCGATGGGCATCGGGCCGATCAACGCGATCTACCAGGCGCGCTTCATGCGCTACCTCGCGGACCGCGGCCTCGCCGACACGGCCGGCCGGCACGTCTGGGGCGTGTTCGGCGACGGCGAGATGGACGAGCCCGAATCCATCGGCGCCCTCACCCTGGCGGCGCGGGAGAAGCTCGACAACCTGACCTTCGTGATCAACTGCAACCTGCAGCGCCTCGACGGGCCGGTGCGCGGCAACGGCCAGATCATCCAGGAGCTCGAGAGCGTCTTTCGCGGCGCCGGCTGGAACGTCGTCAAGGTGCTGTGGGGCTCGGAGTGGGACGCGATCTTCGCCCGCGACACCAACCACGCCCTCCTGCGCCGCTTCGCCGCCACGGTGGACGGCAAGTACCAGACCCTCGGGGCCAAGGACGGCGCCTACAACCTCGCCCACTTCTTCGGCGAGGACGAGGAGGTGCGCGCGCTCGTGGCCCACATGTCGGATTCCGACGTCGACCGGCTCAAGCGCGGCGGCCACGACTTCCGCAAGCTGTTCGCGGCCTTCGCGGCCGCCAAGGCCACGAAGGACCGCCCGACCGTGATCCTGGCCAAGACCAAGAAGGGCTACGGCATGGGCGGGGCGGGCGAGTCGCGCATGACCGCCCACCAGGCCAAGAAGCTCGACGTCGAGGCCCTGAAGGCGTTCCGGGACCGCTTCGCGCTGCCGCTCACCGACGCGGAGGTGGAGCGCCTCGACTTCTGCAAGCCCGAGGAGGGGAGCCGCGAGCTCACCTACCTGCGGGAGCGGCGCGAGGCCCTCGGCGGCGTCCTGCCGCGCCGGCGCCGCAGCGCGCCGCACGTCGCGGTGCCGCCGCTCCCGAGCTACGCCGCCTTCGCGCTCGAGGCGGACGGCAAGGAGATGTCGACCACGACGGCGGCGGTGCGGCTGTTCGGCAACCTGATCAAGACCAAGGAGCTCGGGCCGCGCATCGTGCCGATCGTCGCCGACGAGGCCCGCACCTTCGGCATGGCGAACCTGTTCCGGCAGGTCGGCATCTACTCGCCGGTCGGCCAGCTCTACGAGCCGGAGGATGCCGGCTCGATGCTCTACTACAAGGAGGCGAAGGACGGGCAGCTCCTGGAGGAGGGCATCACGGAGGCGGGCGCGATCTCGTCCTGGGCCGCGGCCGCGACGTCCTACAGCGTCCACGGCCTCGCGATGCTGCCGTTCTACATCTACTACTCGATGTTCGGCTTCCAGCGCGTCGGCGACCTGATCTGGGCCGCCGCCGACCAGCGCGCCCGCGGGTTCCTGATCGGCGCCACCGCCGGCCGCACGACGCTCGGCGGCGAGGGGCTCCAGCACCAGGACGGCTCCAGCCACCTGATCGCCTCGACGATCCCGAACTGCCGCGCCTACGACCCGGCCTTCGCCTACGAGATGGCGGTGATCCTCGACCACGGCGCCCGCGCCATGATGGAGCGGGACGAGGACACCTTCTACTACGTCACGGCCATGAACGAGTCCTACGCCCAGCCCTCGATGCCGGAGGGCGCGCGCGAGGGCATCATCCGGGGGATGTACCGGTTCGCCGGCTACGGGGCGGGCGAGCCGGCCGTGCGGCTCCTCGGCTCCGGCGCGATCCTGCCGGAGGTGATCGCGGCGGCGCGCCTCCTGGCGGAGGAGTGGGGCGTGGCCTGCGAGGTCCACAGCGTCACGAGCTTCAGCGAGCTCGCCCGCGACGCCCGGGCGGCCGAGCGCGCCGCGATGCTCAACCCCGGCGCGCCGGCCGCCAGGAGCCTCGTGGCGGAGGCCCTCGCCGGGCCCGCGCCGGTGATCGCCGCCACCGACTACGTCCGGGCCTACCCGCAGCTCATCGCCGCCTCGGTGCCGGCCCGGTTCGTGGCCCTCGGCACCGACGGCTTCGGGCGCAGCGACACCCGCAGCGCGCTGCGGGCGTTCTTCGAGGTCGACCGGCACCACGTCGCGGTGGCGGCGCTCTCGGCCCTCGCCGACGAGGGGAGCCTCGACCGGGCCCGGGTGGCCGAGGCCATCGCCCGCTACGGCCTGCGCCCCGACGCCCCGGCCCCCTGGACGGTGTGACGGCCCCCCGGGCCGCCCCGGGGCCCCGCCACCGGGACCCGGGACGGCCGCGCCCCTCAGTAGGTCGCCGCCAGGTAGTCGGTGATGGCTAGGGCGTCGGTCTCGTCGACCGGGGCGCCGTAGACCTTGATCATCTTGGTGACCTCGGCGGCCCAGAAGGCGCGGCCCTGGCGCGGGGGCTGGGTCGCGATGTAGTCGGCCGAGTGGCAGGCGGCGCAGTTCGCCCGCGCGACGTCGGCGCCGGGCCCGTCCCGGAAGGCGGCCTGCGCCTCGGGCAGGGGATAGCTCACGGGCGCCGCCCAGGCGGCGGCCGTGAGGGCGGCGAGGAGGGCGAGGAGGGCCGATCCGGCGATCCGCAGCATCGCTGTCCTCATGCCGCGCGCAGCCGGGTGGTCTCGACCACGTTGCGCAGGTAGCCGGCCGGGTTCCAGAGCGCCGCGTCCGGCTGCGACTGCCCGTTCCGGTTGATCGCCCGCACCTTCACCCGGTGGTCGCCGGGCGGCAGGGTCAGGGAGGCCTGCCAGGTCCGGAAGGCGTAGCGGCCGAGGTCCGGGCCGAGGCTCGCCCCGGCCCAGCTGCGACCGCCGTCGCCCGACACCAGCACCTCCGCGATGCCGGCGCCGCCGTCGAAGGCGATGCCCCGCAGGACGGCCGCGCGGTTCGCCGCGACGGCGGCCCCGTCCGCGAGATTGGTGACGAAGGAGCGCACCGGGAGGCGGTTGATCGGCACGGTGGCGGTGGGCGCCGCGCCGGGCTCGGTGCAGGCGCACGGGTTGGCGGGGATGCGGTAGGCCGACTTCATCCAGAAGCCGTCGTAGACGCCGTCGACGACCGTGACGGCGTCGAGGTGCTTGACCCAGTAGGTGCCGTAATGGCCCGGCACCACGAGGCGGACCGGGTAGCCGTTGAGGAAGGGCAGGTCCTGGCCGTTCATCGCGTAGGCCAGCATCACCTCGCCGTCGCGGGCGTGGTCGATGTCGAGCGCCTTGACGAAGTCGGGCGTGGCCTCGACGACGGGCTGGTCGAGCCCCCCGAAGGTGACCTGCCGGGCGCCGGCCCGCACGCCGGCCCGCTCGAGCACCGCCCGCAAGGGGACGCCGCGCCAGCGGGCGTTGCCCATGGCGCCGTTGCCGAGCTGCCCCCCGGCGACCCGCGGCTCGGAGAAGCCGCGGCTGTTGCCCGAGCACTGGTTGACGGCCGTGATCTCGACCGGCTCGAAGGCCTTGAGGTCGGCCAGGGACAGGGACAGGGGCCGCTCGACCTTGCCGGCGACGGCGATCCGGTGGGCGTCGCCGTCGATCTCCTCCGGCAGGCCCGCCAGGTGGTAGCGCACGAAGAAGGCGTCGTTGGGGGTGATCGCGCCCTCGTCGAACACCGCGAACGGGGTCTCGAGCTGGGGCGGGCGCGCGGTCTGGAGGATCATCGGCCGCTTGCCCGGGTAGCGCACGAGCGGCCGCTCGCCGTTGGCGAAGGGCAGCCGGACCTCCTCCGCCAGGGCCCGGGACGCGGGCCCGGCGGCCAGCAGCCCGGCGCCGGCGGCGCGCAGGAGCTGCCGGCGGTTCCAGTTCGTCTCGCGCATCGGACCATCCTCCCTGGGGCGTCGCGCCATCTCACGCCGGGGCGGCCCCGGACGCAAGGGCATCCGCCGCGGCCGGGCCCCGGCGGGGGGCGACGGGAGGCCCCTCAGGGGATGCCGAGGCCGTACACGAGCGCCAGGCTGATCAGGAGCAGGACCAGGAGCGAGGCGGTCACCGCCAGGGTGACCCGGGCGCCGACGCGGGCCACCACCCGCACGTCGACCCCGAGCCCGAGCGCCGCCATCGAGACCACCGTCAGCAGGCCGGCGCCCCGGGTCAGCGGGCCGAGGGCCGGGTCCGGCACGAGCCCGAGCGAGCGGGCCGCGGCCAGCACCAGGAAGCCGAGGATGAACCAGGGCACCAGCTTGAAGAAGCCGGGCCGCCCGGCCGCCCCGGCCTCAGCCCCCCGCAGGCGCGGCGCCAGGAGCGAGAGGCCCAGGACCACGGGGCCGAGCATCAGCACCCGCACCAGCTTGACGAGGGTGCCGACCTGCGTGCTGACGAGGCTGACCGGCACGGTGGCGGCGAGCACCTGGGGCACCGCGTAGACGGTGAGGCCGGCGAGCACGCCGTACTGGACAGGCGAGACGCCGAGGAGCGGGATCAGCAGGGGCAGCCCCAGCACCACCAGCACGCCCAGGATGGCCGTGAAGGCGATCGAGGAGGCGACGTCGTCGCCGCTCGCGCCGATCACCGGCGCGACCGCCGCGATGGCGGAGTTGCCGCAGATGGCGTTGCCGCAGGCGATCAGGATCGAGATCCGGGCCGGCAGCCCGAGCAGGCGGGCGATGCCGCAGCTCGCCGCGAGGGTCAGCGCCACCGTGGCGACGATGCCGCCGAGGAGGGCCGGGCCGGAGGCGACGAGCGCCGCGAGGCTGATCGAGGCGCCGAGCAGCATCACGGCGACCTCGAGGAGCTGCTTGGCGCTGAACGCGATGCCGACGCGCCAGCGCGGCCCCGGCTCCCAGGCCGAGCGGATCGCGATGCCCATCAGGATCGCGATCACCAGCGCCTCGACGTAGGGGTGGTGGACGACCCGCTCCTCCAGGGCCTGGACGAGGCTCGCCGCCGCCGTGACGGCGACGCAGAGGGCGAATCCGGGCAGCCGCGCCGCCGCATACCGGCCTAAGGCCGCCGCCCGCCCCATCGTGCTCCCCGTCCGCGCGCCGGCGCCCGCCAAGGCACTAGAGCCCGCGGGACGAGGCGTCCAGATCGTTCGGGGAGGCCCCCAAGCCCGCGGCCCGGCTCAGGACGGTGCGGGCGGGGTCTGAGCGCTCAGCGCACCAGGGGCTCGGCGCTCGCTGCGAGCCGCGCGGGGGCGTGCGGCCTGAAGGCGGTGCTGGGATCGAAGAAGACGCCCCGCGCGGTGATCAGGCCGGCCGCCAGGACCCAGAACACGACGAGGCCGACCCTGCGGCGCATCCAGGCGCCGCGGCGGCGCCCGCCCGCGGAATCCTGAGAGACGGATTCGGCAGAAACGCAGTCCCGGCCCGGGGAGGCGCCCGGCCGGGGCTGTAGATCCAGGCGCTCGCCGAACGGATCGAAGATGGCAGGGCGCATGACCGGACCTTGAGACCGTTGACCCGGGGACGCGCGCCGGGCCGTCTTAGATAGGTCGCGGACCTCGTCGCCATCAATAGGCGACGTTTTCGTTTTTACGCCGTCAGGGAGATAGGTATTGCTGCGTCAGCGTCATCTAGAAGAAGATTTTTCTTAAACCTGATCCCTGCCGCTGCGGCGGGCGGGCCGCGCGATCAGGCGGGCCGGGGCGCGGCCCGCGCTGGGGCGCCGGCGGAGCTCCGGAACACGAGCCCTGGAAGCCAAGCCCTGGAACCCGAGACTTGCAATCCAAGCCCCGGAACCCCAAGCTCATGGCATGTTGCCCCGGCCCCGGCCCCGCTCCATTCCGCAGGGTCATGCAAGCATCGATCCGGGGCCCTGCGGTCCCGCAAGCAAAGCCATGGCAGAGACAGCGACCCTTGCGCCATCATGCGCGCACCCGCCGCGCCGAGGCGCCGCGCGACGCCGGCGCGGCCCGGCCCCGCGGCGGCGGGCGGCCGGCGCGAAAGCCTGCCGCCCGTGAGCGACCCGCTCGCCTTCTCGTCCGGCGAGTTCATGAGGCTGCTGGAGGGGTTCGGCCTCACCGGCACCTGGGGCTGGCGCTTCCGCACCGGTGAGCAGGTCTGGTCGCCCGGCCTCTACCGCATCCTGGGCCTGCCGGAGAGCGTCGAGGCGGATTACGCCCTGCTCCTGAGCCTCGTCCATCCCGACGACCGGGACACCCTCGAGGACGTCGCCCAGGTGGTGCAGGGGGGCGTCATCGGCGAGCACACGGTCCGCATCATCCGTCCCGACGGACGGATGCGGGCGGTGGTCAGCCGCGGGGAGGTGTACTTCAGCCCGGACGGACAGCCGACCTCCGCGGCGGGCGTGGTCATCGACGCCACCGACCGGGAGCGGCTCGTCGAGATCCAGCGGGCCGAGCAGCAGCGGCGCCTCGCCCTCTCGCGGCAGGCGCAGGTCTTCATCTACACCGAGACCGTGGTCCCGTTCCTCGAGTTCGGGCCGGAATTCCTGGCGCTGACGGGCCTGCGGCGCGAGGACCTGCGGGAGGACTGGGTCGCGCCGGCGATCCCGGAGGAGCATGCGCGCTGGCGCCAGGAGGTGCCGCGGCTGTACGCGGCCGGCAAGCCCTACAGCGTCACGCCGACCCTGCGCATCGCGGGCGGCGGCCGGGCGCCCTTCCGGATGACCCTGGTGCCGCTGCGCGACGCCGCGGGCGCCATCGAGAGCTGGACCCTCGTGGTCGCGCCCCTGTCGGCGAACCTGTCGGCGGACGCGCAGAACCCCGTCCGGCGGGGCCTCGACCAGGCGGTCGAGGGCCGCCACCTGCGCGCCGCCCGGGGGCTCCTCGACTGGACCCTGAACGACCTCGCCCAGGCGAGCGGCCTGTCGCTGTCGACCGTCCGGCGCCTGGAGGAGGACGCGGAGGGCGCGGGCTCCCGCAGCCGCCCCATCGTCCTCGCCACCCTGCGCTCGGCCGGCATCCTGTTCACGCTCATCGACGGCAACACCGTCGCGGTCGCCCGGGTGCGGTGAGGGGCCGGCCCCCCGGGCTCACCCGACCCGGAAGACGCTCAGGGCGACGTGGTCGGGGGCGCGGGCGCCCGTCGCGAGGAACAGGCTGGCGGCCATCCAGGCGAGGCGGGGCGCGGCGGTCTCGAAGCGCGGCACGGTGCGGAAGTAGATCA
Source organism: Methylobacterium crusticola (assembly GCF_003574465.1). Taxonomy (GTDB): domain Bacteria; phylum Pseudomonadota; class Alphaproteobacteria; order Rhizobiales; family Beijerinckiaceae; genus Methylobacterium; species Methylobacterium crusticola. The sequence goes on from NZ_QOWC01000159.1 coordinate 12,465, forward strand.
GGGCCGGGTCGACCGGCTCGCCCCGCCGGATCCGCTCCAGCGCCTCCGCGGGCCCGAAGCGCAGGCCGGTGTTCTCGACGTAGACCCGGGCGCCGTCCTCGGCCTCGATCACGTAGCGGGCGTGCAGGTGCGTGAGCCCGTCGGCCGCGATGGTCTGGTAGTCGGCCCCGCCGGCCAGCACCCGGCCGCGGAGCGCCGGCCCGGACACGCGCCCGCCCGTGATGGCGATCACCCGCCGGGCGCCCGAGGCCGTGAGCCCCACCTCGCAGGGCGCCGCGACCGCGATCTCGGCGTCGAAGACGTGCTCGAGGGTCGGGACGGGCAGGGTCGCGCTCATCGGGTCGGGCTCATCGGGTCGCGCTCCGTGGCGTCGTGGTTGCGGGGGTCGCGGGTGCCGCGGTGCGAGGGCCCCGCCGGCGCGGGCGCCTGGGCCCGCGCCCGCGCAGGCTCAGCGCGCCGGCAGGCCCAGGATGTCCCGGGCTTCCGAAGGCGTCGTCGGCTCGTGGCCGAGCTCCGCGATGATCCGCACCGTGCGGGCGACGAGCTGCTCGTTCGTCGCGAGCTGGCCCCGGGCGTAGTAGTTGTTGTCCTCGAGCCCGACACGGACGTGGCCGCCGAGCAGGATCGCCTGCGTGGTCGCGGGCAGCTGCGCCGGGCCGATGCCGGAGACGCAGAAGATCGATTGCGGCGGCAGCATCCGGATCATCGCCGCCAGGATGTCGTGCGAGTACGGCATGGCGCCCTGGAAGCCCTTGTCGGCGCCCAGCACCATGTTGATGTAGTAGGGCGGCTTGTCGTAGCCCTTCTCGATCAGCCGGGTGACGTCCTGCAGGATGTGCTGGGGGCCGAACACCTCCCATTCCGGCTTGATGCCGCGCTCCTGCATGCGCCTGGCCAGGGCCTCGCAGCGCGACGGGGTGGTGATGACGCAGATCTCGCGCCCGCCATGCACGTCGGCGAAGGTCATGCCGTCGAAGGTCGCCATCTCGGCGCCGGCGTCGCAGCCCTTCAGCCGCTCCTCGAAGCTCGACTCGAACAGCCCGTCGGGCCGCTCCACCAGCATGTCGCCGGACGAGCCGCCGCCGGTCGAGTTGTTGATGACGATGTCGCAGCGCTCGCCGATCAGCCCGTTGATGCGCCGATAGATCCCGGCGTTGCAGGTCGCCGCGTCGTCGGGGCGCCGCGCGTGCAGGGCCGCGATGGCGGCGCCCTCCTTCCAGGACGCGTGCACCGACGCGGCGATCTCCTCGGGCTGGGTCGGCAGGTTGGGGTTCTGCGCCTTCGAGGCCATCCCGCCCGTGGGCGCCACCGTCACGATCACCTTGGCCATTGTCTGTCCTCCCGGGTTGAAAACCGTCTCACGGCAGGTCGGGCGCCTCGCGCTTGCGCCGGACCAGGTCGATCAGGATGGCGTCGCGCTGCGCCACCATGGCGTCCGCGTCGCGCCCGGCGAGCGCCTCGCCGAGGCCCGCCACGAGGGCCGCCTTCAGCTCCGGCGTCAGGCGCGGCGCGCCGAGGTCGGCCCACATCGCCTCCATCAGCGGGCCGAGATGGTCGAGGGTGTGGGCGAGCCCGCCCGCGCCGCCGGAGAGGTGGTTGAGCAGGCACGGCCCCATGAGCGCCCAGCGCAGGCCCGGCCCGTGGGCGATGGCCGCGTCGATGTCGGAGACCGTCGCGGCCCCCGTGCCGATGAGGTGGAACGCCTCCCGCCAGAGCGCCGCCTGGAGGCGGTTGGCGACGTGCCCGACGAGCTCGCGCCTGAGCCGGATCGGCCGCTTGCCGAGGGCGGCGTAGAAGGCCGTCGCGGCCTCGAGCGCGCCCTCGTGCGTCCGCTCGCCCCCGAGCACCTCGACCAGTGGCACGAGGTGGGGCGGGTTGAAGGGATGGCCGAGCAGCACCCGGCCCGGGTGCCGGCAGGCCTCCTGGATCGCGCTCGGCATCAGTCCCGACGAGCTCGTCGCCAGCACCACGTCGGGCGGGGCGGCGGCGTCGAGGCGGGCGAAGGTCGCGCGCTTGACCTCGAGGCGCTCCGGCCCGTTCTCCTGCACGAAGTCGGCCCCCTCGGCGGCCGCCTCGGGCTCGGCCACGAAGCGCAGGCGCTCGGGCGACGCGCCCTCCGACAGGCCGATGCCGGCCAGGGCCGTCCAGTGCCGGGCCACCGCGGCGCGCAGGCGCGCCTCGGCGCCGGGGGCGGGGTCGCTCGCCACGACGTCGAGCCCCCGCGCCAGGAACTGCGACGCCCACGACGCCCCGATCACGCCGCAGCCGATCACCGCCACCCGGCGGATCGCCGTGCGGTAGCCGCCGGCCGGCTCGCTCGCGTCCATCATCGCGACGCCCTCCCTGGTCCGGATCTGGTTCCCGGTGCATCTGCCCGATTGACCCGGCGAGATAGTTATATCACATTACAAACGACGTTTGGCAATCCGGCGCGAACAGGCCGGACGTGAAAATCGGGAGGACGCGCCATGCCGGAGGACCTGTCGGGCTTGGGGGGCGAGGCGCTGCGCGTCGCGCGCCGGGACGCGGTCGCCATCGTCACGCTGTGCCGGCCGGCCAAGCGCAACGCCCTCGACGACGGCATGATCCTCGGCCTGGAGCGGATCGCCCGCAACCTGCCCGACGACGTGGGAGCGCTGGTGATCGCCGCGGAGGGCGATCATTTCTGCGCCGGGCTCGACCTCGCGGAGCTGACGCAGCGGGACGCGCCGGCCGGCATGCTGCACTCGCGGATGTGGCACCGGGCCTTCCAGGAAATCGAGTTCGGCCGCGTGCCCGTGGTGGCGGCGCTCAAGGGCGCGGTGATCGGCGGCGGGCTCGAGCTCGCGCTCTCGGCCCACCTGCGGGTGGCCGAGCCGTCCGCCTTCTACGCCCTGCCGGAGGGCCAGCGCGGCATCTTCGTGGGCGGCGGCGCCTCGGTGCGGCTGCCGCGGCTGATCGGGGTGTCGCGGATGCGCGACATGATGCTGACCGGCCGGGTCCACGACGCCGAGAGCGGGGAGCGCCTCGGGATCTCGCACTACCTCGCGGCGGCGGGCGAGGGCCTGGAGACCGCGATCCGCCTCGCCGCCCGGGCGGCCGAGAACGCGCCGCTCACCAACTACGCCCTGATCCACGCCCTGCCGCGCATCGCCGAGGCGGACCCGGCCACCGGCTACCTGACGGAGGCGCTGATGACGGCCGTGGCCCAGAGCGACGCGGAGGCCAAGCGCCGGCTCGCCGAGTTCCTGGAGGGGCGCGCGAGGAAGGTGCGGCGCGAGTAGGCGCGGCAGTCCCCCCTCCCCCAGCCGCGGCGCGGGACCCGCCGCGGCTGGGGGCGCTGAGCCCGCGCGGTCGCCGGGGCCCCTTCCCGGCGCGGCCGGGCCCGATCAACCGTCCCCGGGCGGGACGCCCCGCCCCGGGGTGGCGCGCCCCGCATGCGCCGAACCCGACGCTTCCCAAGCCGGCGCGAAGTCCGGTTCGACACCGCCAGAGACCATCGGAGGAACTCCCCCATGAAACGCCCGACCACGACACGCCCGACCTCGACCCGCCCGAGCGCCGCCCGCCGGATCGCCCCGGCCCTCGCGGCGCTCCTCGCCCTCGCCCTGCCGGCCCGCGCGGCGGAGCGGCCGGTGCGGATCGGGGTGCTCAACGACATGTCGGGGCCCTACGCCGACTACCAGGGCCAGGGCTCGGTCATCGCCGCCCAGCTCGCCATCGAGGATTTCGGCGCCGGGGCCGGCCGGCCGGTCGAACTCGTCTCCGCCGACCACCAGAACAAGACCGACATCGGCGCCGCCATCGCGCGGCGCTGGTACGACCAGGACGGCGTCGACCTGATCGTGGACGTGCCGAACTCGGCCGTGGCGCTCGCGGTCGCGAACCTGGCGCGGGAGAAGAACAAGGTCTTCATCGGCTCGGGCGCCGGCACGGCGGAGCTCACCGGGCGGCAATGCTCGCCCAACACGGTGCACTGGACCTACGACACCTGGTCCCTCGGGCACGGCCTCGCCAAGGCCCTGGTGGCGCAGGGCGCCAGGAGCTGGTTCTTCCTCACCGCCGACTACACCTTCGGCAAAGACCTGGAGGGGAGCGCCGCCGAGGAGGTCAAGGCCGCGGGCGGCAGCCTGAAGGGCGCGGCCCGCCACCCGCTCGGCTCCAGCGACTTCTCGTCGTTCCTGCTCCAGGCCCAGGCCTCGGGCGCGGACGTGATCGGGCTGGCGAATGCCGGCGACGACACCTCGAACGCCCTCAAGCAGGCGGCGGAGTTCGGCATCGCGCCGGGCCAGCGCCTGGCCGGGCTGATCCTCAACATCACCAACATGCCCTCCCTCGGCCTGAAGGCGACGCAGGGTGTCTACATCCTCACGCCCTACTACTGGGACCTCACCGACGGCACCCGGGCCTTCGCCCGGCGCTACGCCGAGCGCCACCCCCGCCACGCCATGCCGAACGACATGCAGGCGGGCGTCTACTCGGCGGTGGAGCACTACCTCAAGGTGCTCGCGGGCGTGAAGGAGGCGGGCGACGGCCGGGCGGTGGTGGCCGCCATGAAGGCCCTGCCGACGGACGACCCGATCTTCGGGCCCGGCGAGATCCGCGCCGACGGGCGCAAGGTCCACCCGATGTACCTCCTCGCCACCAAGACGCCCGCCGAGAGCAGGGGCGGCTGGGACTACTTCAAGCCGGTCCGGACCGTGCCGGCGGGCGAGGCCTGGCGCCCCCTCGCGGACGGCGGCTGCCCGCTCGTGAAGGGCTGAGCGCCATGGCCGCGAGCCTCCCGCGCCCCGGCGCCCACGCCTTCGCCGCCCGGCCGGACGGCAGCCTGCTCGTCACCGCGACGACCCCGCTCCCGCCCTACCCGGAGCGCCTGACCGCGCATCTCGTCCGGCACGCCGCCGAGAGCCCGGACCGCACCTTCCTGGCCCGGCGCCGCGGGGGCGGCGACTGGGAGCGGCTCACCTACGGGGAGGCCCTGGCGCGGGTCGAGCGCCTCGGCGCCGCCCTCGTCGCGCGCGGCCTCTCGGCCGAGCGGCCCCTGATGATCCTGTCGGGCAACAGCCTCGCGCACGCCCTGCTGTCGCTCGCCGCCCTGCACGTGGGGGCGGCGGTGGCGCCGGTCTCGCCCGCCTACTCCACCGTGTCGCAGGACCATGCCCGGCTGCGGGCGATCGTGGAGCTCCTCACCCCCGGCCTCGTCTTCGCGGACGAGGGCCGGGCCTACGCGCGCGCCATCGCGGCGGCGGTGCCGGCGGGCACCGAGGTGGCGGTCGGCGACCGCGCCGAGATCGGGCGGCCCGCGACGCGGCTCGGCGACCTCGCGGCGGGCTGGCCCGTGGCGGGCGAACCCGCGGCGGGCGCGCCCGCGGTGGCCCGGGCGCACGCGGCGGTCGGCCCGGACACGGTGGCCAAGCTCCTGTTCACCTCGGGCTCCACGGGCGTGCCGAAGGCGGTGATCAACACCCACCGGATGCTGGCGGCCAACCAGGCGATGCTGGCGGCCCGCTTCCCCGTGCTGGCCGAGGAGCCGCCCGTGATGGTGGACTGGCTGCCCTGGCACCACACCTTCGGGGGCAACCACAACTTCAACCTGGTGCTGGCGAACGGCGGCACGCTCTACATCGACGAGGGCCGCCCGACGCCGGCGGCCATCCACGAGACCGTCCGCACCCTGCGGGAGGTCGCCCCGACCCTCTACCTCACGGTGCCGAAGGGCTTCGAGGCCCTGGTGCCGCACCTGCGGGCCGACCGCGCCCTGCGGGAGACCTTCTTCAGCCGGCTCAGGATGACGTTCTTCGCCGCGTCCGGCCTGCCGCAGCCGGTCTGGGACGCCATCGACGCCCTCGCCCTCGACACGATCGGCCGGCGGGTGCCGATGATCACCGGCCTCGGCGCGACCGAGACCGCGCCGCTCGCCCTCGTCACCGACGACCGTCCCGGACGCGCCGGCCAGGTCGGCCTGCCGGCGGCGGGCGTCGCCCTGAAGGTGGCGCCCGTCGGCGCCAAGCGCGAGGCCCGGGTGCGCGGTCCCAACGTCACGCCGGGCTACTGGCGCCGGCCCGGCCTGACCGCCGCGGCCTTCGACGAGGAGGGCTTCTACCGCCTGGGCGACGCCCTGGTGCCGGTCGATCCCGACGACCCGCAGGCGGGCTTCGCCTTCGACGGGCGCCTGAACGAGGATTTCAAGCTCACCACCGGCATCTGGGTCAGCGTCGGCCCCCTGCGGGCGGCGTTCCTCGACGCCTTCCAGCCGCTCGTGCGCGACGTCGCGATCGCGGGCGAGGGCCGGGACGAGGTCGCCGCCCTGGTGTTCCCGGACCTCGCCGCCTGCCGCGACCTCTGCGGGGCGCCCGGCGACGACGGGGCCGTCCTCGCCCACCCGGCGGTGCGGGGCGCGTTCGCGGCCCGCCTCGCGGCCTTCGCCCGGGGGGCCACCGGCTCCTCGAACCGCGTCGCCCGCCTGCTGCTGCTCGCCGAGCCGCCCGCCCTCGACCGCGACGAGGTCACCGACAAGGGCTCGATCAACCAGCGCGGCGTGCTGCGCGGCCGGGCCGAGGCCGTCGCGCTGCTCTACGCCGAGCCCTTCGCGCCCGCCCTCGTCACCCCGGAGCCCGCATGACCCCGCTCGAGGACCGCGAGGGCTTCAGCGTCGCGCGGGCGCTGACGATCGAGTGGGGCCATTGCGACCCCGCCGGCATCGTCTTCAACCCGCGCTTCTTCGAGTTCTTCGACTGGTCGACGGCCCTGCTGTGCGAGGCCGCGACCGGGCTGGACAAGCCCGCCATGCTGGCCGCCTACGACCTGATCGGCATCCCGCTGGTGGATACCGGCGCCCGCTTCCTCAAGCCGTCGCGCTACGGCGACCGGGTCGAGATCGTCTCGACGGTGGTCGAGGTCGGGCGCTCGAGCTTCGCGGTGCGCCACCGCCTCCACAACGACGGGGCGCTCGCGGTCGAGGGCCGCGAGCGCCGGGTCTGGGCCGGGCGCCACCCGGACGACCGGACCCGGATGAAGGCCGCGCCGATCCCGGAGGACTTGGCGCGGCGCCTGCGCGGGGCGTGACGCGGCGCGCCCCGCGCGGGCGCCCGGGCCCGGGCGGCGCGAACGGCCGGGGGCGGCCCGTCCGCGTCGCCCGGGCGCGGTCCCGCCCCGGCCTACCGCAGGAGCTGGAGGATGCCCTGCTGGGCCT
>NZ_QOWC01000160.1 GCF_003574465.1 Methylobacterium crusticola
CTCGGGCGGCGGGGCCGGGGGCGGCGCGGCCGGCCCCGGGGCGGAGCCCCGCGCCTCCCGGGTGAGCATCTCCACCACGCTCTGGGGCAGGCGGAGGAAGTGCCCGGTGCCGTGGCCGGACCGGTCGAGGATCTCGGCGAAGACCGGACGGTGCGGCTCGTGGCCGGCCTCGCCGAGGGCGCACGGGCGGCGGGGCAGGCGGCTCAGCTTCGCGGCGAGTTCCTTCGGCACCAGTGCGTTCACCCGTCCAACTCCGTCCGCGAGACCGGACGGGTTGTGAGGCCGGGTCCGTTAACGATCGGCTGATGCGGCGCCGGGCGGCGCGCCCGCTGGGGCGGGGAGGCCGGCCCCCGCCCCGGCGGCAGGCGCGCCCGTGCCGGCGCCGGGCAGCCCCGTGAAGGCGGCGTAGGAGCGCCGCAGCAGCGCCGGGTCGACGTCGCGGGCGATCAGCATCAGGCGGGTCCGGGCCGCGCCGTCGGGCCAGGCGTCGAGGTGCCGGGGCGGGTGGATCAGGTGCTGCACGCCCTGGACCACCACCGGGGTCGCCACGCCGGCGACCGCCACCAGCCCCTTGAGCCGCAGGATGCGGTCGCCGTGGCGGTTGAGCAGCATGCCGAGCCAGAGCCCGAAGCGGGTCCAGTCGACCGGGCCGCTCTCGATCAGCACGGCCCGGACCGCCCCGTGGGGGGCGTCCGGCACCGCGGCGCAGAGCCAGCGCGCCGCCTCGGCGGCGCGGGTGCGCGGGTCGTCGGTGAGGAGGGCGGCCTCCGGCACGTCCGCGAGGGTCAGGGGCAGGCAGGACGCCAGCGGGTTGAGGCCGGCCAGGCGGGCGACGAGGGCCGCCGCCGCGTCGGCCGGGGCGAGGTCGGTCTTCGACAGGACCAGCCGGTCCGCCGCCGCGACCTGCCGCACGGCCTCCGCGGAGGTGTCGAGGGTGCGGGCCCCGTTCACGGCGTCCACCACCGTGACGACAGCGCCGGGCGCGAAGGCGTGCCGCAGCATCGGATCGGCCACCAGCGTCGCGACCGCCGGGCCCGGGTCGGCGAGGCCCGTCGTCTCGAGCACCACGCGCCGGAACGGCGGCACCAGGCCGCGGCGGCGGCGGTCGTGCAGGTCGACCAGCGCCGCCTTGAGGTCGCCCCGGATGCTGCAGCAGACGCATCCGCCGCGCAGGAGCGCCACCTCGCCGACGAGCGGCGCGACGAGCAGGTGATCGAGCCCGACCTCGCCGAACTCGTTGATCAGCACGGCCGTGTCCCGCAGGGCGGGCCAGGCGAGGAGCCGGGCGAGCAGCGTCGTCTTGCCGGCGCCGAGGAACCCCGTGAGCAGGGTGACGGGCGTCGGCGCCGTCACGTCCCCTCCCGGGCGCCGCCCGGGGCGGGCGCCTCGGGCGCCGCGAGCGCCCCGGTCGCCTCGACCGCCGCGATCGTGTCCGGGTCGAGGGGGTCGCAGAGGCGCCCGCTCAGGCGCTCGGCGGCGGGCCAGAGGCCGCCGAGATGGTCGACCACGGCGGTGCGTCCGGTGCGGCCGGCGAGCGTGTAGCGGTCGGCCCAGCCCGACAGCCTGAGGCCGTAGAGGCCGAGCACCCGGTTCGCCAGCGCCGCCCGCGCCTGCCGCTCGGCCTGGGGCGGGCGGCGGGCGCCGATGCCGTCGCTCCAGTGCGCGGGCGCCCCGAAGGCGCCGCAGAGCCCGCACATGCGCCCTACGACGCCGGCCGGGCGTCGCCCTCGAACGGGAAGCGCCGGGCGAAATCCTCCGCGATGGTCTCCATCGTCACGAAGCGCACGCCGGCATGGGCCTTGAAGTGCTGGAACAGGCGCTCGTGCATCTGCAGGACGTGCGGCTTGCCCGAGACGTCCGGATGGATGGTGATGGGGAAGACCGCGTAATCGTAGTTGGCATAGACCCAGTCGAACTGGTCGCGCCACATCTCCTCGATGTCGCGCGGGTTGACGAAGCCGTGGCTGTTGGGGGCGGCCTTCACGAACATCATCGGCGGCAGGTCGTCGAGGGTCCAGGAGGCCGGGATCTCGATGAGCCGCGTCTCGGTGCCGTGCCGGAACGGCGTCATCCAGGCCGAGGGGTGCTGGGCGTAGTCGATCTTGGCCCAGGCCTCGTCGACCCGCACGTAGTAGGGGTGGTGGTCGTTGTGCATCAGCGAGTGGTCGTAGCGGATGCCCTTCTTCTGGAGCAGCTCGTTGGTCTTCGGCCCGAACTCCCACCAGGGCGCGACGTAGCCCCGGGGCGGCGTGCCGGCGAGGTCCGCGATCAGCCCGACGCACTTGTCGAAGATCGCCTCCTCCTGCTCGGGCGTCATGGCGATCGGGTTCTCGTGGCTGTAGCCGTGCATCCCGATCTCGTGGCCCGCGGCGGCGACGGCCTTCATCTCGTCGGGAAACGTCTCGATCGAGTGGCCGGGGATGAACCAGGTGGTCTCGATTCCCCAGCGCCCGAACATCCGCAGCAAGCGCGGCGCCCCGACCCTGCCGGCGAACACGCCCCGCGAGATGTCGCACGGGCTGTCCTCGCCCCCGTAGGAGCCGAGCCAGCCCGCGACCGCGTCGACGTCCACGCCGTAGGACACGAAGATCTCTTTCGCCATGCCGACCTCTCGCCCGAGGAATGCCCGCCCGCCATCTGACCGCGCCCCCGCGCGTCCGGTCAACCCGCCGGCGCGAAACAGGTTGACCGGATCATGCCGATTTCCTAGAGCGGGCGGACCCGGAGACGTGGCCGAGCGGCTGAAGGCACTCGTTTGCTAAATGAGCAAGCCCCGAAAGGGGCTTCGAGGGTTCGAATCCCTCCGTCTCCGCCAATCATCAGCGCAAATGGGGGATTGCCCCGGGCTGGATGCGAGCGACGCAGCTGTGGTGACACGCGTCGAGCAGGATGACACCGCGCGGACGGTCACGGGTCTGGCTCGCCGCTTCACGGCCCTGGTGCGCTCCGCCGGGAAGGGCAGGACCGTCGCCGGTGATCAGAACGAGAACGCCGGTGCGGACCTCGACGCCTGGATCACGCAAGCACGGACCTGCGACGCTCCTGCGTGACGTTCGCTTCGGGGCTCGACGGGGACATCGCTGCCCTCCGCGCCGCCCTGACAGAGCCCTGGAGCAGCGGCCAGGCCGAAGGTCAGATCAACCGGCTCAAGCTCATCAAGTGCCGATGGTATGGACGGGCAGGCCTCGATCTCCTGAAGCGCCGCATGGTTCTTACCGCCTGATCCACGCAAAGCGAGCAGGAACCACCGATCCGGGGCAATCCCAGGGGCTCAAAGTGACCCCTTGCAGACCTTCCAGCCTGCTGGTTCGGAGGTCCGCTTGAGGAGAAGGCGGACCTGAAGGCGGTGGCCACGACATCAGGAGGTTGTGGCCCATTCAGCGAGCCTCGCATTCGTCGGGAGGTCATTCCCGTCTCCGGGAAACGAAGCGATCAACGTGTCCCATGGCGCCCGCGATGGGAACACCTCGTCCATGAAGGCCAGGAACGCCCTCACGTTCGGGTTGCCGCGCCGGCTCTCCGGCCACAGCGCCCTGATCTCGGAGCGCTCGACCGCGAACGCCTGCAGCACCGGCACCAGCGCGCCCCGCGCGACATAGGGGGCGGCGATGTAGGTCGGCGAGATGCCGATGCCGCCGCCGGCCACCAGGACCGCCGCCACCGCGTCGCTGAAGTCCGTGACGATGCCGGCCTCCGGTGTGATCTCCACGACGCGCCCCCCGATCCGGAAGGGCCAGCGCAGGGCCTGGCCCGTGCTCTGGAAGCGGAAGTTCACGCAATCGTGGCGGACGAGCTCGTCCGGCTGACGCGGGGTTCCGCGACGTGCCAGGTAGGCCGGCGCGGCGAAGGCACAGAGGCGGTGCGGCGCGAGGCGCCGGGAGATCAGGCGGGAATCGGAGAGATCGCCCACCCGGATGGCCACGTCGATGCCCTCCTCGATCAGGTCCGCGAAGCGGTCGCCCAGGCGCAGGTCGACGCTCAGCTTGGGGAAGCGCTCGCGGAAGCGCGGCAGCGCCGGGGCGAGCAGGTGGACGCCGACCGGGGAGGGCGCCGTGACTTTCAGGGTGCCGGCCGGCTCGGAGCGTGCCGTGACCGCGGCCTGCTCGATCTCCTCGGCCTCGCGCAGGAGCCGCAGCGCCCGCTCGTGCAGGTCGCGGCCTTCCGGCGTCAGGGTCAGCGAGCGCGTCGTGCGGGTGAACAGGCTCAGGCCGAGCCGCCCCTCCAGCCGCTGCACGCTCTTGCTGACCGCCGTGGGCGAGATGCCGAGCGAGCGCGCAGCTGCCGTGTAGCTGCCGAGCGAGGCGGAGCGCGCGAAGGCGATGATGCCGGTGAGGCGGTCGAGGCCGATCTGTTCCATGACGGCATGATTGAAACGAAGGCGAACCCGATTATCAAGCTCTGAGCGCCGATCCATTCTTCCTCCCACAGGCGCCGCGGCGGCGCCGCCGGGAAGGATCACCGTCATGAGCAGCACCCTTCAGGACCGTACCGTCGTCATCTTCGGCGGCACTTCGGGCATCGGTCTCGCGGCCGCCCGGCAGGCCAGGGACGCCGGTGCCGACGTCATCGTCGTCGGCTTCAACGCGGAGGGCGCCGAGCGCGTCGCGGCGGAGAACGGTTTCGCCGGCTGGCGCGCCGCCGACGTGACCCGGCCCGAGACCATCGTGCCGGCGCTCGCCGACATCCCTCAGGTCGACCACCTCGTCCTGCTCGCCGGCACCTTTGTGGCCGGCAAGGTGCTGGAGGCCGAGGTCGACCACCTGAAGCGGGCCTTCGACGAGCGGATCTGGGCGGCGGTGCACACCATCCGCGTGCTCGGCGACCGGCTGGCCCGGGACGGGTCCGTCACCTTCATCTCCGGGGCGCTGGCGGACCGCCCCAGCGCCCAGGGCACCGCCGTGCTGGCTGCCGCTTCGGCCGCGATGGAGGCGCTCGCCCGCGGCCTCGCGCTGGAGCTGGCTCCAGTGCGGGTGAACACCCTGTCGCCAGGCACCACCGACACGCCGCTCTTGGCCCGCACGCTCGGCGCCCATCGCGACGCCTACGTGGCCGCTTTGACCGAGAAGCTGCCGCAAGGGCGTCTCGGCACGGCCGACGAGGCCGGCGCGGCCGTCGTCTTCCTGATGAGCAACGGCTTCATGAACGGCGAGACCCTGCACGTCGATGGCGGCGCCCGCCTCGTCTGATCGCCCGCGTCCACCTCGTCCACGCCGCGCAGCGAACCTTCAAGGAGCGGTCCCGTGACACAGCCTCTCGCCGACAAGGTCGCCCCGGTCACGGGCGGCTCCCGCGGCATCGGGGCCGCCATCGTGCGTCGCCTGAGCCGGGAGGGCGCGCCAGCAGGGCCGCCGGTTCGTCGGCGTGTTGGCCATCGAGCGGGTTCATGATCACATCCCTCGAAACACTCGAAAAACTGCGAGCCGATCTAGACGACCGGTCTAATTGGAGCTATGTGTAGCTCATGGCACACGCGAACGGCAGCATCGACGTCCGGCGAGGCATTCTCGACACCGCCCACCGGATCGTCGGCGCGAAGGGGTTCTCGGGCGTCGGCCTCAACGAGATCCTGGCCGCAGCCGGGGTCCCGAAGGGCTCGTTCTACCACTACTTCGGCTCGAAGGAGGCCTTCGGCGAAGCGTTGCTGGCCGAGTACTTCGAGGAGTACCACGCCGATCTCGACGCAACCCTCGCGGAGGCCGGCCTGAGCCATGCCGAGCGCCTGATGAACTACTGGCGCAAGTGGCAGGCGACCCAGGGCAGCATCGACTACCAGCGCAAGTGCCTCGCGGTGAAGCTCGCGGCGGAAGTCTCGGATCTGTCCGAGCCCATGCGCCTCGCGCTCAAGAGCGGCACGGCCGGCATCATCGAGAGGGTGACCGGCGCCGTCGAGGCGGGCATGGCCGAGGGCTCGCTCGAGGTCGACGGCGAGCCGCGCGCGACCGCCGAGACGCTCTACCACGTGTGGCTCGGGGCGAGCCTCATGGCCAAGATCGTTCGCACGGACGCGCCGTTCGAGGCCGCGATGGCCACCACGCGGCACATCCTCAACCCGAGGACAACCTGATCGCGCGCGGCAGTGCCGAGCGCGGTTCGACGCTCGCCACGATTAGAGACGACCGGTCTACTTGCAAACCTTCAACCAGGAGAGTGACGATGAACGTCCAACCCACCCACGCCCTCATGCCCTACCTGCTGCTCGCCGAGTTCGGGGCAGCCCTGTTCGCTGGCTCCGCCGCCTCGGCCGACGAGCGCATCACGCTGGAAGCCATCGGCGCCGTCCGCATGGCCGGTTCCGAGGAGGTCCGCCGCGTCGATGGTCCGCATCGGCGAACCGAGGCCCGGCCGGCACACGACGCGGTCGTCGAGCGCACCGAAGCCGGGACGCCCTCGCACCGGAACTGACACGCCGGCGAACGAAGGCGCGGCTGTTCGAGCCGCCGTCCCCCGCGACAACCCCCCCTGACAACGGAGAATGACGATGAAGATCCTGATGGTGCTGACCTCCCACGACCAGCTCGGCGACACCGGCCGGAAGACCGGCTTCTGGCTGGAGGAGCTCGCCGCGCCCTACTACCTGTTCAAGGACGCGGGCGCCGAGGTGGTCCTTGCATCGCCTAAGGGTGGCCGGCCGCCGCTCGACCCCAAGAGCAACGAGCCGGGCTTCCAGACGGACCTGACCCGCCGCTTCCAGGCGGACGGCGAGGCCAACGCGATCCTGGGCGACACGGTCCGGCTCGACGGCGTGACCCACGATGGCTTCGACGCCGTCTTCTATCCGGGAGGCCATGGTCCCTTGTGGGACCTCGCGGAGGACCCCGTCTCGGTCAGGCTGATCGAGACCACCCTCCAAGCCGGCAAGCCCGTCACCCTCGTCTGCCACGCCCCCGGCGTGCTGCGCCACGCGAAGGCCCCGGACGGGAGGCCGCTCGTCGATGGCAGGGACGTCACGGGCTTCACGAACACCGAGGAGGAGGCCGTGGGCCTCACCCGGGTGGTCCCCTTCCTAGTGGAGGACGAGCTCAAGCGGAACGGCGGCAGGTTCACCAAGGCCGATGACTGGGCGCCGTACGTGGTGGCCGACGGTTTGCTGATCACCGGCCAGAACCCGGCCTCGTCCGGGCCGGCGGCCGGGCGTCTCCTCGAGCGGCTGGCGAACGGCTGAGGGCGAGAGACCGGCCCCAGCTCGCTGGCGGACATCCATGAGCATCTCGCGACCGACGGCCTGGTCGGCTGGGGCTGGCATCCCGGCAAGGGCCGGGAACCGGCTCCCGGGACGCAGGACATTCTGGGCGAGCTGACGCAAGCGTGGATCGACACCGGGGCTGCCTGCCCGAAGTAGCGACCCCGAGCAGGACGGTCCCACGACCACGGACATCGCCCGCTCGATCCGCCGGTCGACCGAATGCCGGGTGGGCAACGGCGAACGGGCCTCCAACTTAGGTCCTGCGGGCCCTCGCATCCCGCGGAGGTCGACGGCCGGCCAGGGAGCGTGGGCGCACCGAGACGCGCGCCGAGCGCCACCGGACAGGGAGAACGCGCATGCCGACCTATGCCATCTCGACCGCGAAGGACACCACGCCCGACCAACGCGCGAAGATCGTGGAGAGCATCACCACCATACATTCGGTCGAAGCGACCGCCCCGCGCTACTTCGTGCAGGTCATCTTCAACAAGGTCGAGCCCGGCTCGATCTTCATCGGCGGCGAGCCCGCCTCGCCCGACCACGTCTGGGTACGCGCCGACATCCGGGCGGGACGGACCCGGGAACAGAAGGCCCGGATGCTCCGGCGCATCATGCAGGAGACGAGCGAGATCCTCGCCATCTCGGAGCAGGACGTCTGGGTCTACATCTCGGACATCCCGGCCACCGGCGTCCTGGAATTCGGCAACGTGCTGCCGGAGCCGGGCGAGGAGGAGCAGTGGCTCGCTTCCCTGCCGAGCGACCTGCGCGAGAAGCTCAGGCGGGCGGCCTGACCCGGACGCCGGGCCGGTGCCTCGGGCCTCACGCCGGCAGGAGGCCCGAGGCGCGGTAGCTCTCGATGAGCGTGTCGAACAGGGTGATGTCCGAGCGGCTCCTGGCGAACAGCTGGGCACCGGACACCGCGGCGAAGATGGCCCGCGCCCGCGCCTCGCTCTCCTCGGGCCCCACCACACCCGCCATGACCAGCACCTTGCCGAGCCACGCGATGTTGACGTCGGCGAAGCCCTGGGCCTCCCGCTGCACGACTTCCGGCAGGTTGGCGTACTCGGCCGACATGAAGCTGCAGAGGCAGAGCCTGTTTCCGTCCTCAAGCGACCTGCGGAAGGTCCCGGGGTAGAGGTGCAGGCAGCGGACCGGGTCCGATGTCTCGGCGAGCATCGCATCCAATTCGGCCGCCGTATCCTCCCGGTAGCGCCTGGCCACGGCCGCGCCGAGGTCCGCCTTGCTGGCGAAGTGGTGGTAGATGCTCGCGGCCTTGATGCCGACTTCCGCGGCGAGGTCGCGGTAGCTCAGTCCACCGTAGCCGTGCGCCTGCGCGGTCTTCCTGGCAGCGGCCAGGATCGTCTCCTTGGCGTTCGCGCTCACCTCTCCCTCCTTGTTGCCCTCATCGACCTACCAAGTGTTAGTTAGGGATTGACGGGTGATAAATCCAGGCCTATCTCCGTCCTGCCTAACGACAGGTAGGGAAACCGTCATGACCCGGGACATCACCTTCTCCGACGCCACCGCCCTCGCCGAGCTGATCCGCACCAAGCAGCTCTCGCCCGTCGAGGTCGTGAGGGCGCATCTCGACCGCATCGAAGCGGTCGACCCCGAGGTCAACGCCATCGTCACCGTCGCGCAAGGGGCGCTGGCTGCCGCGAAACAGGCCGAGGCGGCCGTCATGGCGGGCGAGGAGCTCGGGCCCCTGCACGGCGTGCCCTTCACCGTGAAGGACTCCATCGACACCGCCGGCGTGCTGACCCAGCGCGGCTCGCCCATCTTCAAGGGCCGGGTGCCGGACACCGACGCGACCAGCGTGGCGCGCCTGAAGAAGGCCGGCGGCATCCTGCTGGCGAAGACCAACCTTCCCGAGTTCTCGTACTGGATCGAGAGCGACAACCTGCTCTCCGGCCGCTCGAACAACCCCTGGGACCTCGACCGTACGCCGGGCGGTTCGAGCGGCGGCGAGTCCGCGGCCATCGCGGCGGGCATGTCGCCGCTTGGCCTCGGCACCGACCTCGCCATCTCGGTGCGCGGGCCGGCCGCCCAGACCGGTATCGTCTCGCTGAAGGCGACCCATGGGCGCGTGCCGATGACCGGCATCTGGCCGCGGGCGCCCCGCCGCTTCTGGCACGTCGGCCCGATGGCCCGCAGCATCCGCGACCTCTCCCTGGCCTTCTCGCAACTGTCCGGTCCCGATGGCCTGGACGCCTTCTCGACCAGCACCGTGCCGTTCGATGCCGGCGTGGGCGCCTCGCCGGACCGCAAGCTTCGCGTCGGCTGGATGGTCGGGCCGGGCTTCGGGCCCATCGACACGGAGGTCGCGGAGACCGTCCGGGCGGCGGCCGAGGCCCTCAGGGGCGAGGGTCACCTTGTCGAGGAGGGGCACATCCCGGCGCTGGAGCGCGACTTCGCCCTCGACGTGTTCAACAAGCTCCACGTCATGGAGATGAAGCCTGCCTTCCGGGAGGCGACGGCGGGCCGTCCCGACGGCGAGATCTACAAGATGGCCAGGACCATGCTGTCGCTGCCCGACACGTCGATGGAGGACTTCGTCGCGGCCGAGCAGGCGGCGGAGCGGCTGCGGGACGGCTACGCGGCCTACTTCCGGGACTACGACGTCCTCCTGACCCCCGTGCTGCCGGTCCCGGCGCACAAGCACGGCATCCAGGAACTCGTCGTCAAAGGCGAGACCGTCGACCTGACCTACCTCCAGGGCGCGACGGTTCCCCTGAACCTGACGGGCTTGCCCGGGCTGTCGATGCGCTTCGGGACCAGCCGCGAGGGCCTGCCGATCAACGTGCAACTGGTGGGTAGCTGGCAGGCGGAGACGACGATCCTGCATGCCGCCTCGGTGCTGGAGCGCGTGAGCCCGGTCCGCGACCTGCACCCGAGCCTCTGATCAGGGCGAAACCTGCCGGGGAGCGCGCCGCTGTCCCCGGCCATGAGCGGGCGTCGAGTTGCCGAGGTGGTGACCTGACCGGTATTTTGGACCGGGCGGAATGAGAGGCTACTGCATGGCATCAGCCATGGGTAGCCGGAAGGCCAGATCCGGGAAGGTGACGGGCGCGGGTGGCCGGTAGCCCGGCGACGAATGCGGCCGAACGCGATTGTAGGTGTTTCGCCAAAGACCGATCACGATTTGGGCTTCCTTGAGCGAGCAGAAGATTTCCTGCCTCAAGCACTCGTCCCGGAGCTTGCCGTTGAAGCTCTCACAGTGCCCGTTCTCCCGCGGCGAGCCCGGTGCGATGTACTGGATCTGCGAGCCGGTCTTGGCGACCCATCTGTGCAGCGCCTTTGCGATCATCCCGGGGCCGTTGTCGCCGCGGATGTGCTCCGGGATGCCGTGCAGGCACATCGCGTCGGCCAGCGCCTCGATCACGCCGAGACTGCTGATGCGCCGCGCCACCTTCAGCGCCAGGCAGGCCCGGCTGTGCTCGTCGATCAGCGTCAGGATGCGCAGGCTCCGCCCGTCGTGCGTCCGCGCCTGCGCAAAGTCGAAGCTCGAGACGTAGACCTGACCGGAATGGCGCCCTGCGCCCTGCGAGCCGTTCGGCCGCGCATGCAGATGGTCTTCCAGGACCCGTTCGGAAGCCTCGATCCGCGCCGTCCCGTCGGCGATCAGATCGGTGACGGTCTGCAGGAAGATGCCAACGACGCGTCTGAGACCGGCGGCGCGACCGCGCGGCGTGGGGCGGCGGGGGCCCCCTCACGCGCGGCGCACGTCCGGGCGCTGCTCGCGCAGGTCGGGCTGCGTCCAGACCAGGCGTGCCGCCTCCCGCACGAGTTCTCCGGCGGGCAGCGTTAGCGTATCGCGATCGCCCGGGCGCTCGCCACCCGACCTGATTTCATCGTCGCGGACGAGCCGGTCGCGGCGCTCGACGTGTCGATCCAGGCGCAAGTGGTGAACCTCTTCGCCGACCTGCGCGGCCAACTCGGGCTCGCCATCCTGTTCATCAGCCACGATCTGCACATGGTCCGACACTTCTCCGACCGGCTGGTCGTCATGTATCTGGGGCGATCATGGAGGAGGGTCCGGCAGACGCGCTCTTTCACCGGCCTGCTCACCCCTACACGCGTGCCCTGATCGAGGCGACGCCAACCCTGAAACGGGCTGGAACCCGCGACCGGACAAGCCTTTCGGGCGACCTTCCGAGCCCGCTCGATCCACCCTCAGGTTGCGTCTTCCGAACGCGTTGCCCCGCTGCGCTTCCAGCCTGTGCCGCGACGGTTCCGAACCTCGATCGCGACGGGGTGAGCGGGCGTGCCGTTGCCTGCATCCGGGCAGGAGAGGTTTGAACCACGACGCCGCACGACACCGTCGACGCTCCCGGCCCTGAACCCGATGCCGCCGTTGGGACCCCCTTCATCTGTCCGACCCCGGCAGCCATGCGCACGCTCGGCAATGGCCGACGCGCGCAGCCTCGCGGTGGCGCGTCGGCGTGCCTGTCATGCCGGCCGCCGAGCCCTTGCCAGACGATCCAAGGGCGATCCTCTCTCGCCGCGAGAATCAGCTGTGGAGGGTGCCGTGCAGCACTCCTGGACCATGGATGGGGCGTGACACTAAGGATCGCAGCAGGTCGAAGAAGGTTGCCGCCGGACCGTGAACCTCAAGTTCCTCGAGACGTTCGTCTGGGTCGCCCAACTACGAAGCTTCTCCCTGACGGCCGAGCGGATGGGAACGACCCAGGCCGCGGTGTCGAACCGCATCGCCACCCTGGAACGCGATCTCGGCGTCCGCCTTCTCGAGCGTGACGCGCGCAGCATCGCGCTCACCCCCCAGGGCGAGAGGGCGCTCTCACGGGCCGAGGAGATCGTTCGCCTCGCCGACGCGTTTCGGCAGAGCATCGGCGACACGGCCGCGCTCTCCGGCAGCGTTACGATCGGCGTCGTCGACTCGATCGTTTACGCGTGGCTACCGCGCTTGATCGAGCGCGTGCAGGAATGTTTTCCGCGCATCGCCATCGAACTTAACGTCGATACAAGCCTGAACCTGACCCGGCAGATTTGCGACCGGCAGATCGGGGTGGGGCTGATGATGGGCCCCGTCATCGCGCCGGGCGTCCGGAACATCGACCTGTGCACCTTCGATTGCCTCTGGATTGCCTCGCCGAGACTCGCGCTGCCCGCCGAAGGTGTCACCCTCGCCGACGTGGTCGCTCACCCCATCTTCGCATACTCGAGAGGCTCGCTGCCGCATCAGGCGCTCCTCCAGCTCATCGAGAGGGCAGGTTGGCGGCGCGACGCAGTGCGCGTCTACAATTCAAACTCGCTCTCGACGGTCACCCGCCTCATCCGCGACGGGCTGGGCCTCGCGATCTTGCCTCACGTCGTCGTGAGAGAGTTCCTGGCGAACGGGGAATTGCGGGTTCTCGACGTCGTGGAGCACCTGCCACCGCTTCAATTCCACGCCGTCGTGGCGGACAGGCCCGGTGACGTGCTGCCGGGCCTCATCGCCGAGAAAGCGGCGGAGGTCGCGGCGGAGTTCGGATCGACCGACGATTGCTGACCTAAGGTTCTGGTGGGAGGAAGCATTCGAAAATCTTATGGTCCGGGATAATTTTTTCGCGTTTGTGCGCCTCCCGACAATATGTTTTTCTGCACGGCGATCCTCGTGCCAGCACACAACAGGAGCGCCGGGTGAAAGTCTCGCTCATCCAGATGAACTCGCAGAACGACAAGGCGGCGAATTTGAGGACCGCTCGAGAGATGATCGAGAAGGTTGTAACGGAAGATCGAGCAGACCTGATTGTGCTGCCGGAGTACTTTGCCTTTCTGGATGCCTCGCCGGAGGCAATGCGGGCGAGCGCAGAAAATTTTCCCAACGGCGAGAGCTATCGCCTGATCTCGGGGCTCGCGGAAGGGCACAAGGTCACGATTCACGCCGGCAGCGTCGTCGAGCAGGACGGCAATGATTTCTACAACGCCACGCTCGTCTTCGGACCGGATGGGAGGCAGCTCGCGCATTACCGCAAGATGCATCTCTTCGACGTCGACGCGCCCGGCGGTGCAAGCTACCGCGAGTCGAACATGGTGTCGCGCGGCGAGAGAATCGTGACTTACGAGGCTTCCGGCGGCGTCAAGGTCGGCTGCGCGATCTGCTACGACATTCGCTTCCCCGAGCTGTTTCGCAAGCTGCGCGACGCCGGCGCCGCCGTGATCGTGCTGCCCGCCGCCTTCACCCTGATGACCGGCAAGGATCACTGGGAGCTCTTGGCCCGGGCTCGGGCCTGCGAGACCCAGACCTGGTTCCTCGCCACCGGCCAGACCGGCACCCACGCGGGCGGCCGCAACGCCTGCTTCGGCCACTCGATGATCGTGAACCCCTGGGGCCACGTGACCGCCCAGGCCTCGGACGGGGTTGGGACCGTGAGCGGCCGGCTCGACTTCGCCTATACCGACAAGGTCCGGGCCGCCGTTCCCGTCGCCCAGCACCACGTGATCGGCTGAGGCCCCCATGTTCATCGTCAACCCCATGCCGGAGGCGATCCCGGCCGAGCTCAAGACCCTGCTCGAGCGCTGCGAGGTCGCGACCATCGGGCACGTGCTGCATTCGGGCTTCGTCGACCGGGAGATCCGGGCGGTGCTGCCGGACAGGCGCGTCGCCGGCACCGCGGTGACGCTGCGCATCCCGCACGCGGATTCGGCCGCGCTCCACTACCTGACCAAGCTCGTGCGGCCCGGCGACGTCGTGGTCATCGACCGCTGCGGCGACGACAAGCACGCCTGCTGGGGCGGCGTCGTCACCCACGCCATGCGGAACGCCGGGGTCGCCGCGGGCGTCATCGACGGCCCGGCCACCGACTTCTCCGAGATCCATAGGACCGGCATGCCGGTGTGGTGCCGGGGCCCATCGCCCATCACCACCAAGATCCTCGGCAGCGAGGGCGCGATCAACGTGCCGGTGAGCGTCGGCGGCCAGACGGTCGAGCCGGGCGACGCGGTGCTCTGCGACGAGAGCGGCGTCGTGGTGCTCAAGCGCGACGCCGCGGGGGGCTACGCCCGCCGCGCGATCGAGATGCAGGAGAACGAGCTCCTTCTTCTCGCGCGCCTGCGCAGGGGCGAATGGCTACCCGACATCTCCGGCGCGACGGCGATGATCGAGGGCAAGCTCGCGACGGGCTAGAGCATTCTCCGGCGAAGTGGACACCGGTTCGCCGCAGACAATGCGGCAGGATCAAAAACCTGGAGCAGCGGCCGATGGCAGCGTGATCGGATGCTGCTCGAGCAAGACCGAATTGGCCCGGACCCGACGGCCCTCGTCCCGGGACGAGTTGACGATCAGACGACGGGCGGAGAACCGCCCGCGATCATCGACAGTGGGGACCAGCGCATGAAGACTTCCACCGTGCTCGCCGCCGCGCTCGCCGCCGGCGTCGCCATCGCGGCGACGCACGCCCTGGCGCAGCAGACCGTGACGCTCATGGCCTATTCGGGCCTTTTCCAGGAGCGCTACACCGCGGCCGTCGTCGAGCCCTTCATGAAGGCCAATCCCGGCATCAAGGTCGAGTTCTTCGGCCTGCCGAACTCGGCGCAGATGCTCGGCAACCTGCGCGCCCAGAAGGCCGCGCCGCAGGCGGACGTCGTGATCATGGACGTGTCGGTCTCGAAGGCTGCGACCGACGAGAGGCTCCTCGTCAAGATCGATGAGGCGAGCGTCCCGAACATCAAGGACCTCTACCCGAGCACCCGCATCCCCGGCATCGACGGCGTCGCCGTCACCTTCGACAACCTGATGTTGCTCTACAACAGCGACGCCGTGAAGACCGAGCCTAGATCCTGGATGGACCTGGCCGACCCGCGGTACAAGGGCAAGGTCGCCTTCAACGGCATGCCCGACATCCAGGGCCTGTCCCTCGTGCTCATCCTCGACAGGGCGCGCGGCGGTACCGACTACCTGAGGAGCGTCGAGAAGGGCATCGCGGCGGCGGGCGAGATCGCCTCGAACGTCCAGACCTGGGAGCCGAAGCCCGAGATCTACCCGGTCATCGTCTCCGGCCAAGCCGACATCGGCCTCGGCTGGAACGCCCGCGCTCAGGTGAATGCCCGCGTTTCTGGGGGCAAGCTCAAGGCGGTGCTGCCGCAGGAGGGCTCGGTCTTCCAGGTGAACACCATCAACCAAGTGGCGAACGGGCCGGGCAAGGACGCGGCGGCGAAGTTCATCGACTACGCTCTCTCGGCCGAAGTACAGAAATCGTTCACCGAGGTGATGTACTACTCGCCGACCAACGCCAGGGCGCAGATCTCGGAGGCCGCCATCGCCCGCACGGCGGCGAAGTCGATGGACAAGGTCATCCCGGTCGATTGGATCGCGCTCGCCAAGGTGCGCGAGCCGATCATGGAGCAGTGGCGCCGCAAGGTGATCCCGCTCTCGCGCTGATGGTCCCGGAGGCACGCATGACCGCCGGGACCGGCTACCTCTCGCTGTCCGGACTCACGAAGCGCTACGGCGAGTTCGCCGCGGTCGACGGTCTCGATCTCGATGTGCCGAGGGGCGAGCTCGTCGCCTTCCTCGGCCCCTCGGGCTGCGGCAAGACCACTTCGCTGCGCATGATCGCCGGCCTCGTGCCGGCCACCGCCGGGCGGATCGTGGTCGGCGGCCGGGAACTGACCGAAGTCCCGACCCACCGCCGCGACATGGGCCTGGTGTTCCAGAGCTACGCGCTGTTCCCGCACATGAGCGTGGCGAAGAACGTCGCCTTCGGCCTGGAGATGCGCAGGGTTTCGCGGGGCGAGATCGCGGCGCGGGTCCGCGAGGCCATCGCGCTGGTGCATCTCACGGGCAAGGAGGAGCACCGCCCGGGCCAGCTTTCCGGCGGCCAGCAGCAGCGCGTGGCGCTCGCCCGGGCACTCGTCATCCGCCCCTCGATCCTGCTGCTCGACGAGCCGCTCTCGAACCTCGACGCCAAGCTGCGCGACGAGATGCGCAACGAGATCCGCGACATCCAGCGGCGGCTCGGCATCACGGCGATCTTCGTCACCCACGACCAGGGCGAGGCGCTGACCATGTGCGACAAGGTCGCCGTGATGAACGCCGGCCGCCTCGAGCAAACGGGCACGCCGGTCGAGCTCTACGAGCATCCGAGAACCGCCTTCGTCGCCGGCTTCGTCGGTCGGACCAACCGGCTCAAGGCCGTGGCGCGCGACGGGGCTCTTGAGCTCGCGGGCCAGCGGCTCGCCGCGCCCTCGGGCATCTCCGGCACCGTCGAGGTGATGATCCGGCCCCACCGCGTCGCGCTGGCCGCCGACGCCGCCGTGGTCGCGCCGGGGCATCACGGCGTCGCCGGCACGGTCGCCCGAGCCACCTTCGCCGGCGACATCCTGCAGTACGACGTCGACGTCGCCGGTCAGATCGTCTCCGTCGAGGCGGCGACCCGCGGCGGCGAGCGCGTGCTCGAGCCGGGCCGCGCCGTCATGCTGTCCTGGCGCCCGCAGGACCTGTTCGTCTACGCGAGCGCCCGGTGAGCGCGGCAACGTCCGTCCTGCCGGCCGCAGCGGCACCCGCGCGGCGCGGTCCTGGCCTGCCGCTCGTCGCACTGCTCATCCTGCCCATCGCCGCGGTCAACGCGCTCGGCTTCCTCGCGCCCGTCCTCAACCTCCTGCGCATGTCGTTCTACGAGGCGCAGGCGACCGGCGCGATGGCCGAGGTCTATACGCTCGCCACCTGGGCGACGGTGTTCGGCGACGGCTTCTACCTCGCGCTGATCCTCAACAGCGTCGGCGTCAGCCTCGCGATCACGCTCCTGACGCTCGCGTGCTCCTACCCGATCGCCCTCTACCTGCACCGCGCGTCCGGGACCTGGCGCACGCTGCTGCTGGTGCTGGTGATCTCGCCGCTCCTGACCTCGGCGGTGGTGCGCACCTACGGCTGGATCGCGATCCTCGCCGACCAGGGGCTCGTCAACAACGCGCTCGCCGCGATCGGCCTGTCCCGGACGCGGCTGATGTTCAACCTCACCGGCGTGATCATCGGGCTCACCGAGATCCTGATGCCCTACATGATCCTGGCGCTGCTGGCGGGCTTCGGCCGCCTCGACCCGCGGCTCGAGGAGGCGGCGGCGACGCTGGGTGCGCCGCCCTGCGCCGTATTCCGCCGCGTGGTGCTGCCCCTCACCCTGCCCGGCATCGCGCTGGGATCGCTGCTCTGCTTCGTGCTGGCGGTCTCGTCCTTCATCACGCCGAAGCTCCTCGGCGGCGGGCGCGTCTTCCTGCTCGCCACCGAAATCTACGACCAGGCGATCGTCACGCTGAACTGGCCGCTCGCAGCGACCCTCTCGATCCTGGTGCTCGTCGTCTTCGGCGCGGCGCTGGTCCTCTACACCCGCGCGCTTCGCGCGATGCTCTGAGGACCGCTCATGGACGAACGCCCGATCGCCCCGGCGCTCAAGGTCCTCGCGGCCCTGATGTTCCTGTTCCTGCTCGCGCCGCTCGTCGTCGTCGTGCCGATCTCGTTCTCGGGCGACCGCTACATGACGTTCCCGCCCTCGAGCTGGAGCACCCAGTGGTACGGCGCGATCTTCGCCGACGGGCGCATGGTCGGGGCGTTCTGGACGAGCCTGGCACTGGCCGCCGTCGTGACGACCTTGAGCCTCGCCATCGGCTTGCCCGCGGCCTACGCGCTGGTGCGCCTGAAGCCGCGCGGGGCGGAACTGCTCGGCAGCCTGTTCACGGCGGCGCTGCTGCTGCCGACCATCGTGCTCGGCCTCGCGATCCTGATCGTCTTCGCCCGGTTCGGGCTGCTCGCCACCTTCCCGGGCCTCGTCGCGGCCCACCTCGTCGTGACGCTGCCCTACGCGCTGCGCGTGCTCTCGACGGCGCTCTCGACCCTGCCCATCGCGGTCGAGGAGGCGGCGGCGACGCTCGGCGCCCCTCCGCTCACCGTCTTCCGCCGCGTGACGCTGCCGATGATGCGCTCAGGGCTCATCGGCACCGCCGCCCTCTGTTTCCTCGTGTCGTTCGACGAGGTGGTGCTGTCGCTGTTCATGACAGGCCCGCGCATCGCGACGCTCCCGGTCGCGATGTACCACCGGGTCGAGCAGCAGGCCGACCCGCTCGTCGCCGCGCTCTCGGTGCTCCTCGTCGTGCTGACGCTCGCCGTGGTGCTCGTCGTCGACCGCAGCGCCGGCCTCGCCAAGACATTCGTGAAGTGACGCGCGGATGGGCGGAACGCTGATTCCGGAGAGGCTGCACTGCCTCTCGGGCGGCCTTCCAAGCCCGCCTGATCCTCCCTCCGGCTGCGTCGTCCGAACGCGCTGCCCGGCCGTCTCCCGAGCCTGTGGCGCGACGGTTCCGAACCTCGTCCGCGATGGGGCGAACGGTTGTACCGTCGTCTGCATCTGGGTGGGGGAGATCTGAGGCACGACGCGGCACGAAGGCTTCGACGGTTCCGGCCATGAGGCCATGTGGGGACATCACGATGGCCTTGTCGTCACCAGACCGGTGCGAAGGCCTGGACCTTCAGCGACCTGAAGACGCTGCTTGCCGAATCGACGCCGCTGCGTTCCGGTGAACCGCTCCGGGTTTCCCGGACGGCTCCCGATGCGGGAACTGGGCTCCGACACCCTGGAGGCTCGCGGGATGCCGTCCGCGGGCGCAGAGTAGATCAATGGCGACAGACCCTCGAGGATCAGGATTCCGGACCTGAATGAATCAGCGCCGCAGCCCGTCATCCCCGCAGGAGCGCCGTCTCTGAATCGCCCTGCTGGCCTCAGCGCAACGGTTGCAATGCCCTCCGCGATCCGCTAATGCCCCCTCCGTGTTCGGCGCACCCGCCCCGGACCCGCCGGCCTGGGCCGGACGGGCCCGGTGTCCGCGTGTCGGCCCGCCGTTGTAGCTCAGTGGTAGAGCGCGTCATTGGTAATGACGAGGTCGGGAGTTCAATCCTCCCCAGCGGCACCATACACTTAGCTTAGATTTCAAATCTCAAGAATCCGGGCTGGGTAACGCCGTGGGTAACGGCTCGACCCTGATTTTGGGGTTGTCCGACGCGGCTGGAAAAACCCGCCTGCGTCGGACGACCGCAGCTCAAGCCGGCTGCTGCCAGCTCTCCATGATGGCGAGCCTCGCACCCGCTCTCTCGCGATACGCTTCCGCCACCTCGTGGTGCCAGGCGGACTGGTCGAGATCCCGCCGCACCTGCCAGACCGTGAACCGGACATGCAGGTAGGCGAACGGGGAGATGATTAGGAACAGGAGCTTGGTGCTGGTCATCACAGCGCTGGGCTCCTGGCGATCAGCCCCAGAG
>NZ_QOWC01000161.1 GCF_003574465.1 Methylobacterium crusticola
GCCTCGCGGGCGCCGGGTGGTCGCCGCGCGGCCGGCCCGCGGAGCCGCGCCGCTCCTCCCGGCCCCGGCCCGGTCGCGCGCCGCGCCGGCAATCCCGCTGCCGGGTGATCTTCCATGGAAGTCGGCATGCCGGTCCGCGAGACGCTGGCGCACGCCCCGCATCATGCGTAGGATCTTCCATGCAAGGAGGCCGCGATGGTGCTGGAACAGGAGCGGGCGATCCCGGAGGAGCGGCCCTCGCTCGTCGGCGACGCCTATCGGGCCCTGCGGGAGGCGATCCGCGAGAACGTCTTCCCGCCGGGCTACCAGGGCTCGGAGCAGGAGATCGCGCTCCGGCTCGGCATGAGCCGCACGCCCGTGCACGAGGCCCTGATCCGCCTCCAGGCGGACGGGCTGGTGCGGGTGCTGCCCAAGCGCGGGGTGGTGATCGCCGCGCTCGCACCCGAGGACGTGCGCGAGATCTACGACGTCACCATCGCGGTCGAGGCCATGGCGGCCGAGCTGATCGCCGGGATGCCCGAGCCCGCGCGCCGGCGCGCGGCCGCGGCCCTGGGCGCGTCGACGGACGCCATGGAGGCGGCGCTCGCGGCCGACGACCTCGCCGCCTGGGCGGCGGCGGACGCGGCCTTCCACCGGGAGCTGGTGGAGGCCTGCGGCAACGGCCGCCTGCGGCGGATCGCCGGCCAGGTCGACGACCAGGCCCACCGGGCCCGGATGCTCACCCTCCGGTTGCGGCCCCGGCCCGTCCGGGCGGCGGCCGAGCACCGCGCCATCGTCGCGGCCCTGCTCGCCGGCGACCCGGCGGGCGCCCACGCGAGCGCCCGCACCCACCGGGTGCGGGCCCGGGACGCGCTGATCCCGCTGATCCGGGAGCTCGGCCTGCGCCACCTGTGAGGCGGCGCTCCCGCCGCGCGCCGGCGCGCGGGCGGGCTCTGGATGCCGGCTCGCCTCGAAGGGGCGCGCCCGCCCGCGCGCGCCGGCGGCCCCGGGCCCGTCAGCGCCCGGTGCGGGCGCGCCAGGCCGCGAAGTCGGCCGCGGCGGCCTCGTCGACCAGGGGGTAGAGGCCGATCACGCCCCGGCCCCGGTTGACCTCCTCGAGCACGAAATCCTCGAACACCGTCATCTCGGCGGCCTCCCGGGCGACCTCGTCGGCGAGCCCGGCCGGGATCACGATCACGCCCTCGCCGTCGCCCACCACCACGTCGCCGGGAAACACCGCGACGTCGCCGCAGCCGATGGGCACGTTGATGTCGAGGGCCTGGTGCAGGGTCAGGTTGGTCGGGGCCGAGGGGCGGCTGTGGTAGGCCGGGAAGGGCAGCGCCGCGATCTCGGGCGAATCGCGAAAACCCCCGTCGGTGACGACGCCGGCCGCGCCCCGCTTCATCAGCCGGGTGACCAGGATCCCGCCGGCGGACGCGGCCCGGGCGTTCTTGCGGCTGTCCATCACCAGCACGGCGCCCTCGGGGCACCGGTCGACGGCGACGCGCTGCGGGTGCGCGGGATCGCGGAACGCCGCCAGGGTGTTGAGGTCCTCCCGCGCCGGTATGTAGCGCAGGGTGTAGGCCTCCCCGACCATCGGCCCGGCATTCGGGTTGAGGGGGCGCACGTCCTGGATGAACTGGTTGCGCAGGCCGCGCTTGAACAGGGCGGTGGCCAGGGTCGCGGTGCTCACGGTCCGCAGCGTCGCGCGGGTCTCGGGGCTCAGGGGCATGGCGAAACGTCTCCCGGTCGGGCGCGCCGGCGCGCCGCCGGCCGCTTGAAGAGGGCGCGCGGCGCGCGCACCGCCCCGCGCGAGCGGAACCGGGGAGGCGGGCCGGCCGCCCGGCCGCCCGCCCCGCGCGCGATCCTCCCCCGACGGGCCGGGCGGCTTCGCCGCTCCGTGGCCGCCGAACCGGGCGGCGCGTGGAGGCCGCATCAAAGCATTAATATTTTAGTGCATCAACCCGGCCGCGTTCCCGGGGCCGGTCCGCGGCGCTCCCGGGCCGGTTTGCGGCGGCGCTCAGCGTCGGCGGGGCGCCGGCGGCGGGGGGGCGGGCTCCTCGCCCCCGTCGGTGTTGCCGACCGCCGCCTTGATGGCGAAGGCGACGAGCGGGCTCGCGACGTCGACCACCTCGGCCCTGGTCAGGCCGGCCTTGGGGTCGTAGGCGCCGACCAGCATCACCGTGCGGCCCTCCTGCCGGGCGAGGTCGAGCCCGTCGCCCGCCACCGCGAGGGGCTTGCCGGAGATCTCCTCGCCCTTCGGGTCGTTAGTGAACAGGACCGCGACCTTGCCGTCCTTCACCACGCCGACGTAGCAGACCTCCGTCGCGGACCGGCACGGGAACAGCAGCGCGGCGCCGGCGTCCGGCGGCGGCGGGGCCTCCCTGGAGGGGCGCGGCGGCTCCTTGGGGCGGGGCTGGGCGAGGGCCGGCCCGGCGAGGGCGGCGAGCAGCGTGAGGGCGAAGGCGGGGCGCATCGGGTCTCGGGTCTCCTCGGCTCGCGGGGTCTCGGCCTCGCGGGGTCTCGGGCCCGCGGGGTCTCGGCCTCGCGCGACCGTGGGCGACGTGGCGCGCCCGCCCGCGCCCGTCAAGGCGCCGCCCGGCGGCGCCCACCGGCGGGGCGGGGCCCGTTCCTAGGCCGGGCCCAGCCCCGCCGCCGCGACCAGCGCCCGGGTGTAGGCCTCCCGGGGCCGCTCGAGCACGTCGGCGGTCGGCCCGCGCTCCACCGCGCGGCCGCCGCGCAGGACCAGCACGGCGTCGGCCAGGGCCCGCACCACCGCGAGGTCGTGGCTGATGAACAGGTAGGCGAGGCCGTGGGCGGCCTGGAGCTCGCGCAGGAGCGCGACGATGTCGCGCTGCACCGTGCGGTCGAGGGCCGAGGTCGGCTCGTCGAGGATCACGAGGCGCGGCCGCAGGATCATCGCCCGCGCGATGGCGATGCGCTGGCGCTGGCCGCCCGAGAAGGCGTGGGGGTAGCGGTGGCGCCAGGCCGGGTCGAGCCGCACCTCCGCGAAGGCCTCGGCCGCCCGGGCGTCGCGCTCCGCCGCGCCGAGGGACGGGGCGTGGACCCGCAACCCCTCGGCGACGATCTCGCCGGCGGTGAGCCGGGGCGAGAGCGAGCCCGTCGGGTCCTGGAACACGGGCTGGAAGCCGCGCCGCAGGGGCCGCAGCTGCCGGCGGTCGAGGCGCGTCAGGTCGCGGTCCTCGACGCGCACGAGGCCGTGGGCCGCGGGCTCGAGGCGCAGGAGCGCCCGCCCGAGGCTCGACTTGCCGGACCCCGATTCCCCCACCACCCCGAGGGTCTCGCCCGCCCGCAGGGTCACGTCGATGCCCGCGACCGCGACGCGGGGCGGCCCGGCCCGCAGGAGGCCCCGGCGGCCCGGATAGGCGACGCCCACGCCCCGCGCCTCGAGCACGGTCGGGGCGCCGGCGGGCGGCGGGCTCTTGCGGCCGGCGGGCTCGGCGGCGAGGAGGTCGCGGGTCTCGGCCGCCCGCGGCGCGGCGAAGAGCCGGTCCGTCGGCCCCGCCTCGACGAGGCGGCCGGCCCGCAGCACCGCGGTGCGCTGGCTGATGCGGCGCGCCAGGCGCAGGTCGTGGGTGATGAACAGCATCGCGAGCCCGAGCCGCTCCTTGAGGCCGGCCAGGAGGTCGAGGAGCTGGGCCTGCACGGTGACGTCGAGGGCGGTGGTGGGCTCGTCCGCGACGAGGAGGTCGGGCTCGCAGGCGAGCGCCATGGCGATCATCACGCGCTGGCGCTCGCCCCCCGACAATTCGTGCGGGTAGGCGCCGAGGCGCCCGGCGGCGTCCCGGAGGCCCACGAGGCCGAGGAGGTCCCGCGCCCGCGCCGCCGCCTGGCGCCGGCCGAGACCGCGATGGGCCCTGAGCGGCAGGCCGATCTGGTGCCCGACCGTGAACAGCGGGTCGAGGGCCGTCATCGGCTCCTGGAACACCATGCCGATGCGGGCGCCGCGGACGCGGTCGAGGGCGCGGCGCGGCGCCCCGACCAGCTCCGTGCCGTCGAACCGGACGGAGCCCGAGACCGCCGCGTCCGCCGGCAGGAGGCCCATCACGGCCAGGGCCGCCTGGCTCTTGCCGGAGCCCGACTCGCCCACGAGGGCCAGGGTCTCGGAGCGGGCGATGTCGAGGTCGAGCCCGTCGAGGGCCGTGAGGCCGGGATAGCGCACCCGCAGGGCCCGCACGGCGAGGAGGCTCATCGCGGCCCCCGCGGGTCGAGGGCGTCCGCCAGGCCCTCGCCGAGGAGCGTCAGCGCCATCAGGGTGGCGACGAGGGCGCAGGCCGGGACGAGGAGCATCCAGGGCGAGGTCTCGATGCTGCGGGCGCCGTCGGCGATCAGCACGCCCCAGCTCGTCATCGGCTCCTGCACGCCGAGGCCGAGGAACGACAGGAAGCTCTCGAGCAGGATCACCCGGGGGACCAGGAGGGCCGCGAAGGCCACCACCGGCCCGAGCGTGTTCGGCACCACGTGCCGGCGCAGGATCGCGGCCGTGGTGAGGCCGAGCGCCTCCGCGGCCCGCACGTAGTCCTGGCGCCGGATCGCCATCGCCTCGGCCCGGACGATGCGGGCCATGTCGAGCCACTCCACGGCGCCGACCGCGAGGAAGATCAGCCCGACCGAGCGGCCGAAGAACACCACCAGCATGATGACGAAGAACACGAAGGGCAGGGCGTACAGGATGTCGACGAGGCGCATCATCACGGCGTCGGCCCGGCCGCCGAGGTAGCCGGCGGCCGCCCCGTAGGCGACCCCGATGCCGAGGGCCACGGCGGTGGCCATGAGCCCGAGCGCCAGCGAGACGCGGCCCCCCGCGAGCGTGCGCGTGAGGAGGTCGCGCCCGAGCCCGTCGGTGCCGGCGAGGAAGCGCGTGCGGCGCAAGGGGGCCTCGACGGTCAGGCGCGTCCCGTCCCCGGAGCGCGCGAGTACCCGGGCGGCGCCGAACAGGTCGGAGCGGGCGAAGTAGGTCAGCACCCGGGCGTCCACGGGCCCGTCGGCGGCGAGCGTCAGGCGCACGGCGTCGGGCCCGACCGCCACGTCCTCGGCCCGCACCCGCATTCGGAAGGCGAGGCGCGCGAGCGCCGGCTCCACGGTCCCGGGGCGCGGGTAGAGGGCGAGGGAGGGCGGGGTCCGGGGGTAGTCGTAGTAGATCCGGTCGTAGGGGTGCCCGGTGAGGAGGGGCCCGACGAGGCAGGCGAGCGCCACCCCGAGGAGCACCGCGAGGCTCGCGCCGGCCAGCCGGTCGCCGAGGAGGCGCCGGCGCACCCGCAGCGCCAGGGAGGCGCCGTCGTCGAGGTCCCGCGCGCTCATCCCTGGTCCCGCACCCGCGGGTCCACCAGGGCGTAGGCGAGGTCGGTGAGCAGGTTGAAGACGAGGACGAACACCCCGATCAG
The DNA here is from genome assembly GCF_003574465.1 of Methylobacterium crusticola. Lineage (GTDB taxonomy): Bacteria > Pseudomonadota > Alphaproteobacteria > Rhizobiales > Beijerinckiaceae > Methylobacterium > Methylobacterium crusticola. The sequence continues at coordinate 5,385 of NZ_QOWC01000161.1, forward strand.
CACCACGGTGCCCATCACCAGCGTGTAGTCGCGGTTGAGCGCCCCGTCGACGAAGTAGCGCCCGACCCCGGGCAGGCCGAACACCGTCTCGACCACCACCGAGCCGGTGAGGAGGCCCGCCGCGGCCGGCCCCAGGTAGGCGACGACCGGCAGCGCCGCCCCCCGCAGGGCGTGGAGCGCGAGCGTGCGGGGCGCCAGCCCGAGGGATCGCAGCGTGCGCAGGTGGGGCCGGCCCGCCGCCTCGACGAGCCCGGCCCGGGTCAGGCGGGCGATCACCGCGACCTGCGGCAGGGCGAGCGTCGCCACCGGCAGGACGAGGTTGCGGGGCGCGCCGTCCTCCCAGCCGCCCACCGGCAGCCAGCGCAGGGTGAGGCCGAAGGCGATCTGGAGCAGCGGCGCCACCACGAAGCCCGGCACGGTGAGGCCGAGGGTCCCGAGCGCCGTCACGGCGTGGTCGAGGGCCGAGCCCCGCCGCCAGGCCGCGAGGCCCCCCAGGCTCACCCCGAGGGCGAGGGCGAGCCCGAGGGCGAGGGCGCCCAGCGTCGCCGAGACCGGGAGGCCGCGGGCGAGGAGCTCCGCCACCGAGAGGTCGCGCACCGAGAAGGAGGGGCCGAGATCGCCGCGGGCGAGCGCCGCGAGGTAGCGCCCGAACTGGACGAGGAGCGGCTGGTCGAGGCCGTAGACGCGCCGCAGGTTCTCCATGGCGGCCGGCGCGAGCGGGCGCTCCAGGTCGAAGGGCCCGCCGGGCGCGAGCCGCACCAGGAAGAACGACAGGGTGACGACGACGAGGAGCGTCGGGACGCCCTGCGCCAGGCGGCGCAGCACGAACGGGATCACGGCCTTGGCATCATGGGGCGGCGACGGTCTCCCGGAGCACGGGGGCCCCGGGGAGGGGCGGTTCCCCGCGGCGATCCGCGGCCCGGACGATAGGCGATCGCGGCCGTTTTGGACAGGCGGCCGGTCCGCCCGGGCCGACCGGGCGCGGCCGGCGCGCGCGGCCTCGCCCCGGCCGCCCCCGCGTCGGGCCGGGGCCGCCCCGCCGCGGCGCCGGCCTCACGGCGCCAGGGACAGCCAGCGGGTCGGCGAGACGCCGCGCAGGTTCGGCCGGAAGCCCCGCAGGCGCGGCGAGACGAGGTGCTTGTGCCGGTAGTGCAGCAGGGGGATCCAGGGCAGGTCGTCGAGGAAGAGCCGTTCGGCCCGGTGCAGGATCCCGGCGCGCCGCGGCAGGTCGGTCTCGCGGGCGGCCTCGCGCATCAGCGCGTCGTAGGCGGGACTGGCGTAGCGGCCGGAATTGAAGCCGTCGTTCTGGCTCTCGACCAGGAACAGGAAGTTCTGCGGGTCGGCGTAGTCGGCGATCCAGCTCATCCGGGCGAGGTCGAAGGGGCCGCCGTCGCGCAGGTACGCGAAGTGGGTCTTGGCGTCGGTGTTGACGAAGGAGGTCGTCACGTTGAGCGGCCGCCACATGTCGGCGACCGCCACCATGGTGTTCCGGTTGTTGTCGGTGGTGTTGTAGCGGACCTCGACCGCGAGGGCCCGGCCGCCCGGCCCGTAGCCGGCCTCGCGCAGGAGCGCCACCGCTTCGTCCTCGCGCTCCAGCGGCGAGCGGTCCCGGCCCGGCATCTCGGGGGGCGGCAGGGCGTTGTCGAGCCCGGCCGGCGTGAAGGAGTAGGCCGGCAGCATCGTCTCGCCCCAGACCACCTCGGCCAGGAACTCCCGGTCGAGGGCGAGCGACAGGGCGCGCCGCACCCGGGCGTCGTCCAGGGGCGCCTTGCGGACGTTGACCATCAGGGCGAGCACGCCGAGGGCGGGGTTGAGCACCACCTGGTCGCCGAAGCGGCTCCTGAGGGAGCGGACCTGGTCGGCCGGCAGGTCGTCGAGGGAATCGATCTCGCCGGCCGCGTAGCGCCGGACCGCCGCGGCGAGGTCGGGGGTCGGGATGTACTCGACCTGCGCGATGCTCACCGCGTCGGCCGCGCGGTAGTGCGGGTTGCGCAGGGCCGTGATGCGGTCGTTGGGGGAGAAGTCCCGCAGCACGTAGGCGCCGTTCGAGACGAGGTTGCCCGGGCGGCTGAAGGCGTCGCCGTGGCGCGCGAGCGAGGGCCGGTGCACCGGCGTGCTCGCCTGGTGGGTCATCAGCTCGAGGAAGTAGGGCGTCGGCTGCTCGAGCGCGATCACCACGGTGCGCGGGTCCGGCGCCGCGACGCCCACGGCCTCCGGCGGCATGGCGCCGCGGTTGACCGCCTCGGCGTGGCGGATCGGCGCCAGGACGCTCGCGTACTTCGCGCCCGTCGCCGGGTCGAGCATGCGCCGGAAGCCGAACAGGACGTCGTCGGCCACGACGGGGTCGCCGTTCGACCAGCGCCCGTCGGGGCGCAGGGTGAAGGTCCAGGTCAGGCCGTCGGCGGAGGTGGTCCAGCCCTCGGCCACGCCCGGCACGAGGTCGCCGCCGCCGTCGTAGGCGGTGAGCCCCTCGTAGAGGTCGAGCAGGATGGTGGCCTCGGCGACCGTCGAGGTCTTGTGGGGATCGAGGGTCTCGGGGTCGGCGCCGTTGCCCCGGCGGTAGACGGACGCGCCGCCCGCCCGGGCGGGCCCGGCGGCCCGGGCGGGCCCGGCGGCCCGCACGGGCCCGGTGGCCCGCGCCAGGGCGCCGGCGCCGAGGCCGGCGAGGAGGTCGCGGCGGCGCATCCGCGCTCAGGCGCCGGGATCGGCCTGGAATCCGGCGGCCTCGATGCCGGCGACCGCCGCCGCCTCGTCGTTGTCGGAGGTGTCGCCCGAGATGCCGACCGCGCCGAGGAGCCGGCCGTCGCGCCGGATCAGCACGCCGCCCGGCACCGGCACGAGGCCCGCGGGCCCGGCGACGTGGGTCACGGCGGCGACGAAGTAGGCCTGGTCCTCGGCCCGCTTGGCGATGGCCCGCGAGCCGAGGCCCAACGCCAGGGCGCCGTTGGCCTTGGCCCCGGCGATCTCGGCCCGCCTGAGGCTGGTGCCGTCCTCGACGCCGGCCGCCTTGAGGGCCCCGCGCGCGTCGTAGACCAGCACCGCGAGCGGCTTCAGGCCCAGGCCGCGGCCGGTCTTGAGGGCGGCCGCCACGATGGTGTTGGCGGCCTCGAGGGTCAGGTCGGACATGCGGGGCTCCGGCTGGGATGGGGCGGCGCGCCGCCCGGTCGCGCCCGCCTTAACCCGGCCGCCCGGGGCGCGCCAAGCGCCGCGACCGATCTGCGAACGCGCCGCGGCCGATCCGGGAACGCGCCGCGGCCGATCCGGGAACGCGCCGCGGCCGATCCGGGAACGCGCCGCGGCCGATCCGAGACGTGCCGCGGCCGCGATCCGGAACGCACCGCGGCCTCAATCCGTGAACACCACGGTCTTGCGCCCGTTGGGGATCACCCGGTCCTCCAGCACGTAGCGGACGGCCCGGGCCAGCACCCGGCGCTCGATGTCGCGGCCCTTGCGGACGAGGTCCTCGGGGGTGTCGCGGTGCGAGATGCGCTCGACGTCCTGCTCGATGATCGGCCCCTCGTCGAGGTCGCCCGTGACGAGGTGCGAGGTGGCGCCGATGAGCTTCACGCCGCGGGCATGCGCCTGGTGGTAGGGCCTGGCGCCCTTGAAGCCCGGCAGGAACGAGTGGTGGATGTTGATGCAGCGCCCCGCGAGCCGGCCCGCGAGGTCGTCCGAGAGGATCTGCATGTAGCGGGCGAGCACCACGAGCTCGGCGCCGGTGTCCTGGACCAGCCGCCAGAGCGCGGCCTCCTGGGCGGGCTTGGTCTCCGGCGTGACGGGCAGGTGGTGGACCGGGAGCGTGCCGAAATCGGTGTGGCCGTAGGTCTCGCGGGGGTAGTTCGAGACGACGGCGCAGACCTCCATGGGCAGTTCGCCGATGCGCCAGCGGTACAGGAGGTCGTTGAGGCAGTGGTCGAACCGGGAGGCGAGCAGCATGACGCGGCGGCGCTCGGCCCGGTCGCGCAGGGTCCATGCCATGCCGAAGCGCCGCGCCACCGGCGCGAAGCCCGCCGCGAGCGCGTCCGCGGCGACTGGCGCCCCGACCGGGTTGAGGACGATCCGCATGAAGAAGCGGCCGGTCTCGACGTCGTCGAACTGCTGCGCGTCGAGGATGTTGCAGCCGGCCTCGAACAGGTAGGCCGACACGCCGGCCACGATCCCCGGGACGTTGGTGCAGGACAGGGTGAGGACGAAGGAGGGGGAGGTCATGGGGCCGCGCCGTCCGGGTGGACCGGCCCGCCGGGAGCCGGTCCGCGCGGCGCGGGCCCCGCCCCCGGGCGGGTGCCAGAGAGAATGCCCGGGGGTTCTCCGCCGAAACCCCGCGACGCGTCAAAGGACTTTTTCGCGCACGACGGCTCCGCGCGCGGGCGGGTGGGCCCGGGGGGCCTGGGGGCCGCCCATTTCGGGCGCCCGTCCGGTGCCGCTTGGGCGCGAGGGCCTCACCCCTCCGCGGCCTCCATCTCCCCGCTGAGCGCCAGCCACTCCTCCTCGGCCCCGCTCAGCGCCGCCGCGGCCTCGGCCCGCATGCGGGCGAGCTCGCCCGCCTTGGCGGGGTCGGTGCGGAAGGCCTGGCCGTCCGCGAGGGCCGCGTCGATCTTGGCGATGGCGCCCGAGAGCTTGGCCATGCGGGCCTCGATCCCCTCGAGCCGGCGGCGCAGGGGGGCGAGCGCGGCCCGGCGCCCGGCGTTCTGGCGGCGCTCGACGGCCCTGGCGCCGCCGGCCGGCTCGCTCTCGCGGGCCGCGTCCGGCTCGGGGCCGGACAGGACGAGGCGGCGGTAATCGTCCATGTCGCCGTCGAAGGGCCGCACGGTGCCCTGCGAGACCAGCCAGAGCCGGTCGGCGCAGGCCTCGACCAGGAAGCGGTCGTGGGAGACCAGGATCACCGCGCCCTCGTAGTCGTTGATCGCCTCGACCAGGGCCTGCCGGCTCTCGATGTCGAGGTGGTTCGTCGGCTCGTCGAGGATCAGGAGGTGGGGCCCCGCGAAGGCGGCGAGCCCCATCAGCAGGCGGGCCTTCTCGCCGCCGGAGAGCTGGGAGACCGGCGTGTCGGCCTTGTGGCCCGGGAAGCCGAGGCGGGCGGCGGCGGCCCGCACCTTCGCCTCGGGGGCCTCCGGCATCAGGTCGCGCACGTGCGCGACGGCGCTCTCGGCGGCCCTGAGCTCGTCGAGCTGGTGCTGGGCGAAGTAGGCGACGTTCATCTTGCCCCAGCGCTTCATCTCGCCCGAGAGGGGATCGAGCCGCCCGCCGATGAGCTTGCAGAAGGTCGACTTGCCGTTGCCGTTGGCGCCGAGCAGGGCGACCCGGTCGTCGGGGGCGAGGGACAGGTTGAGGCCCGACAGCACCGTGCGGCCGGGATAGCCCGCCGCGACCCGCTCCATGGCGACGAGCGGGGGCGAGAGCGGGCGCTCCGGGCTCGGCAGGTGGATCACCGGCACGTCGTCCTCGATGAGCGCCGCGATCGGCTCCATCTTGGCGAGCCGCTTCATGCGCGACTGGGCCTGCCGGGCCTTGGTGGCCTTGGCCTTGAAGCGGTCGATGAAGCTCTGGAGGTGGGCGCGCTCGGCCTCCTGCTTGACCCGGGCCTTGGCCTGGAGCGTGCGCTTCTCGGCGAGCTGGCGGGCGAAGGCGGTGTAGCCGCCGCGGTAGAGGCCGAGGCGGCCGCGGTCGAGGTGGAGGATGTGGTCGACGCTCGTGTCGAGGAGGTCCCGGTCGTGGCTGATGATCATCGCCGTGCGGGGGTAGCGCTCGAGGTAGTCGTAGAGCCAGAGCGTGCCCTCGATGTCGAGGTAGTTGGTCGGCTCGTCGAGGAGCAGGAGGTCGGGCTCGGAGAACAGCACGGCGGCGAGGGCCACCCGCATGCGCCAGCCACCCGAGAAGTCCGCGCAGGGGCGGCCCTGCGCCTGCGCGTCGAAGCCGAGCCCGTGCAGGATCGCGGCGGCCCGGGCGGGCGCCGAGTGGGCCTCGATGTCGACGAGGCGGGTCTCGATCTCGGCCCGGCGCAGGCCCCCGGCGGTCTCGGCCTCGGCCATCAGGCGGCGGCGCTCGGTGTCGGCGGCGAGCACCACGGCGTGCAGGGTCTCGGGGCCGGCCGGCGCCTCCTGGGCGACGCCGCCGATGCGCGTGCCCTTCGGCAGGCCGATCGCGCCGCCCTCGCTCGGGATCTCGCCCTGGATGATGCGGAACAGGGTGGTCTTGCCGGCGCCGTTGCGGCCGACGAGGCCGACCCGGGCCCCCTCGGGGATCGCGAAGCCGGCATGGTCGAGGATCAGGCGGTCGCCGATCCGGTAGGTGAGGTCGTTCACGCGGAGCATGGCGGCGTTGTGGGGGCGGGGAGGCCGGGAGGCAAGGGGAGGGCGGGGCCGACCCCCGGCGCGCGGGGCGCCCGCCCCCGGCCCGCCACCGCCGGGACGGAACCGGCGGCGCGCGCGGAGCGCCGGGGCCCGGCCGGATTGACAGCGACCCCGCCATGCCCCGTTAAGCGGACGGCATGGTCGTCGAGACGAGGACAGCAATGGCCACCCCTGCCGAGACCCTCGCGGCGCGCCTGCGCGAGCGCCGGGCGCAGATCGGCATCGTCGGCCTCGGCTACGTCGGGCTGCCCCTGGCGCTCGCGGCCGTGCGGGCCGGCTTCCCGGTGCTCGGCTTCGACGTCGACCTCGGCCGCGTCGAGGCCCTCAACCGGGGCGAGGGGGCCTTCCACCACATCCCGGGCGAGGCGCTGGCGCGGGCGCGGGCCGCGGGCGCCTTCGCGGCGACCGCGGACCTCGCGCGGCTCTCCGAGCCCGACGCGGTGCTGATCTGCGTGCCGACGCCGCTGACGCGCCACCGCGAGCCCGACCTCACCTACGTCGAGGCCACCGCCCGGGCGATCGCCGCCGCCCTGCGGCCCGGGCAGCTCGTCGTGCTCGAATCCACCACCTACCCGGGCACCACCGCGGAGGTGATGCGGCCGCTCCTGGAGGCCGGGGGCCTGCGGGTCGGGCAGGACGTCTTCCTGGCCTACTCCCCCGAGCGCGAGGACCCGGGCAACCCCGAGTTCGGCACCGCCCAGATCCCCAAGGTGGTAGGGGCCGACGACCCCGCGTCCCGGCGCCTCGCGGAGGCCCTCTACGGGGCGCTCACGGTCGCGACCGTGCCGGTCTCCTCGGCGGCGGCCGCCGAGGCCGTGAAGCTCACCGAGAACGTCTTCCGCGCCGTCAACATCGCCCTCGTGAACGAGCTGAAGCTCGTCTACGACGCCATGGGCATCGACGTCTGGGAGGTGATCGCGGCGGCCGCCACCAAGCCCTTCGGCTTCATGGCGTTCCAGCCCGGGCCGGGGCTCGGGGGCCACTGCATCCCGATCGACCCGTTCTACCTCGCCTGGAAGGCGCGGGAGTTCGACGTGCCGGCCCGCTTCGTCGAGCTCGCGGGCGAGGTCAACACCCGGATGCCCTACCACGTGGTCGAGCGCCTGGCCGCCGCCGTCGACCGCACCGGGCGCGCCTTCTCGGGCGCCCGGGTGCTGGTGCTGGGCCTCGCCTACAAGCGCAACGTCGAGGACACCCGGGAGAGCCCGTCCCTGAAGCTGATCCGGCTGATCGAGGCCCGGGGGGCGCGCGCCCTCTACCACGACCCCCTGGTGCCGGTGCTGCCGCCGACCCGCGAGCACCCGGAGCTGGCGGGGCGCCGCTCCCAGGCCCTCTCGCCCGCGCTCCTGGCGGGCGTCGACGCGGTGCTGATCGCCACCGACCACGACGGCGTCGATTACGGCATGGTGGCGGCCCACGCCCCCCTGGTGGTCGACACCCGCAACGTCATGGCCCGCCGCGGCCACGCCGGGCCGACCATCGTCAAGGCCTGAGCGGGGCGCCGGCTCCGCGAAAAAGCCGTCCCGCGGGCGACCAATCCCGTGGGACGTGGCCGCGAACCCTGGCAAGCAGGACCGCGTCGTGGCAAGAACGAAACAGGCGTGCGGGTGCGGGGATCACCATGGGACGGCTCGGAGTCTTTCCGTTCTTCAAGGAAGCGGGCATCGACCTGACCCCGTTCGAGTCGCGCTGCATCTGGCGCCGCTTCGAGGCGAACGAGATCCTGGTCGACTTCGACGATGCCTCGACGGACGTGTACTTGCTCGCCGCCGGCGAGGTCCGCATCCTCAACCGGACGCAGTCGGGCAAGGAGGTGATCCTCGGCGAGATGCGGGGCGGGGAGTTCTTCGGGGAGCTCGCCGCCATCGACGGGGTGAGCCGCTCGGCCAACGTCACGGCGCTCACCCGCGGCGAGCTCTGCGTGGTGCCGGCCGGCGTCTTCCGCCAGATCGTGTTCGCGGCCCCGCCGATCGCCGACCGGCTCCTGCGGCTGCTCGCCAAGCGCGTGCGCATGCTCAACGCCCGCCTGATGGAGCACGCGGTCCTCGACCTGCGCCACCGCCTCTACGCCGAGCTCCTGCGCCTGTCCTCGCCCCGGGCCGGCTCGGACGGCGAGCGGGCCGTGAGCCCGCCGCCCTACCACCACGTGCTCGCCGCCCGCATTGGCTGCCGCCGCGAGCAGGTGACGCGCGAGTTCACCATCATGGCCCAGGAGGGCCTCGTCGACCGCACCCGCGGCGCCCTGGTCCTGCGCCGCCCCGACCTGCTCGAGGCCCGGGTGGCGGAGGCGCTGCGCGAGGACGCCTGAGGGGGCCCCTCGCGCCGGCGCTCAGTCCGGCCCGTAGCCGGCCAGGAACACCCGCACCGCCTCGCCGACCCAGTACGCCTTCTCGGCCTCCGTCGGCGGGGCGCCGACCGCGAAGAGCAGGCGGCGCATGGTGGTGGCGGCGCAGAGGTCGAGGAAGAAGCGCGCCGCGAGGTCGGTGTCCATCGGGCGCAGGCGCCCGGCCGCCACCTGGGCGTCGAGGTAGGCCCGCAGCCGCGAGCGGCCCTGCACCGGCCCGGCCTCGTAGAAGGCCCGCCCGAAGCGCGGGAACTTCTCGGAGGCGCCGATCACCATGCGGACCGAGGCGACGTGGTCGGGGCGCGCCATGGCGTCGATCAGGCTCGAGCCGAGCCGGCGCAGCACCGCCGCCACGTCCGGGTCGTCGCGGTCGAGGCGGAACAGGTTCTCGGCGAGCGTCCGCTTCTCCTCGAGCGTCAGCGCCTCGAACAGGGCCTCCTTGCTGTCGAAGTAGACGTAGAGCGTGCCCTTGGAGACGCCGGCCGCCTTGGCGATCGCCCCCATGCTGGCCCCGTCGAAGCCGCTGGCGAGGAAGACCTCCCGGGCCCCGTCCAGGATCTGGCGGCGCTTGTCGGTGTCGACCGCCGGGGCGGCATCCAGGGGGGCATCGCTCGTCATCGAGGCACCATTGTGTCGGGGAACCGGCCCGGCGGTCAACCGAGGGGCGGTCCGGACCCCCGTTCAAGCGCGTTGACCGAACCGTTCGGTCAACGTAGTATCGCGAGCGTCCGGCCCGGCGTCAATCGGCGCGAGCGGGCCCGCGCTGCGGGCGGGCCCGGCGGGCGGCCTCGGGGATGGCGATCAGCACCATGGCGTTTCGCGAAGACTACGCGCAGGGCCGCCCGGCGGCTCCGGCGGCGGCCGCAGCGGCTCCGGTGGCGGCTCCGGCGGCCGCCCGAAGCCCGGCCGAGGCCGCCCCGCCGGCGCGCCGGCGGGTCCTGCGCCGGCTCGTCGTCGCGACGCTGCTCCTCGGCGCCGCGGCGTTCGGGGCCTTTGAGGGCGCCGACTGGTACAAGGTCGGGCGCTTCTTCGTCGCGACCGACGACGCCTACGTGCAGGCCGACATCTCGACGCTCGCCGCCAAGGTCTCGGGCTACCTCGACGCGGTGCCGGTGGTGAACGGGCAGGCGGTCCGGGCCGGCGACGTCATCGCCCGCATCGAGGACGGCGATTACCGCCTCGCCCTCCAGGCCGCCGAGGACAAGCTGGCGACGCAGCGGAGCACGATCGTGCGCATCGGCCGGCAGGTCGAGGCCGCCCGCGCCCAGGTGCTCCAGGGCGGGGCGCAGATCGAGGCCGCCAAGGCCGACCAGGTCCGGGCGGCGGCCGACTACCAGCGCCAGATGCAGCTCGCCCAGTCCGAGTTCGCGGCCCGCTCGCGCCTCGAGCAGGCGCGGGCCGACCGCGACCGCCAGGACGCCACCGTCAAGGGCGCGGAGGCCAACCTGACCGCGCTCCAGGCCAACGTGGCGGTGCTGGAGGCGCAGGGCCGGGAGGCCGAGAACCTCGCGGCCGAGCTCAAGACCGCGGCCGACCGGGCCCGGCGCGACCTCAGCTTCACGGTCCTGCGCGCGCCCTTCGACGGCGTGATCGGCAACAAGGCGGTGGAGGCCGGGGCCTACGTGGCGCCGGGCTCGCGCATCGCCGCCCTGGTGCCGCTCCAGAGCGCCCGGGTCGACGCGAACTTCAAGGAGACCCAGCTCGCCCGGGTCCGCGTCGGCCAGCCGGTCCACATCCGGGTCGACGCCTGGCCCGACCGCGACATCCAGGGCACCGTCGAGAGCCTGTCGCCGGCCTCCGGCTCGGTGTTCAGCCTGCTGCCGCCCGACAACGCCACCGGCAACTTCACGAAGATCGTGCAGCGCCTGCCGGTGCGGGTGCGGGTGCCCGAGGCGGTCGCCCGCGAGGGCCTGCTGCGCCCCGGCCTCTCGGTGGTGGTGCGGGTCGACACCCGCGGCCTCAGGGACGACCAGCCGCCGGCCCCGATCGCGCCGCTCCCGGCGGTCTCGGAGGGCGCCCCGGCGGTCCGCACCGCCGGCCGCCGCTAGAGCATTTTCCGGCGAAGTGGACACCGGTTCGCCGCAGACAATGCGGCAGACTCGAAAACATGGAGCAGCGGCCGATCGCAGCGTGATCGGATGCTGCTCCAGGGCGGTGCCCGACGACGGGGGCGCCGGTTCGCCGCGGCCCCCAAGGGGCGTCGCCCGCACGGCGGGTCCGGCCGAGGCCGTTCGGTTCCCCCCGCATCTCCCCGCGACGTGCCGTTGCCGGTCCGTCGGACGCTCCTGAGGACAGCTCCGTCATGGCCGCCACCGCCGCCACCGCCGCCCCCGCCGACCCGCCGCTCGACCGCCGCCGCATGGTGGCGTTCGTCTGCATGGTGTTCGGGATGTTCATGGCGATCCTGGACATCCAGATCGTCTCGGCGTCCCTGGCGGAGATCCAGGCCGGCCTCTCGGCCTCGGCCGACGAGATCCCGTGGGTGCAGACGAGCTACCTCATCGCCGAGGTGATCTCGATCCCGCTGTCGGGCACGCTGTCGCGGGTGCTCTCGACCCGCTGGATGTTCGTGATCTCGGCCGGCGGCTTCACGCTGATGAGCCTGATGTGCGCCGCCTCGTCGACGATCGGCGAGATGATCCTCTGGCGCGCCGCGCAGGGCTTCATCGGCGGCGGCATGATCCCGACGGTGTTCGCCTCGGCCTTCACGATCTTCCCGCCGTCCAAGCGCTCCATCGTGTCCCCGATGATCGGCCTCGTGGCGACCCTCGCCCCGACCATCGGCCCGACGGTCGGCGGCTACCTCACCGACCTGTTCAACTGGCACTGGCTGTTCCTCGTCAACATCGTGCCGGGCCTCTTCGTCACGGTCTCGACCTACCTCCTGGTCGATTTCGACAAGCCGAACCTCGACCTGCTCAAGCGCTTCGACTGGGCCGGCCTCGTCCTGATGGGGGCGTTCCTCGGCTGCCTCGAGTACGTGCTGGAGGAGGGGCCGACGCACGACTGGTTCCAGGAGGAGGCGATCTTCCTCGCCGGGATCGTCTGCGTCGCCGCGGGGGCCGGGTTCTTCTGGCGCGCCTTCACGGCCGCGCAGCCGATCGTCGACCTGCGCGCCTTCTCGGACCGCAACTTCGCGGGCGGCTGCCTGTTCAGCTTCGTCATGGGCATCGGCCTCTACGGCCTGACCTACCTCTACCCGGTCTATCTCGGGCGGGTGCGGGGCTACTCGGCCCTCCAGATCGGCGAGACGATGTTCGTCTCGGGGCTGTGCATGTTCGCCACCGCGCCGATCGCCGGGCGCCTCTCGGGCAGGGTCGACCCGCGCATCCTGATGGCGCTCGGGTTCGCGGGCTTCGCGGCCGGCACCTGGATCGTCACCGGCATCACCAGGGACTGGGACTTCGCCGAGCTGCTGCTGCCCCAGGTCCTGCGCGGCTGCTCGCTGATGCTGTGCATGATCCCGATCAACAACATCGCCCTCGGCACCCTGCCGCCGGCCCGGATGAAGAACGCCTCGGGCCTCTACAATCTCACGCGCAACCTCGGCGGCGCGGTCGGGCTCGCGCTCATCAACACCGCGCTGAACGACCGCTGGGACCTGCACCTCGCCCGCCTGCACGAGCGCTTCACCTGGACCAACCCGATGGTGCTGGAGCGCCTCGACGCCCTGACCCGCGGCTTCTCGGGGCTTGCCGGCAACCCGGACGCCATGGCCCTCAAGGCGATGATGAACACCGTGCGGATGCAGGGGCTGCTGATGAGCTTCGCGGACGTGTTCCTGCTGCTCACCGTGCTGTTCGCGGCGATGGCCTGCGCCACGCCGCTGATCCGCCGGCCGCGGCCGGGAGGAGGGGGAGCGGGCGCGCACTGACGCGCCGGCCCGGGAGCCGGGCCCCCGGGGCCGGGGCGTCGAGACGAGGAGCGTCTCTCTCCTGGCCGGAGAGAGACGCCGAGTCTGCGACACGTCTCGGGAGGAGATGCGCGGCCCGCCCGGATCGAGCGATGCGGCGGGCGGGAGGCCGCGCGTGTCCCGACCGGAATACGTCCTGCGCCGCAGCGCACACAAGCCGCACGGCCACCCGACCTTCGTCCCGGGGCGGCGCCGGGACGCGGCCCGGGCCGCCGGCCCGGCGCCCGAGGCTTGACGCGCCGGCGCCCTTGCCCCGTATGTGGGGCTCCCTCCACTGCCCGCCGCGCGCGGCCGCCCGGACGACGTGACGACGCAAGCCGCTCCCGCCGAACCGCCCTCCTCCTCCGGCCGCCTCCGGTTCGACGGGGTGACGAAGCGCTTCGGCGCGCACGTCGCGGTCGACGACGTGACGCTCGACCTGCCGGCGGGCGAGTTCTTCTGCCTGCTCGGGCCCTCCGGCTGCGGCAAGTCCACGCTGCTGCGGCTGCTCGCCGGCTTCGAGGACCCGAGCCGGGGGCGCATCCTCCTCGACGGGCGGGACCTCGCCGGGACGCCGCCGCACCGGCGGCCCGTCAACATGATGTTCCAGTCCTACGCCCTGTTCCCGCACATGGACGTCGCCGGGAACATCGCCTACGGGCTGCGCCGGGAGGGCATGCCCCGCGCCGCCGTCGCGGCCCGCGTCGCCGAGCTCGTGCGCCTCGTGCAGCTCGACGGGCTGGAGGCCCGCCGGCCCGACCGGCTCTCCGGCGGCCAGCGCCAGCGCGTGGCGCTGGCGCGGGCCCTGGCCAGGCGGCCCCGGGTGCTGCTCCTCGACGAGCCGCTCGGCGCCCTCGACCGGTCCCTGCGCGAGGCGACGCAGGGCGAGCTGCGGGCCCTGCAGCGCCGGCTCGCCACCACCTTCGTGGTCGTCACCCACGACCCCGCCGAGGCGATGACGCTCGCCGACCGCATCGGCGTGATGGAGCGCGGCCGGCTGGTCCAGGTCGGGCCGGCCCAGGCCCTCTACGAGCGCCCCGCCGGCCGCTACGTCGCCGGGCTCCTCGGCGACGTGAACCTGATCGAGGGCCGGCTCGGGGAGGGCGGCGCCGGGAGCCTGCGCCGCCTCGACACGCCCCTCGGCGCCCTCAGCGGCCACGACCATCACGGGGCCGGGGCGGCGGGGGACGCGGCGCTCCTCGCCCTGCGGCCCGAGCGCCTGTCCCTCCGGCCGGAGCCCGAGGCCGGCCCGGCCGACGCGGCCGGCCCGGGGCAGGCGGCCGGC
>NZ_QOWC01000162.1 GCF_003574465.1 Methylobacterium crusticola
GGCCGCCGCCGCGCGCGTGCGGCGCTGGTGCGACGGCTACGCGCGCCTGCCGGGGCTGCCCGACGAGCTGACCGGGCCGGACGGCGCCCTGCGGCCGGCCTGGGCGGGCTTCCTCGGCCACCTCGCGGCCCTGCCGGACCAGGAGATCGCCGCCCGCTTCGCCTCGGCGGACCGGCACATCCACAACACCGGCATCGCCTACCGGGTCTACGGCGAGGCGGCCGAGCGCGACTGGCCCCTCGGCGTCCTGCCGCTCCTGATCGAGGGCGCGGAGTGGGAGGCGATCGCCGCCGGGGTGGCGCAGCGCGCCCGGCTCCTCGAGGCGGTGCTGGCCGACCTCTACGGCGAGGGCCGGCTCGCCGCGGACGGGCTCCTGCCCGCCGCCGCGGTGGCGGGCGATCCCGAGTTCCTGCGGCCCCTCGCCGGGGTCGCGCCGCCCGGCGGGCGCCACCTCCACCTCTACGCCGCGGACCTCGCCCGCGGGCCGGACGGCGCCTGGCGGGTGCTGGCGGACCGCACCCAGGCCCCCTCCGGCACGGGCTACGCGCTCGAGAACCGCATGGTGCTCGCCCGCGCCCTGCCGGAGGTCTACGGGGCCATGGCGGTCGAGCGCCTGGCGCCGTTCTTCCAGAGCTTCCGCGACGGCCTCGCGGCGGCGGCCGAGCGGGTCGAGCCCCGCATCGGCCTCCTGACCTCCGGCCCCTACAGCGACACCTACGTCGAGCAGGCGGTGCTCGCCCGCTACCTCGGCCTCGCCATGGTGGAGGGCGACGACCTCCTGGTGCGGGACGGCCGGGTCTCGATCCGCACCGTCGCCGGGCTGAAGCGCGCCGACGTGCTCTGGCGCCGGGTCGACGGCGACTTCGTCGACCCCCTCGAGCTCAATCCCGCCTCCCGCCTCGGGGTGCCGGGTCTCGTCGAGGCCCTGCGGGCCGGCGCCGTCGCGATGGGCAACATGCCGGGCGCCGGCCTCGTGGAGAGCGGCTGGCTCGCCGCCTACCTGCCGGCCCTGTGCCGGCGGCTCCTCGGCGAGCCCCTGCGCCTGCCGGGCCTGCGGACCTGGTGGTGCGGCGACCCCGCCCAGGCCGCGGAGGCGCTCGCGCGCATCGACGGGCTGGCCCTGCGGCCGGCCGCGGCCCCGGCGCAGGGCGCCTTCACCAGCCGGGCCTTCGGCGAGGCCCGGGGCGAGGCCGAGACCGGGCGCCTCCTCGCCGCCCTGCGCGACCGGCCCGGCGACTTCGTGGCGCACGAGCCCGTCCGGCTCTCCACCGCGCCGGTCTGGGACGGCGCCCGGCTGGTGGCGCGGCCCTTCGTGCTGCGGGTCTTCGCGGCCGCGACGCCGGCGGGCTGGCACGTGATGCCGGGGGGCTTCTGCCGCATCTCGGAGACCCCCGACGTGCGGCCGGTGGCGATGGGCGCAGGGGTCCGGGCCGCCGACGTCTGGGTCCTGGCGCGCGGCCCCGTCGAGCCCGCCGCCACCCTGCTGCCGCGGGGCGACGCGGTCGCGGTGCGCCGCGTGCCGGGCCTCCTGCCGAGCCGGGCCGCCGACAACCTGTTCTGGTTCGGCCGCCACCTGGAGCGGGCGGAGGCGATGATCCGCCTGACCGCCTGCCTGCTCAACGGCGCCGGCGCGATCTCGGTGGCGGAGGAGGACCGGGGCACCTCGGCCCGCCTGCGCGCCATCCTGCACGCCTGGGGCGCCGTGCCCTCGCGGGAGGGGAGCGCGGCGCACCTCGCCGCCTCCGCGCTCTCGGACGCCGCGCAGTGGGGCTCGGCCCGGGCCCACGGGCTCGCGGCCCGGCGCAACGCGGCCTTCCTGCGCGAACGGCTCTCGAACGAGACCTGGCGGGCGCTGAGCGCCCTCCTGTCGGCCCTCGAGGCCCCGGGCGCGAGCCCGGATTCCGAGGCGGCGCTCCTCGACCAGGCCGAGCGGGCCCTGAGCCTCGCCGCCGCCCTGTCGGGCCTGGCGCAGGAGAACATGAACCGGGCCGGCGGCTTCGCCTTCGTGGACATGGGCCGGCGGATCGAGCGGGCGATCAACACCTGCCGCTTCGCCAAGGTGTTCGGGGGCGCGGCGGCGAGCACCGACGACCTCGGCGTCCTGCTCGACCTCGTCGATTCCCGCATCTCCTACGGCGCCCGCTACATCCTCGGGGTCGCCCTCGCGCCGGTGCGCGACATGGTGCTGCTCGACCCCTTCAACCCGCGCTCCGTCGCCTTCCAGGTCGAGCGCCTCGCCCGGCACCTCGACCGCCTGCCGGCCCTGCGCCAGGACGGCGTCCCGGAGCCGCAGGTGCGGCTGCTCCTCGGCCTCTCGGGCGAGATCGCCGGCGCGGAGGCGGGCGCCCTGTCCCCGGAGGCGGTGGAGGCCTGGGAGATGCGCCTGTGGGCGGTGGCCGAGGCGGTGGCGGCCCGCTACTTCCCCGGGGGGCCGGACGCCGCCCGGCCCGAGACCCTGACGACCCTCGCGTGATCTACCACCTGCGCCACCTCACCTCCTACCAGTACCGCAACCCGGTCGGGTTCGCGCGCTGCGCCCTGCGCCTCGTGCCCGAGACCGGCGACGGGCAGACCCTCCTGTCGCACGACCTCGCGGTCCAGCCGGCCCCGCGCCTGCTCTCCGAGCGCCGCGACTTCTTCGGCAACCGCACGGCGTCGCTCACCGTCGAGACGCCCCACCGAAGCTTCCGGATCGACGCCCGGGCCCGCGTGCGGGTCGAGCGTCCGCCCCTGCCGGATCCCGGCCTCGGCTTGGCCTGGGAGGCGGTGCGCGGGCGCGTGCTCGGCCTCGCGAGCCTCGCCCCGGACGCCCCCCTGCACTTCGTCGCCCCGAGCCGGCGGGTGCCGCTCCTGCCCGAGGTCACGGACTACGCGCGGGCGAGCTTCCCGCCGGGCGGGGGCGCCTACGCGGGCGCGTTCGACCTGATGCGCCGCATCCGGGCCGACTTCGCCTTCGACGCCGACGCCACCGAGGTGGCGACCCCGCTCGCCGAGGCCTTCGCGGGCCGGCGCGGGGTGTGCCAGGACTTCTCCCACATCATGATCGCGGCCCTGCGCGGCCTCGGCCTGCCGGCCGCCTACGTCAGCGGCTACCTGCGCACGCGGCCCCCGCCGGGCCGGCCGCGCCTCGAGGGGGCCGATGCCAGCCACGCCTGGGTGGGGGTGTGGTGCGGCGACCGCTGGCACGGCCTCGATCCCACCAACGGCATCGGCGTGCGCGACGACCACGTCGTTGTCGCCCGCGGGCGCGACTACGCCGACGTGGCGCCGGTCTCCGGCATCATCGCGGGCTCGGGCTCGCAGAGCCTGCGGGTGGCGGTGGACGTGGTGCCGGAGGACGAGGCGGCCTGAAAAGGGCGCCAGCGCCCGCGCGGCCGCTTTCCGCACGACCGGATTCCGGGCGGCCGCCCGGCGCGGGGCCGCCCGCCGGAGGGGGTGCGCCGGCGCACGACGGCGCCTGCCCGGCATGCTATGATGCCGGGCTCCCGACGGCGGGGTCGCCGTCCCGGATTCGGAGCCGGACATGATCGCCGGAAGCTTAGCTGTGGCGGGGTCGCAACACCCCGAAACCATCCCAGGTTTGCCCCAGACCGCCCGCCGCTCCGCCGCGATCCCGCCATAAACCAACGGCACTCAACGGCCACGTTAAACGATTGTCCCTTCAAGGTTTTATCGTGGTCCGTGGGCAACCCGGGACTGCGGGCGACGCGGAAGGACAACCTCAGCCAGGTGTCGTTTGAGCGTCGCCGTCCCGGGACGGTGCAGCGGGATGGAGCCGGCAGAACCGGCCCTTCAAGAAAACACGGGTACGGGACAGGTCATGGACGCGCGTCACACCACCGACAAGTCGAAGCTGCCGAGCCGGTACGTCACCGAGGGGCCGGACCGCGCGCCGCACCGCTCGTACCTGTACGCCATGGGCCTGACCCGGGAGCAGATCCACCAGCCGCTCATCGGCGTGGCGTCCTGCTGGAACGAGGCGGCGCCCTGCAACATCTCGCTCATGCGCCAGGCGCAGGCGGTGAAGAAGGGCGTGGCCTCCGCGGGCGGCACGCCGCGCGAGTTCTGCACCATCACGGTCACGGACGGCATCGCCATGGGGCACCGCGGCATGCGGGCCTCGCTGCCCTCCCGCGAGGTGATCGCCGATTCCGTCGAGCTGACCATGCGGGGCCACGCCTACGACGCGCTCGTGGGCCTCGCCGGCTGCGACAAGTCCCTGCCCGGCATGATGATGGCGATGGTGCGCCTCAACGTGCCGGCGATCTTCATCTACGGCGGCTCGATCCTGCCGGGCTCGTTCCGCGGCCAGCCCGTCACCGTCCAGGACCTGTTCGAGGCGGTGGGCAAGCACTCGGTCGGCGCCATGAGCGACGACGACCTCGATGAGCTCGAGCAGGTCGCCTGCCCGTCGGCGGGCGCCTGCGGGGCGCAGTTCACCGCCAACACCATGGCGACGGTGTCCGAGGCGATCGGCCTCGCCCTGCCGTACTCCGCCGGCGCGCCGGCCCCCTACGAGATCCGCGACAGATTCTGCGCCACCGCCGGCGAGATGGTGATGGACCTCGTGGCGAAGAACATCCGGCCGCGGGACATCGTCACCCTGCGGGCGCTGGAGAACGCCGCCACGGTGGTTGCGGCCTCCGGCGGCTCCACCAACGCCGCCCTGCACCTGCCCGCCATCGCGCACGAGTGCGGCATCAAGTTCGACCTGTTCGACGTGGCCGAGATCTTCCGGCGCACGCCCTACGTCGCCGACCTGAAGCCCGGCGGGCGCTACGTCGCCAAGGACCTGTTCGAGGTCGGGGGCATCCCGCTCCTGATGAAGACCCTGCTGGATCACGGCTTCCTGCACGGCGACTGCCTGACGGTGACGGGCCGCACCATCACGGAGAACCTCGCCAAGGTGGCGTGGAACCCCAACCAGGACGTGGTCCGCCAAGCCGACACCCCCATCACCCCCACGGGCGGCGTCGTGGGCCTGAGGGGCAACCTGGCGCCGGAGGGCGCGATCGTGAAGGTCGCCGGCATGCCCCTCGACAAGCAGGTCTTCGCCGGCCCGGCCCGCGTCTTCGACAACGAGGAGGCCTGCTTCGACGCGGTGAAGAACCGCCGGTACCAGGAGGGCGACGTCCTGGTGATCCGCTACGAGGGCCCCAAGGGCGGCCCCGGCATGCGCGAGATGCTGTCGACGACGGCCGCCCTCTACGGCCAGGGCATGGGCGACAAGGTCGCCCTCATCACCGACGGGCGCTTCTCGGGCGCCACCCGCGGCTTCTGCGTCGGCCATGTCGGGCCCGAGGCGGCGGTGGGCGGCCCGATCGGCCTCCTGAAGGACGGCGACGTCATCCGCCTCGACGCCATCAAGGGCACGCTCACGGTGGACCTCACGGACGACGAGCTCGCCCAGCGCCGCGCGGCCTGGCAGCCGCGGGCCAACGACTCGACCTCGGGCTACCTCTGGAAGTACGCCCAGACCGTCGGACCGGCGGTGAACGGCGCCGTCACGCATCCGGGCGGCGCCCAGGAGACGCTCTCCTATGCGGACATCTAGGGCGGGCCGCACGTCCGTGCCGAGCCGGGCCCGTCGGATGCTCGCCTGCGCGCTCGTCGGCCTCGGGCTGGCGGGCGCGGGGCCGGCCGCGGCGCTCGACGCCTCCGCGCGCACGCCGGTCCCTGGCGGCTACCGCAACGCCCGCGAGGCGATGCGGACGGGCATGCGCGACTACAATGCCGGCGACAAGGAGGGCGCCGCCCGCGCCCTCGAATACGCCGCCGGCCAGGGGCACGCCCTGGCGCTGTGGAAGCTCGGCCGCATGTACGCGGAGGGCGACGGCGTCCCGCACGACGACCTCAAGGCGTTCGAGTTCTTCTCCAAGATCGCCGACGAGAACGCCGACGAGGGACCCGACGCCCCCAATGCCGGCGTGGTGGCGAGCGCCTTCACGGCGCTCGGGCGCTACTTCCTCGACGGGATCAAGGGCTCCTACGTCCAGTCGAACGTCGAGCGCGCCTACGACATGTTCAACTACGCGGCGTCGTACTACGGCGACCCGAACGCGCAGTACAACCTCGCCCGCCTCTACCTCGACGGCACCGGCGTGTCCCAGGACCCGCGCCAGGCGGCCCGCTGGTTCAACCTCGCGGCCGAGAAGGGCCACCCGGCCGCGCAGGCGCTGCTCGGGCAGCTCCTGATCAACGGCCAGGGCGTCGCGCCCCAGCGCGCCCGCGGCCTCGCCTGGCTGACGCTGGCCCGGGACGCCGCCGAGGGATCGAAGGACCAGTGGATCGTCGCCCTCCAGGAGCAGGCGATGGCGGCCGCCAACGAGCGGGACCGGGCCGAGGCCCAGGCCCAGGTCGACGGGTTCTACCGGCGCAGCGCCAAGAGCCGGTGACGGACCGGTGACCGGATGAGGGCGGCCGGGCGCCGGCGCCCCTCCGTCAGCCCCTGCGGGCCGCGATGGCGGTCCGGACCGACGGCCGCTCCGGCGTGGCCGCCACGGAGGCGGCGAGCCTCGGCCAGCGCGCGGCGTCGACCGCCTCGCCGGCGAGCCGAGGGTTGTGGAAGCCCGTCGTCACGGCGCCGTCCGCGGTGCCGAACGCCCCGCCGACGAGGCAGGCTCCCGCGGCCTGCTCCTCCAGGGTAGGTGAAGAGCCGCGGTGGCGCCTCGGTCATTGCCCGTCGCAGCACCGCCTCGTCGCAGGGCTGGCCCGACATCCCCGGCCGCGTGACGCGCTGGGGCGGACGGCTCGGTCGTCGGCGCGAGCATCCCGGCGTCGCCGGACTTGTCGAACCGGACCGCCCGGCCGGTGCCGGGCCGGCCGCCCGATGCCGGGCGGATCACCGCTTCGGCGGGGCGCGCACTGGTCAGCGGCCCGTGCCCGCGCGATACTCCGCCGCCAGGGCCGGCCGGTCTTGCCCGCCCGCCTCAGGAGTGCGTTGAGCGTGGAGGACACCCTCGAGCTGCGCGAGCGCCTCACCCGCGCCTGGCGGGCCGTCCTGGACAACGCGGTGGACGGCGGCAGCCCGCCCGACGCGGTGGTGGAGACCATGGCGGCGGTGGCGCATGCGCGCTTCGCCGAGCTGTTCGGCGCGCCTGCCGCGGCGAGCTACCTCGCCCTCCTCGCCGAGCAGATGCGGGAGGTCGACCACGACGAGGCCGCCTCGCTGATCCGGGGCGAGGCGCCGCCGGCCGCCCCGGAGACGGAGGCCGAGCCGCTGATCGACCCGGCCTGGATCGACCGCGACGGCCCGATCTGAGGCCGGGCGCCCGGGCGGGGCGCGCGGCCTCACCCCACCTCGTCGCCGAGCACGTCCCGGGCCCACCGGAAGGCGCCGTTGGCCGCCGGCACGCCGGCGTAGATCGCCGTCTGGAGCAGCAGGGCCTGGAGCTCGCCCACGCCGACGCCGTTGCGCAGCGCCGGGCGGACGTGGAGCTTGAACTCCTCCTCGCGGCCGAGCGCCACCATCATGGCGAGCGTCACGAGCGAGCGGGTCTTCCAGGGAAGGCGCGGGTCGCCCCAGACCTCGCCCCAGGCGGTCCGGGTGATGAAGTCCTGCCAGGGTCCGGCGAAGTCGCCAGCCGCCGCGAGGGAGCGGTCGACGTGGGCCTCGCCGAGCACGCTGCGCCGGTTGGAGAGCCCGTCGCCGAACGCCACCGCGCCCGTCGCCCGCTCGCCGGCCTCCCGGTGGCGGTCGAGGAAGGCGAGGAGGTGGGCCGCGGCGGCCGCCGGCTGCTCGACGGCGAGGAGGTGGGCGGCCCTCGGCAGCACCACGAGCTCGGCCTGCGGGATCCCGGCGCAGATCTCCTCCGCCATGGCGGGCGGGGTCGCGGGGTCGTCCCGGCCGGCGATCACCAGGGTCGGGGCGGTGATGCGGCCGAGCGCCGGCCGCAGGTCCATCCGGCCGATCGCGTTGCAGCAGACCGCGTAGCCGGCGGCGTCGGTGTCGACGAATTGCCGGCGCACCGGCGCCACCGCGTCCGGGGCGGCCGCGGGGAAGCCCGGCGTGAACCAGCGGCCCATCGTGGCGTCCACGATGGCGGCGGTGCCCTTGGCCCGCACGGTCTCGGCCCGCTCGTTCCAGGAGGCCTCGCTCGGCATGAAGGCGGCGGTCGCCATCAGGGTCAGGCTGACCACCCGGTCCGGGGCCCGGCTCGCCGCTGCCTGGCCGGTCATGCCGCCGAGGGAGAGGCCCGCCACGTGGGCGCGGGCGATGCCCAGGCCGTCGAGGAGGCCGAGGAGGTCGTCGGCGAGGTCCTGCACCGAGGCCGCCTCGTCGCGGACCTGCGAGGCGCCGTGGCCGCGGGTGTCGTAGCGCAGCACCCGGTAGCGGCCCCGCAGGTGGGGCAGGAGCGGGTCCCACATCGCCATCGTGGTGCCGAGGGAGTTGGAGAGCGCCAGGACGGGCGCGCCGCTCGGGCCGGAGAGGTCGTAGCTCAGCGTGGTGCCGTTGGCCTGGATCAGGGGCATGGCGGGTCGGGTCCTCGGGACGGGTTGCGGGAGGGGGCGGGCCGGTCCCGCCGGGACGTGGAAGGCTCAGGCCGGGCCGGCTCCGGCCGGGCCGGTCCGGGCCGGCGCGAGCCCGGCGGCGAGGCGCCCCGCCTCGGCGAGGCGCGCCACCTCGGCGAGGGCGCGGTCCGCCGTGCGGGCGCCGGCCCGGATGGCGGGCGTCAGGTCGAAGGCGGCCGCGACGTCGCTGCCCGCGGTCTCGGGGCGGGAGTCCAGCACCTCGGCAAGCGAGCCGGCTCCGTCGCGGACCGCCCCGGCGGCCTCCTCCACCAGGGCATGCGCCGCCTTGGCGCCGAGCCGCGGCGACAGGCGCGAGGCCGCCGCGTCGGCGAAGAGCAGGCCGCGGGTGATGTCGAGGTTGCGGCGCATCCGGTCGGGATCGGGCGCAAGCCCCTCCGCCAGGGCCCGCGCCTCGCGGAGCGCGCCCGAGGCGAGGCCGAACAGGGAGGGCAGGGCGTGCCACTCGGCGTGCCAGGCGCCGGCCGGGCGCTCGTGCGCCGCCGCCATCCCGTCGAGGAGCGTCAGGCTCATGCCCTTGGCGGCCCCGAAGGCCGAGAGGATCACCGTGGACGAGACCGGGTTGCGCTTGTGCGGCATCGCCGAGGAGCCGCCGCGGCCGGGCACGTAGGGCTCGGCCACCTCGCCCACCTCCGTGGTCGCGAGGTGCGCGACGTCGGTGGCGAACTTCGCGAGCGCCCCCATGAGCAGGGCGAGCCAGGACCCCGTCTCGGCGATGCGGGCGCGCCGGGTGTGCCAGGGCGCGAGGTCCGGGTGCAGGCCGAGGGCCGCGGCGAAGCCCTCGCCCACCGCCTCGGCCTCGGCGCCGAGGCCCGCGAGGGTCCCGACGGGACCGCCCAGGGAGGCGGTGAGCACCCGCCCGCGCAGGGCCGGCAGGAGGGCCCCGACCTCGGCGATGCCGAGCGCCCAGACCGCCGCCTTGTAGCCGAACGTGACCGGGGCGGCGTGCTGGCCGTAGGTGCGCCCGACGCACGGGGTCTCGCGGTGCCGCCGGGCGAGGCCCGAGAGCCCGTCGAGGATCGCCGCGAGGTCGGCCGCCACGAGGTCGAGGGCGTCCCGCACCTGGAGCACCAGGGCGGTGTCGGCGATGTCCTGGGTGGTGGTGGCCTTGTGGAAGGCGGGCTCGAGCCCGGGGGCGAGCGCCTGCTGCACCGCCTTGACGAAGGGGATCACCGGCACGCCGGAGACCGCGGTCCGGCGCCCGAGGCCGGCCGGGTCGAGCGACCCCGGGTCGATCGCCGCGATGGCCCCGGAGAGCTCCGCCGGCACGAGGCCGGCGGCGGCCTGCGCCCGGGCGAGAGCCGCCTCGGCCCGCAGCATCGCGGCGACCCGGGCCTCGTCGGCGAACACGGCCCGCATCGCGTCCGTGGCGAAGAGGGGCCCCAGGAGGGCGGAGTCGAGGGCCGAGAGCGTCATGCCCTAGGCCGCCGGCGCGAGGTGGAGCTGCGCCCTCGCCTCGGCCGGGGTGGCGACGCGCCGGCCGTGGCGCGCCACCATCTCGGCAGCCAGGGAGACCAGCTCGGCGTTGCTCCCGGCGAGGCGGTCCTTGCTGATCCGGATGTTGTCCTCGAGGCCCGTGCGCACCGCGTCGGCCCCGCGCGCCAGCGCCCAGCCCATGACCCCGGCCTGGTGGCGCCCGATGCCGGCGGCCGTCCAGGTGGCCTTGGGCAGCACGCGCCGCGTCTCGGCGAGCAGGATGTCGAGGAGGTGCTCGTCGGCCGGCATGGCGTTCTGCACGCCCATCACGAACTGCACGTGGGGGGCCTCGTCCATCAGCCCGGCCTCGATCAGCCGCCGGGCGCCGTGGATGTGCGAGAGGTCGAAGATCTCGATCTCCGGCCGGATGCCGTTGCGGCGCATGGCGGTGGCGAGGTCGGTCACCAGCGTGGCGTGGTTCTCGTACACGATGGTGGGGAAGTTCACCGAGCCGGTCGAGAGCGAGGCCATGTCGGGCCGGTGGACCAGGGACAGGCCGCGCGCGCCCGGGTCGCGGCCGCGCCCGCCGGTGGAGAACTGGACGATCATGCCGGGGCAGTGCTTGCGCACGCCCTCCTGCACGGCGGCGAACCGGTCCGGATCGGAGGAGGGGGATTCGTCGTCGTTGCGGACGTGGATGTGCACCAGGGTGGCGCCGGCCTCGAAGGCCTCGTGGGTCGACTCGACCTGCTCGGCGACCCGGGTCGGGAGCGCCGGGTTGTCCTTCTTGCGCGGCACCGATCCGGTGATGGCGACCGCGATGACGACGGGGTTCATGGGTGTCTCCTGCGGGTTTCTCGGTGGGGGCTCGCCGCGCCGGGACCGCCCGGGGGGGCCCGGCGCGCCGGGTCAGACGTCGAAGAACACGGTCTCGCGCGGGCCCTGGAGGTGGATGTCGAGGACGTAGGTCGGCGTGCCGCCCCGGTCCTCGCGGGCCGCGATCAGGCTGTCGCGCTGCTGGCCGCGCTCCACCAGGTTGAGGACCGGGTCGTTGGCGTTGGCCTCGGCCTCGTCCGCGAAGTAGAGCCGGGTCTGGAGCCCGATGTTGATGCCCCGGGCCGCGATCCAGAAGTTGATGTGGGGCGCCATCGGCCGGTGGCCCTTGCGGCCCTCGACCGGGCCGGGCTTGACGGTCTCGAAGAACCACAGCCCGGTCTCGAAGTCGGAGCCGGCGCGGCCCCAGCCCCGGAACGTCTCGTCGACGGGCTTGCCCTCCTGCCGGTCGGCCGGGTGGTTGTAGCGGCCGGCGGCGTTGGCCTGCCAGATCTCCACCAGCACGTCGCGCACCGGCGCGCCGGCACCGTCGAGGACCCGGCCCTCGACGCGGATGCGCTCGCCCTGCGTGCCGGGGCCGACGAGCACGTTGGAGAAGTTGGTCTCGAAGATGTCGAAACCGGCCTGGTGCGGGATCAGCCCGATATGGACGTAGGGCCCGGCGGTCTGCGAGGGCGTCTCGTGCAGGCGGGCGGGAAGCGGCTGGACCATGTGGCTCTGTTCCCTCAATTGCCCTGGAGCTTGTTCTCGAACAGCGTCTGCTGGCGCCCGCGCAGCACGATATCGAACTGGTAGGCGAGCATGTCGAGGGGGATCGCGGCGGCGAGGTCGAGCGGCGCGATCAGGCGCTCGGCCGCGGCCCGGTCCGGGATGCCGAGCACCATCGGGTCGCGCCAGATCAGGGGATCTCCCTCGAAGTACATCTGGGTGATCAGCCGCTGGGCGAAGCCGGAGCCGAACACCGAGAAGTGGATGTGGGCCGGCCGCCAGGAGTTGAGGAAGTTGCGCCAGGGATAGGGCCCGGGCTTGATGGTGCGGAAGTAGTAGTAGCCGTCGGCGTCCGTGAGCGTGCGGCCGCAGCCGCCGAAGTTCGGATCGATCGGCGCGAGGTAGCGGTCGTTGCGGTGGCGGTAGCGGCCGCCCGCGTTGGCCTGCCAGAACTCGACCAGCGTGTCGGGGATGCCGCGGCCGTTCTCGTCGCGCACGTGGCCGTGCACGAAGGCGCGCTCGCCGATCGGCTCGCCCTCGCGGGCGTAGTTGAGGATCAGGTCGTTGTCGAGCGGCCCCAGCTCCCCGTGGCCGAAGGCCGGGCCGGTGACCTCGGAGAGGGAGGATTGCAGCGAGATCATCGCCCGCCGGGGCGAGCGCAGGACGCTCGTCTTGTAGTCCGGCGTGAAGGCGGGCGGGTGCACGCCGCGGTCGCGCTGCAGAAATTCCCGATCGAGATGCGTCACGTGTCTCCTCCTTGCGCTACCGGGCCGGCCTTCGAGGGCGGGCGGGTCGTGTGAGCTTAATGCGGCCGCGGCCGCGCGCCATGGGCCGGCCTCGGCGGCCCCGGGGCCCGATGCCGGTTGTGCGGTCGGGGATGGTCCGGGGCAAGCCTCGCGGGGGCGGTCGGGGGGCTGTTCACGCACCGGGGCTGCCCACGGGACGGGGCCGCTCACTGGCGCTGCGCCAGGGCGCCGCCGCTCAGCGCCGCCAGGTACTCGGAGAGCGCGCGCACCGACGAGAGCGTCCCGGCCGCCGCCAGGAGCTCGGGCGCCAGGGCGTCCCGGTGCGCCTCGGTCAGGCGCTGGCTCGGGCCGGCGATGCTGAGGTTGCCGATGGCGCGCCCGGTGCCCGGATGCACGATGTTGGCCGCCATGGCGGCGGTGCCGGCGGCGTTCGTCTCGTGCACCCAGGCGTAGCCCCGCGCGCGGGTCTCCGCCACGAGGGCGAGCAGGGCCGGGAGCGTGCGCGGCGCGTTCGGGCCGCAGGCCTCGGGCGGGCTGAAGCCCTGGCGCAGGGCGAGCTCCGCCGCCTCCTCGTCGGGCAGGCTGGCGAGCCAGGCAAGGCCTGTGGCGGTGGTGGCGAGGCGCACCTCGCTGCCCATGTCGCCGTCGTAGCGCAGGCCCGAGCGGGCGCCCTGCGCCTTCGCCACCCAGACGAGGCGCGGGTAATCCACGATGGCGAGGCGCGCGAGCTCGCCGCTGAGGTCGGCGAGGCGGTTCAGGACCGACTGGGCGATGTCGACCACCCCGGAATTCGACAGGTGCTTGAGGCCGAGCGTGGCGAACTTGGTGGTCAGCAGGTAGCGGCCCGACTCCACGTCCTGCGCCACGTACCGGTAGGCCACCAGCTCGGCCAGGAGCCGGTGGGCGCCGCTCTTGGGGATGTGGAGCGTGTCGGCGATGGTCTGGAGCGGCAGGCCGCGCGCGTGGGCGGCGAGCAGCTCGACCAGGTCCAGGACACGCCGCAGCAGGGAGCCCGCCATCTTCCGCTCGAAACTGGAACGTTGTTCTGGATTTGAATGATGTTCCGATCTATGTCAAGCGACGGCGGGACTGGGCGGGAGAGGGCGGCATGCGCGGGAGCGGGCAGCGGGACACGCTGATCGGCATCGCCCTGATGGTCGGCGCGGTGGCGGGCTTCGCCTGCATCGACGCGTCGGCCAAGCTCCTCAACCGCTCGATGAACCCGCTCCTCGTCGTGGCGGCGCGCTACATAGGCAGCTTCGTGCTGGTGGCGCTGGTCTTCGGCCCGCGGGCGGATGCGGGATTGCTGCGCACGCGCCGGCCCCTGCTCCAGGCGCTGCGCTCCTTGAGCCTCGTGATCTCGACGGTCTGCGCCTTCTTCGCGCTGCGCTACCTGCCGCTCGCGCAGGTCACCTCCATCACCTTCGCGTCGCCCCTCGTGGTGGCGCTGATCGCCGGGCCGCTCCTCGGCGAGCGGGTCGGCTGGCGCCGGGTGGGGGCGGTGCTGGTGGGCTTCGCGGGCGTCCTGGTGGTCAGCCGGCCCGGGATGGCGGGCATGCACCCGGCGGCCCTGCTCGCCGTGGTGACGGCCTGCGTCAACGGCCTCTACATCGTGGCGACGCGCCTGCTCGCCGCGCACGACCCGCCCGAGACGACGCTGATCTACACCGGCCTCGTCGGGTCGGTGCTGATGGCGCCGGCGGTGCCGTTCCTGTGGGAGAGCCCGTCCGAGCCCCTGGTCTGGGCCGGGATGGCGGCCATCGGCGCCTTCGGGGCGCTCGGCCACTGGCTCCTGATCCTCGCCCACAAGCGCGCGCCGGCCTCGACGCTGGCGCCCTTCGCCTACGCGCAGCTGATCTGGGCCCTGATCCTGAGCCTGCTCGTCTTCGGCGACCTCCCGGACCGCTGGACGGTGATCGGGGGCGCGGTGGTGGCCGCCTCCGGCCTCTACCTGCTCTACCAGGAGCGCCCCCGGGCGGCGGCGCCCGGCGGGGAGAGGGCGGCGTGACGGCGCGCCGCCCGCGGCCTCACGTCACCACCGACGGCCCGGTGCGCCCGGTGCGGGCCGCGATGCCGGCGATCGCCTCGGCGGCGGCGACGACCGGGGCCAGCATCTCGGTGCTGGGCGCGTCGAGGCGGTCCCGCGCGTAGCGCTCGAGGTAGACCCGGAGCGTCGCCCCGACCGTGCCCGTCCCCGAGAGGCGGAACACCACCCGGGCATCCTCCCGGAACAGCACGCGCACGCCCTGCCGGGCGGTGACCGAGCCGTCGACCGGGTCGGCGTACGCGAAGTCGTCCGCGGCCTCGACCGTGAGGTCGCCGAAGCGCCGGCCCGGCAGCGCCGCGAGCGTGCCGCGCAGGGCGGCCATCAGCTCCTCGGCGGCGGCGTTCTCGACCTCCTCGTAATCGTGGCGGGCGTAGTAGTCCCGCCCGTAGGCCGCCCAGTGGTCGCGCACGACCTGGGCCGCGGGCTTGCCGGTGGCGGCGATGAGGTTGAGCCAGAGCAGCACCGCCCAGAGCCCGTCCTTCTCCCGGACGTGGTGCGAGCCGGTGCCGGCGCTCTCCTCGCCGCAGAGCGTGATCCGGCCGGCATCCAGGAGGTTGCCGAAGAACTTCCAGCCGGTCGGGGTCTCGTAGGCCGGGATGCCGAGGCTCGCCGCGACCCGGTCGGCGGCGCGGCTCGTCGGCATCGAGCGGGCGATCCCCGCGAGGCCCCCGGCGTAGCCCGGCGCCAGGTGGGCATGGGCCGCGAGGATCGCGAGGCTGTCGCTCGGGGTGACGAACAGGCCCGGCGCCACGATCATGTTGCGGTCGCCGTCGCCGTCCGAGGCGGCGCCGAAATCCGGCGCGTCCGGGCCGGTCATCAGCGCCATCAGGTCGTGGGCGTGGACCGGGTTCGGGTCCGGGTGGTGGCCGCCGAAATCGGGCAGCGGCACCCCGTTCACCACCGTGCCGGCGGGGGCGCCGAGCCGCCGCTCCAGGATCTCCCGGGCGTAGGGGCCGGTGACGGCGCTCATGGCGTCGAACCGCATCCGGAAGCCGGCGGCGAACAGGGCCGCGATCCGGGGAAAGTCGATCAGCGTCTCCATCAGGGCGGCGTAGTCGGCGACCGGGTCGATCACCGTGACGGTCGCCTCGCCGAGGGCGACGTCGCCGAGGCGCTCGAGGTCGATGTCGGGCGCCTCGACGATGCGGTAGGCGTTGATCGCCCGGGTGCGGGCGTAGATCGCCTCGGTGACGGGCTCGGGCGCCGGGCCGCCGTTGCGGCCGTTGAACTTGATGCCGAAATCGCCCTCGGGCCCGCCGGGATTGTGGCTTGCCGACAGCACCACCCCGCCGAGCGCGCCGCTCCTGCGGATCACGCAGGAGGCCGCGGGCGTCGAGAGCAGGCCGCCCTGTCCGACCAGGATGCGGGCGAACCCGTTCGCCGCCGCGATCTTGAGCGTCGTCTGCACCACCTCCCGGTTGAGGAAGCGCCCGTCGCCCCCGACCACCAGCGTCGCGCCGGCCCGCTCGGGGAGGGTGTCGAAGATCGCCTGGACGAAGTTCTCGACGTAGGCGGGCTGGCGGAAGACCGGGACCTTCTTGCGCAGGCCCGAGGTGCCGGGCTTCTGGTCGGGGAAGGGCTGCGTGGGGACTGCCAGAACGGTCATGGTGTCTCGTCTCGGAGGGCCGGCGGGGCTCGCCGCGTCCCCGCCCCCGGCTTATGACGCCCGACCCGCCCGGCTGCCAACCCGCGCGGGCGGGGACGCCGCGCGGCGCGTCAGGCCGCCATCACCCGCGGCTCGGCCCCGGCCGCGGGTTCCGGTTCCCCGGTGAGGTGCGCGAAGGCCGCGATGGCGCTCGGCCGGCCGAACAGGTAGCCCTGGGCCTCCGGGCAGGCCTCGGCGCCCAGGAAGGCGAGCTCGGCGATCGTCTCGACGCCCTCGGCCAGCACCGGGAGGCCCAGGCCGCGGCCGAGGCCCAGCACCGTGCGGACGATCGCCGCGGCCTGCTCGCTCGTGTCGACCGAGCGGGTGAAGGAGGCGTCGATCTTGATCTTGTCGAACGGGAAGGCCCGCAGGTTGGAGAGCGAGGAGTAGCCAGTGCCGAAATCGTCCATGGCGATGCGCACCCCGAGCGCCTTGACCTTGCGCAGGGTCGCGAGCGCCCGCGGCAGGTCGCGGATGAGCGCCGTCTCGGTGATCTCCAGCTCGAGACGCTCGGCCGGCAGGCCGGTGGTGAGGAGCACGGCGTGCACCAGCTCGGCGAAGGCCGGGCTGTGGATCTGCACCGCCGAGACGTTCACCGCCACCCGCAGGGGCCGGCGCCACGAGGCCGCCTCCCGGCAGGTCTCGCGCAGGACCCACTCGCCGATGGCCAGGATCGCGCCGGTCTCCTCGGCGACGGGGATGAACAGGGCGGGCGAGACGTGGCCCCGCTCGGGGTGGATCCAGCGCAGCAGCGCCTCGAAGCCGACGGTCTCCCCGGTGTCGATCCGGGTCTGCGGCTGGTACACGATGGCGAGCTCGCCCCGGGTGACGGCGTGGCGCAGGTCGTGCTCCATGAGCCGGCGGTCGCGCACCTGCGCGCCCATCCGCGCCTCGAAGAAGCGGTAGCAGCCCCGCCCGTCCGACTTCGCCCGGTAGAGGGCCGTGTCGGCCTGGTTCATCAGGGTCTCGGCGTCCTCGGCGTCGTGCGGGAACAGGGCGATCCCGAGGCTCGCGGCCGCGATGGCGCCGGCCGGCCCCATCTCGGCCTCCCGCAGGGCGAGCAGGATCGCGGCGGCGGCGGCCTCCGCGCCCGCGGCGTCGAGGTTCGGGGCGAGGATCGCGAACTCGTCGCCGCCGAGCCGCGCCAGCATCTGCCCGGGGGCGAGCGCGCCCGTGACCGCGCGGCAGACCTCCCGCAGCAGGGCGTCGCCGCCCGCGTGCCCGAAGAGGTCGTTGACCTCCTTGAAGCGGTCGAGATCGAGGCAGATCACCGCGAGCGACCGTCCGGCCGCGCGGGCGAGGGCGATCTCCTGCACGAGCCGGGCGTTGAAGCTCGGGCGGTTGGGCGCCCCCGTCAGCGCGTCGTGGTGGGCCAGGAACGCGATGCGCGCCTCCGCCCGCTTGCGGGCCCGCAGGTCGCGCACCGCGACCGCCGCGTGGGGCCGGCCTGCGTAGTCGATCACGCGCCGGATCACCTCGACGGGCACGAGGCTGCCGTCGGCGCAGCGCAGCTGCCGCTCCGCGGCCGCGAGCCCGTCCGCGTCGGGCTCGGCCGGCCCGCCCTCCTCGGACAGGATGGCCGGGAGGCCGGTCCCGGCCAGGGCGGCGGGCGCCAGGCCGGCCAGGCGCGCGAAGCTGTCGTTGACGGTGACGATGCGGTCGCCGTCGCAGACCACCAGCCCCTCGACCGCCGCGTTGGCGAGGCCCCGCATCCGGTCGCCCTCGAGGGCCGCGCGCCGCTCGTCGCGCACGTGCAGCCACAGCCCCGCGAAGGCCAGCACCAGGATGGAGACGCTCGCCAGGGCCACCGCGACGGCGAGCGCCTGGGCCGGCATGGCGGTGCCGGACGGCGCGATGCCCGGGTCGGGCACGATCGTGGCGGCCCGCATCGCCGTGAAGTGCAGGGCGCAGATGCCCGCGGCGAGGAGCCCCGCGGCGCCGAAGGTCGCGCGCACGGAGCCGCCCCGGAGCGCCGTCCTGAGCGCGAGGCTGCCGAGCGCCGTCCCGGCCGCCAGCCCGCCCGCCACGTAGGCGAGGTCCCAGGTGATCCGGCCGGCGACCTCGAAGGCGGCCATCCCGGTGAAGTGCATGGCCGCCACGCCGAGGCCCACCTGGGCGCCGCCCGCCCAGGCGGCGCCGGGCAGCGCCGGCCTGAGCGCGATCCAGAAGCCCGCGCCCGTCATCGCGACCGCGATCGCGAGGGAGAGCCCGGTCAGGCCGAGGTCGTAGGCGGTGGGGAGACCCGGCGAGAAGGCCAGCATGGCGATGAAGTGCGTCGCCCAGATCCCCGATCCGCCCGCCACCGCCGCGACGGCGAGCCAGAGCCGGCGCGGCCGCCCGGGATACCGGCGCGCGTAGTCGAGGAGCGCCAGGCTGGTCGCTGCGGCCAGGGTGCAGATGAGTGCCGCCAACAGGACGAGGCGCAGGTCGTGGCTGTCGACGATGCAATTATAAATTGAAATCACGTCGGTCCCCGCCGCCATGCCCGCTCGACGCAACTGTGTGCATGGATCATCTTAAGAGATCTTGTTATTCCTTGGCGCGCCGATGCCCGCGACGCCGCGTGGTGAAGGGTGTCCTACCGGCGCCAGGCCCAGGGGCGCGGCGAGGCCCGGGGGCGCGGCGAGGCGCGGCTGGCGGCGGGTGCGGTCCGTCCGCTAGGGTGAGCGCGGTCGAGACACGGGAAGTCGAGCGAGATGCAGAACCACGATCACGGCGGGCCGCCGGGGCCGGCCCTGGACGAGGACACGATCGCCTTCGCGGGCCGGGTGTTCCAGTACGCCCGCCTCGGCCACCACGCCGAGCTGGGGGATCTCCTGCGCATGGGGCTGCCGCCGAACCTGCGCAACGACAAGGGCGACACGCTGCTGATGCTCGCGAGCTACCACGGCCACGCCGAGACGGCGGGCCTGCTCCTCGCGCACGGCGCCGACGCGGAGCTCGCCAACGACCGCGGCCAGACGCCGCTCGCGGCGGCCGCCTTCAAGGGCGCGATGCCCGTGGTGCTGGCGCTCCTCGACGGCGGCGCGGCGGTCGACGGGGCGGGCCCGGACGGCCGCACGGCCCTGACGACGGCGGCGATGTTCAACCGCACCGAGATGGTCGCGCTGCTCCTGTCCCGCGGCGCCGATCCGGGGCGGCGGGACGCGTCCGGCCACACGGCCGAGAGCGCGGCGCGCGCCATGAGCGCGCCCGACACCCCCGGGCAGCTCGCCCGCGCGGCCGGGGCTGAGGGCTCCCCGGACGCCGGCGCGCCGGCCTGAGGCGGCGGGCCGG
>NZ_KZ984634.1 GCF_003574465.1 Methylobacterium crusticola
TTGAGCAGGGGTGCGAAAAGCGATCCGCATCCGTTAGAGCGGCTTCCACGATCTTGCCGACCGGACGGTCAAGCGGCGTGACTCCGACTGGATCGCACGCGGCGTGCTGGATCGGATGCTGGCGGACTTGGCGCGCGACGCCGATCTGGAGTGGTTGACGATCGACGCGACCATCGTGCGCGCACCAGCATGCGGCCGGGGCGTGCAAGGCCAGAGGGGGGCGGATGCCCAGGGCCCGGGCCGGTCTCGCGGCGGCCTGAGCACCAGGATCCATGTGGCCGGCGATGCGCTGGGCTGCCCGGTGCGCCTGCTCGCCAGCCCGGGCCAGCGCAACGACGGATGTTGACCCGCTTTCGTGGAGTGGTGATCAGCCTGCGGGCGATGGGTCCGTCAGCACCTCCTCGTGGCTGATCGGCGAGCGGTAGCCGAGAGCGGAGTGGCGTCNGTTCTCGAGGCGTTCGCTCGCGCGGAGGCAGCCCATCTGCGCTCCGGACACCCGCCTCGGGGCAGGCCGACCGTCCTCGCCCGAGAGGGGCGTCGCGCCGTCGGCTACACGTGCGCCAACGCGGTGGGGGCGGTCCGCGCGCGCGGCAGGCCGGTCTCCGAGACGGCGGCCGTGCCGTCGTCGGGCCCCTCGTTGAACCGCTGCAGCGGCTTGCCGCCCGCCATGAGGTCGTAGAGCGCGTCCATCGCGATGGCGTCCTTGGCGAAGGTCCCGAGCGTCTGGCCCCGGTTCAGGATCGTGAACCGGTCCCCCACCGCGTAGGCGTGGCGGACGTTGTGGGTGATGAAGATGACGCCGATGCCCTCCCGGCGCACGCGATCGATGTAGGTCAGGACCATCGCGGTCTGGGTCACGCCGAGCGCCGAGGTCGGCTCGTCCAGGATCAGGACCTTCGCACCGAAGTAGACGGCCCGGGCGATCGCCACGCATTGCCGCTCGCCGCCCGACAGGGTGCCGACCGCCTGTTGCGGGTCGCGGACGTCGATGCCGATCCGCTGCATCTCCCGCCGGGTCACCGCGTCCGCCTGCGCCAGGTCGAGCTGACGGAACGGGCCGCGGCCCTTCAGGGGCTCCCGGCCCATGAAGAAGTTCCGCGTGATCGAGAGGAGCGGGATCATCGCGAGGTCCTGGTAGACCGTGGCGATGCCGGCCGCCATGGCGTCCCGCGGACCGGAGAAGTGACGCGACTCGCCGTTGACCAGGAACGCGCCCGCCGTGTGCGGATGGACGCCGGAGAGCGTCTTGATCAGCGTCGACTTCCCGGCGCCGTTGTCGCCGAGGAGGCAGAGCACCTCGCCCGCGTGGACGGTCATGGACACGCCGTTCAGGGCGATGACGGAGCCGAAGCGCTTGACGAGGTCGCGCACCTCGATCAGCGGAACCATCTGTTCGGTCATGAGCGTTCTCCCGTGGCACGCTTGCGGATCACGTTGTTGAAGATGACGGCGACCAGCAGCATGCCGCCGAGGAACACGAGGTACCAGTCCTGATCGATGCTGGTATAGGTCAGCCCGATGAGCACCAGGCCGAAGATGATCGACCCGAAGAAGGCGCCGATGGCCGAGCCGTAGCCGCCGGTCAGGAGGCAGCCGCCGATGACCGCCGCGATGATCGCCTCGAACTCCTTCTGGAAGCCGCGACGGGCGTCGGTCGAGCCGGCATCGAGCACGGTGAGAATGGCCACCAGGGTGGCGCAGCACGCCGTGCCGATGAACAGGATGGTCTTGACCCGCTCGACCGGCACGCCGGAATTGCGCGCCGCGCCGGCATCGCCGCCGACCGCGTAGATCCAGTTGCCGAACCGTGTCCGCACGAGGAGCCAGGTCGCCAGCAACGCGAGCGCGCTGAACCAGACGATCACCACCGGAATGCCCTCGACCTTCGGCAGGCCGTTGGGGAAGCTGTCGATCAGGCCCCGGGCGGCGAGCCAGCGGAAGGGCGCCTCGCCCAGGCTTCCGGAGAACAGGCGGGCCACGATGCTGTCCGCGACCACGTCCTTCACCCCGCGCAGCTGGGTGGCGCCGCCGCTCGCCCATTTCAGGCCGACGAGGGTCAGCCCGCGCAGGATGAACAGGAAGGCGAGCGTCACGATGAAGGAGGGCAGTCCGGTGCGCAGCACGATCTGCGCGTTCGTGAAGCCGACGGCCAGCGCGACCGCGAAGGCCGCGAGGATCGCGAGCGGGACCGGCAGGTTCCACACGACCAGGGCGGCCGCGAAGACGAAGCCCGCGAAGGCGACCATCGAACCGAGGGAGAGGTCGAACTCCCCGCCGATCATCAGCAGGGCCGCACCGATCGCCAGGATGCCGAGCTGCGCTGCGGGCACCAGGAAGTTCATCACGCCCGCGAGCGTGAACATGCTCGCGTTCGCGAAGACGAGAAAGAAGGCCGTCACGAGGATCAGGCCTGCGACCGCGCCCAGTTCGGGCCGCCGCATCAGCGCGGTCAGCGGCGACGCCCGCTCGATGCGCTCGTCCACGCAGCCGGGAGTCTGGGGTTGAGATGCACTCATCATACTCGAGCCGTCCTTGGCCTGCGATGCGGATGGAAGGAGGCTCGGCGGCTCGCGAGCGCGCCGAGCCCGGACCTTCAGCGAGACGCCCGCCCTGCGGATGCGAGGATGCGCTCGGCCTGGGGCTTGACGACGAAGCTCGGGCCGGTCGCGATGTCGGAGGTCGGGAGCCTGCCGTAGCGGGCCTTCACGGCGAGCAGGCTGACCGGCAGGTAGCCCTGGAGGAAGGGCTGCTGGTCGAGGGCGAACAGGGCTTTGCCCTTGACGATGTTCGTCAGGAAGGCCGGCGACAGGTCGAAGGTCGCGACCTTCACCCTGCCGGACAGGCCGGCCGCATCGACCGCCTCCACCGCGGGCTCGCCGCCGAAGGCGCTGGCCAGGCCGACGACGACGTCGACCGAGGCATCGCGCGTGAGGGCTGCGCCCACCTTCGCACGCGTCTCGGCCGGATCGGTCGAGACGGGGAGCACCGTGCCCTTGCCCTGCAGGCCCTCCTGGAGACCCTTGCAGCGTCGATCGAGGGAGACGTTGCCGACCTCGTGATAGACGCACACGGCGTTCTTGAAGCCCTCGCCCTTCAGACGCGCCCCGAGGATGCGACCGGCGGCGAGCTCGTCCTGGCCGACGTGCAACGCGATGCCGAGACGGGGGGCCGCATCCGCACCCGCGTTGATCGAGATCACCGGGATGCCGGCGGCGACGGCCTTCCTGATCGACGGCCCGAGGGCGTCGGGGTCGGGGTTGGAGACGACGATCCCGTCCGGCGACTGGTTGACGGCCGCGTCGATGAGCTGGCCCATGGCGACGACGTCGAAGGTTTCGGGGGCGCGGTAGACGACGTTGACCCCGTTGTCCTTGGCCGCCTTCGTGGCTCCATCCTTGACGATGGACCAGAACGCGTCGGAGGCTTGCCCGTGGGTGACCACCGCGATCGTGATGTCCTTGGCACCGGCCGGAGCGCCGACGAGCCAGCCCGCGCAGACGAACCCGGCGGCCAGACCCTGTTTCAGTCCCGTTCTCATGTTTCCCTCCCTGGACGTGGATGTCGGGTGATCGGATCGATGGCCCGGTTGACCCGGGTCTGGTCTTGAGCGGGGCGTTGCGCCCCCGCGTCCTCAGCTCATCGTCGGCATGACGAAGTCGGCGCCGGCCCGGATGCCCGTCGGCCAGCGGGTCGTGATGGTCTTCAGCCGCGTGTAGAAGCGCACGCCCTCGGGCCCGTGCATGTGATGGTCGCCGAACAGCGACGCCTTCCAGCCGCCGAAGGAGTGGAACGCCATCGGCACCGGGATCGGCACGTTGATGCCCACCATGCCGACCTGGATCTGGTGCGCGAACTCGCGCGCCGCGTCGCCGTCGCGGGTGAAGATCGCGGTGCCGTTGCCGAACTCGTGCGCGTTGATGAGCCGGGCGGCCGTCGCGTAGTCCGGTGCCCGGGTCACCGCCAGGACGGGCCCGAAGATCTCCTCCCGGTAGATCGTCATCTCCGGCGTCACCCGGTCGAACAGCGAGCCGCCGACGAAGAAGCCGTCGGCGTAGCCCTGGAGCCTGAGGCCGCGCCCGTCGACCAGCAGTTCGGCGCCCTCGCGCACGCCCTGATCGATGTAGCCCACCACCCTGTCGCGGTGCTGGCGGGTGACGAGGGGGCCCATCTCGGCCTCCGGGTCGGTGCCGGGCCCGACCTTGAGGGCGCGCACCTTCGGGATCAGCCGCTCGACCAGCGCGTCGGCGGTCCGCTCGCCCACCGGCACCGCCACGGAGACCGCCATGCAGCGCTCGCCCGCCGAGCCGTAGGCCGCACCCATCAGGGCATCGACCGCCTGGTCGAGGTCGGCGTCGGGCATGACGATCATGTGGTTCTTGGCGCCGCCGAGCGCCTGGGCGCGCTTCCCCGTGCTCGCCGCGGTGGCGTAGATGTAGCGGGCGATCGGGGTCGATCCGACGAAGCTGACCGCCTGGATGTCGGGGTGGTGCAGGAGCGCGTCGACCGCCTCCTTGTCGCCCTGCACGACCTGGAACACCCCGTCCGGCAGGCCGGCCTCGGTCAGCCACGCGGCGAGGAGGAGCGCGGCGGAGGGGTCGCGCTCGGAGGGCTTCAGGATGAAGCAGTTCCCGCAGGCGAGCGCGACGGGGAACATCCACATCGGCATCATGACGGGGAAGTTGAACGGTGTGATGCCGGCGACCACCCCGAGGGGCTGGCGCAGCGCATGGGAATCCACCCGGGTGCCGACGTTCTCGGTGACCTCGCCCTTGAGGAGCTGCGGGATGCCGGTGGCGAACTCGACGACCTCGGCGCCCCGCTGGATCTCACCCTTGGCGTCCGAGAGCACCTTGCCGTGCTCGGCGGTGATGATGGCCGCGAGCGCGTCGATCCGCCCTTCGAGCAGCCGCAGGAAGCGGTTGAGGATGCGCGCGCGCCGGAGCGGCGGCGTGGCGGCCCAGGCCGGGAAGGCGGCGCGGGCGCTGGCCACCGCAGCATCGACGTCCTCGCGGCTTGCCAGCGCGACGGCACCGGTCTGCTCGCCCGTTGCCGGGTTGTAGACCGGGGCGGTTCGCGGGCCTGAGCCTCGCGTCGGCTGGCCGGCGATGAAATGCCGAATGGCAGCGCTCATGGGTCGTCTTCCGGGGTCGGTCGTGTCTCGGGGGGTCGTCGCTTCGGTGCCGGTCTCGTGCGAGATCCGATCGCGCGATCTGCGTGCTTGCCGCGGGGCGCGGCTTCCGGCGCCGCGCGGCCGGATCCGGCGCTCAGACGGCGAGCGCCCGGCTTCGGGGGGCGCCCCGGGCGGCGGCTTCCGCGGAGGGGTCGAGCCGGAAGCCGGCCTCCCCCGCGGCGGCCGCGAGGTGGCGATACCCGAGCGTGGCATAGGTGAGCGGGTTCGCCTTGGCGGGGTCCTGCTCCGCCTCGACCACCATCCAGCCCCGGTATCCGGCCTGCGCCAGCGGGGTCAGGGCCGCGACGAAGTCGACGCAGCCGTCGCCCGGCACCGTGTAGACGCCCTCGACCACGGACTTGAGGAAGCTCCAGCGCTCCGCCCGCACCCGCGCCGCCACGTGCGGCCGCACGTCTTTGGCGTGCACGTGGTTGACCCGGTGCGCCCAGCGCTCGGAGATCGCGGCCGGATCCTCGCCCGCGAAGACGAGGTGGCCGGTGTCGAGCAGCAGGCCGACCTCCGGCCCGGTGCCGTCCAGGAGGCGGTCGATCTCGGCGGCCGTCTCGATCACCGTGCCCATGTGGTGATGGAAGGCGATCCGGACTCCCTCGTCCGCCATGCGCTTGCCGAGCTCGTCGATCCGCTCGAGGAAAACCGGCCACTCCTCCGCCGACATCACCGGGCGCTCGGCGACCGGAACATCGATGAGCCCCTGGACGGTGCCCGAGGTCTCGGCGAACACCATGACCTCGCAGCCGCAGGCCTTGAGCAGGTCGAGATGCGGGCGCATCGCCGCCAATTCGGCCTTCGCGCTCCGCCGCCGAAGCTCGGCGCCGTACCATCCCGAGATGAAGTCGAGCCCGTGGGAGCCGAGCAGCTCGACGAGGGCGGCGGGATCGGTCGGAAACTTGTTGCCCTTCTCGATGCCGGTGAAGCCCGCCTCGCTCGCCTGCGCAAGGCAGGTTTTTAGAGGCGTGTCGCCGCCGAGTTCGGGCATGTCGTCGTTGGACCACGCGATCGGGTTGGTGCCGAGCCGGATCGTCATCGCCTTGAAACCTTCTGATCGGTCGTGTCGGGAGCGGATGGGGCGAGGCAGGCTATCGGCGCTCGGACAGCACCGCCTCGTAGGCAGCGCGGGCCCGGCGCACCTCCGGGCGCGGCGAGACCGCCGGGACCGCGACCTCCCACCAGGCGCCGCCCGCGGCGGTCGTCACCCGCGGGTCGGTGTCGATCACCACCACGCTGACCCCGTCCCGCCCGGCGGCCCCGTCGAGGGCCCGGGTCAGCCCGTCGAGCGAGTCCGCGTGCTCCGCGTGGGCGCCGAGGCTGCGGGCATGTCCGGCGAAATCGACCCAGCTCTCGGAGGCCCGGTGATCGACGTCGGCGATGAGGTTGTTGAACCCGGCGCCGCCGCAGGCGCGCTGCAACCGGTCGATGCAGCCGTAGCCGCGGTTGTCGAGCAGCACGACGGTGAGCTTGAGGCCCAGCATCACCGCGGTGTGGATCTCGGAGTTCATCATCAGGTAGCTGCCGTCGCCCACCGTGACGAAGACGGGGCGGTCGGGGCACGCCAGGGCGACGCCGAGGCCGGCGGCGATCTCGTAGCCCATGCACGAGTAGCCGTACTCGACGTGGTAGCCGCCGGGCCGGGCGGTCCGCCAGAGCTTGTGCAGCTCGCCCGGCAATCCCCCGGCCGCGCAGACCACGATGCCGTCGGGACCGGCGGCCCGGTTCACGGCGCCCACGATCTGGGCGTCCGAGGGCAGTCCCGAGGGGTTTTCGATCGTGGCGGACGTCGCCGCCTCGACGGCCGCGTCCCATTCGGCCTTCAGTCCGGCGATGCGCGCGCCGTGGCCGGCGGGGCTCGCCGCGGAGCCGAGGGCCGCATCGAGGGCAGCCAGGCCCGCCCTCGCGTCGGCGACGAGCGCGAGCGCGCCGTGCTTGCCGGCGTCGAAGGGCTGCACGTTGAGCTGGACGAGGGCGGCCTCGTCCGCGAACAGCCTCCGCGAGCCCGTCGTGAAGTCCTGAAGCCGGGTTCCGACGCCGAGGATCAGATCGGCGTCCGCGGCGAGCGCGTTGGCGGCCGCGGATCCGGTCACGCCGATCGCGCCGACGGCGAGCGGATGGTCCCAGGGCAGGGCGCCCTTGCCGCCCTGGGTCTCGGCGACCGGGATGGCGTGCGCCTCCGCGAACGCGGCGAGCGCCGGGCAGCCCTCCGCATAGTGCACGCCGCCGCCCGCGACGATCAGCGGACGCCGGGCGCCGGCGAGGAGCGCGGCGGCCCGGGCCACCTCGTCCGGATCGGGTGCCGGACGCCGTGGCGCGTGAATCCGCGGCGCGAAGAAGGGCTCGGGATAGTCGAAGGCCTCGGCCTGGACGTCCTGGCAGAACGCGAGGGTGACGGGGCCGCAGGCCGCGGGATCCGTGAGGACCCGCAATGCGGCCGGCAGGGCCGCGAGGAGTTGCTCCGGCCGGGTGATCCGGTCGAAGTAGCGCGACACGGGCCGGAAGCAGTCGTTGGCGCTCACGGTCGCGTCGGCGAAATCCTCGATCTGCTGGAGGACCGGGTCGGGCCCGCGCCCGGCGAAGACGTCGCCCGGCACGAGCAGGACCGGCAGCCGGTTGACGTGCGCGAGGGCTGCGGCCGTGACCATGTTGGTCGCGCCCGGGCCGATCGAGGTCGTGCAGACCATCATCTGGCGGCGGTTGCGCGCCTTGGCGAAGGCGATGGCGGCGTGGGCCATCGCCTGCTCGTTGTGGGCCCGGTAGGTCGGGAGGACGTCGCGGGCGGCCTGCAGGGCCTCGCCCAGGCCGGCGACGTTGCCGTGGCCGAAGATGGCCCAGCACCCCGCGAAGAGCGGGTGCTCGGCACCGTCGACCACGGTTCTCTGCGCCGCGAGGAAGCGCACCATGGCCTGGGCTGCGGTCAGGCGGAGATTCGTCATGATCCCGGCCCCGGTCAGCGCGCGACGCGCACGACGGCGCCGGTCCTGAGGCTCTGCAGCGCCGCCTCGGCGAGGCGCAGGGCCTCGCGGCCTTCGGCGAAGCTCGCGAGCGGTGTCCGGCGGGCCTCGATGCAGTCGACGAAGTGGTCGATCTCGGCGTTGTAGGCCTGGGTGTAGCGCTCGATGAAGAAGTCCTCGACCCGGTCCCGGCTGCGCGTCCGCTCCCGCGTCCAGCCCTCGACGGTCGTCGCGTGCTGGTTGTGGGCCTGGAGCATGCCGTCCGCGCCGAACACCTCGATGCGCTGATCGTAGCCGTAGGCGCAGCGGCGGCTGTTGTTGATGTGCACGAGGGCGCCGGAGGCGGCCCGCAGCACCACCATGGCCGCGTCGACGTCGCCGGCCTCGGCGATGCCGGGCTCGATCAGATTGGCCCCGGCCGCGAAGACCGCGACGATGTCGCCGGCGAGGTAGCGGGCCATGTCGAAGTCGTGGATCGTCATGTCGAGGAACAGGCCGCCCGACGTCTTGATGTAGGAGACCGGCGGGGGCGCCGGGTCGCGGCTCGTGATGACGACCTGCTCGACGGCGCCGATCTCCCCGGCGGCGACGCGATCGCGCACCGCCTTGAAGGAGCGGTCGAACCGGCGGTTGAAGCCGATCATCACGAGCGGATCGCGGTCACGGATGGCGTTCCAGCATCGATCGACGCGCGCCATGTCGAGGTCGATCGGCTTCTCGCAGAGCACCGCCTTG
The DNA here is from genome assembly GCF_003574465.1 of Methylobacterium crusticola. Classification (GTDB taxonomy): domain Bacteria; phylum Pseudomonadota; class Alphaproteobacteria; order Rhizobiales; family Beijerinckiaceae; genus Methylobacterium; species Methylobacterium crusticola. The sequence continues at coordinate 8,869 of NZ_KZ984634.1, forward strand.
CCGGCCCTCACGGCAGCGACGATCAGGTCGACATGCGTGTCGGTGGGCGTCGCGATCAGGACCGCCTGGACCTCGGGATGGGCCAGCGCCGCCTCGATCGAGTCCGCCGCCACCGCGCCCGTCTCCGCGGCGGCCGCGCGGGCGGTCTCGGGAAATTTGTCGTAGCAGGTCACCAACGTCGCCCTGGGATGGCGCGCGACGTTGAGGGCATGCATGCGCCCGATGCGACCGCAGCCCAGGACCGCAAACCCGACCATACCTTCTCTCCCTGCTCTCCGCGCAGCGAACTGCACACATGCGGATTTATTTGCTTTTACTGAATTTGGTTGGATTGATTTCTCTGTCTCGACAATTATACACTGCGTTTACGGTGTCAAGACAGAAAAAGTCAGCCGAATACGAAGTTGTTCACTGATGCTGCTCATCGTGCTGGGATGCTCGCCTGGTGTATCCTGGGTCCGGCGCACCCATTCCGACCGCACGACCCTGCCGCAGCGATTGCGTGGCCGCGTCCGCGAGGGTGACCGCGACCCTGAGCGCCGCCATGTCGAAGCCGTCGGTCAGGCGACCGCCGATGGCCGCGGCGAAAGCGGCGAGCTGACGTTTCTCGGCCAGGACGCTGACCGCCTCCCAGGGCTGCACGTTCCAGGCTCGGCCACCCTGCCGATGCAGGACCGTCGATTCGAGGCCGATCGCGGCCTCGAGCGAGCCCGTGGTGCCGACGACCGCGAGATGCTCCGTCGGTGGCAGGGTGGGGCCGCCCAGGCGTTCCAGCGTGGCCAGGCATCCCCCGGAGAGACGCATCGTCGCCGCAACTGCCCGAGAGGGAGGCGCCGCATCCGCGTCCGCTTGCCTGTGATCGAGCGCCACGATCTCCGCCCCCTCCTGGCCCGTGACGAAGCGAATCAGGTCGAAGTCCTCGATGAGGGGCAGCGCACCCGGGGACGATTCGTCGAACGGGCCGCCATGGCGGGTCAGCCGCAGGCTCAGGAGCGACCCGATCTCTCCCGCCTCGACGAGATGCGCGATCCGCACCGCGGCCGGATCGAGGCGCAGCCGCGACATGGCCTGGAAGACGGCCGACGACTGCCCGCGGGCGAAGGAGCTGTCGAGAACCGGCAGCGCGGCGGCGCTGGGTCGGCAGAGGACATGGACGTGGCGGCGCACCGCCTCCTCGATCAAGGCGAGGCATTCGGGCGCGTCGCAGGTGACCAGCAGGGCGTCGACGTCATCCAGGGCCCGGCGTGCCTCGGCCGGGGACAGGCTGCGGGCCCCGAAGGACAGGGCAAGCTCGTCTGCCCGGTCGCCCGACGCGTCGAAGACGCCGGCCAGGGCGATGCCTCCGCCGGCCGAAAGGGCGGTCGCGAACCGCCGGGCATCCTGTCCTGCGCCGGCCAGCACGACGGAGCGGAGTTCCGCCGACGCGCTGCGCCGCCGCGGCAGCGTCACGACGCGCCCGGGGCGCGTCGCAGGCACGCAGCGCGCCGTGCTCTCGCGGATCACGAGCTCGGCCTTCAGGACGATCCTGGCCGGCTCCCCGCCCTCGCGAAGAAGGTCCATGGCCGCTTCGGCCATCGCGGCGAGAGGCTGGGAGACGGAGGTGAGGAGCGGCTGCGCGATCCGGGCTTCCAGGCTGTCGTCGAACCCCATCACCGAGAGATCGTCCGGCACGCGCCGGCCCGAAGCCGTCACGGCGCGAATGGCGCCGACCGCCATGACGTCGTTCGCGCAGAACAGGGCCGTGAGGTCACCGCGCTCCTCGAGGAGCCTGGTGGCCGCGTAGAGGCCGCCGGACAGGCGGAAATCCGCGTAGGCGACCGGGCCGGGCTCGAGGGCGCCGGTCAGCGCACGGACGCGCTCGACGAAGCCCTGCGTCCGCTGGTCGACGCTCTCCGCCATGCCGGGATGCGCGGTGATGCAGCCGATCCGGCGGTGGCCGAGGGCGTAGAGGTGATCGGCTGCGAGCGCGGCGGCGGCCCGGTTGTCGATCGCCACGCTCGGCAGCACGCTGGTCGCCGCCACCCGGTCGATCAGCACGGCCGGCAGCCCGGCCGCCTGAAGCGTCGCGTCGAGGGCCGGATCCGAGATGGTCGGGGCGATGATCAGTCCATCGACGCGGCGACCCACGAAATCGTCGATGTAAGCCTGCTCGCGGTCGCGATCGTAGTCGGAATTGCAGGTCACGACCCGCATGTCGCGCTCGTAGGCGAGCAGTTCGATGCGGCGCGCGATGTCGCTGAAGAAGCTGTTGGAAACATCCGGCAGGATGAGGCCGATTAGCTTGGCGCGGCCGGCGGGCGGGGGTGCTTCGCGCGCCGCTGCCGGGGCGGGCTCGCGGCGGTTGATGCGGTCGCTGGCGCTCTCCGGCGTCGTCCTCGGTGCGGAATGCCTCTCGGGAGGCCTCGGCGCCCGCGCTCAGGCCGTGGCGGTCCAGGGCACGTCCGGCCTCGCCGTGACGGGCGCGCCCGTGGTCGCGGCCTCACCGGCCCAGGCGCTGCGGCCGCGGCGGCGGCCACGCCCCCGCACCGCGGGTCTTCCTCTGGCGCGTCCCTCGACGGCGACCTCCCCGGACCTTGCCCCAGGCGGAAGCCTCGACACCAATGCCCCCGGACCGAGTTGGGGTCTGCTCGGCAATTTCGGCGGCGTGCGCGACGACCTCTACCGCGCCGGCATCCGCGTCGATGCCAGCGTCGACTACCAGGCCGCCACCAATATCCAGGGCGGCGTGCGCGGGCAGGACGTGCGCGGCAGCGGGCAGCTGGTCTTCCGGGCCACCGCCGACATGAACCGCCTGGCGGGCATCGAGGGCGGAACCCTGGCCGTCATCCTCACCGACCGCTTCGGCCGAAGCCTCACCGCCGACCAGGGTCTCCAGCTCCTGCAACAGACCGAAGAGGTCTTTGGCCGCGGCCGCATCCCGCGCCTGACGACGTTCTCCTACGATCAGCAGTTCGGCCCCAACATCGACCTCAAGTTCGGCCGCCTGCCGGTCGGCTCCGATTTCGCGGGCTTCGCGTGCGAGTTCCAGAACCTGACCTTCTGCGGCGCCCAGCCCGGCAACATGGTCGGGAACTACTGGTACAACTGGCCGGTCTCGCAATATGCGGCCCGCCTGCGGCTCGGCAACCTCGACACCGGCTACCTCCAGGCCGGCGTCTACCAGGTGAACCAGCGCGACCTCGACGACGGCTTCAACGTCGACCCGACCCGGGCCACCGGCGCGCTGGCCATCGTCGAGGGCGCTCTCTTCCCGAAGGTCGGCCCCCTGGGTTACCGCGGCAGCTACACGGTGGGCGGCTGGTTCCAGACCGCGGGCGGGCCCGACCTCTACCGCAACGGCGCCGGACTGCCCCTGTCGGTGGCCGGCGGCACGCCGCTGGCGCACCAGGAGCGCAGCGGCGTCTACGGCATCGCGATCCAGGAGGTGTACCGACCCCTGCCCGACAACCCGGCCCGCAACATCTCCGCCTTCGTACGGGTGGCATTCGCCAATCCCAGCACCTCGGCCATCGACCAGCAGATGACGGCCGGTGCGGTCTACAAGGGCTTCTGGGACGCGCGCCCGTTCGACTGGATCGGCGTCGCCTTCGGCGTCTCGCACGCCAGCTCGGCCCTGGCCCGCGGCATCGCGGCGCTCAGCGCCTTCGACGGCGCCTTCCGGCCCCAGCCCGGCTACGAGCGCGCCCTGGAGGTGTTCTACAGCTTCGCCCTCACGCCGGACGTGGTGATCCGGCCCAACATCCAGTTCGTCAACAGACCCGGCGGCGTCGCAGGACGCACCGACGTCCTCGTCTTCGGCGTCAAGAGCGGCGTCACGTTCTGAGAAGCCCCCCGCGGCTCCAGGGCCGCGGGAGGCTCGTGCGCCCGGGCGCAACGCGCGTGCCCGAGAGGGGCCGGGCCGGTTGCGGCCGGGTGCGCCCGGGCCTACGGATCGGGCCGGCGGAACGCCTCGCAGCCGTTCCGCCGGCCCGCACACCTGCCGGAGGTGCGCGCGTGACGGAGGCACCTGCACGGACATGCGTCGCGCATGACATCGGACGCGAAACCCGTCGCGTCGGCCGAGCCGGCGCCCGCCAGCCTCGAGGCCTTGCGCGAACGCCTCGCGGGCCGCGACCTGAGACTGCCGAAACGGCTCGCGCAGGCGGCGGCCTTCCTGGTCGCGCATCCGGAGGAGGTCGCCTTCGGGACGGTGGCGGGCCTCGCTCAGCGCGCCGGAGTCCAGCCCTCGGCCCTGATCCGCATGGCCAAGGCCATGGGCTTCTCCGGGTTCTCCGACCTCCAGGCCCTGTTCCGCGAGCGGGTTCGCCAGAGGACGGCGGGCTACGATGCGCGCCTCTCCTCGGCGCGGGCCCGGACGGGAGCCGTGCCGGGCGGACTGCTCGGCGATTTCGGGCGGGTCGGAATCCGCGCGATCGGCCGGCTCGTCGAGACGGTCGAGACCGGGCGGTTCGAGGCGGCCGTCGCCACCCTCGCGGCGGCGGAGACGATCTACCTGATCGGACAGCGCCGTTCCTTCCCGGTCACCGCCTACATGAGCTACGTCCTCGGCACGCTCGGCATCCGGAACACGCTGCTCGGCTCGCCGCTCGGTACGGACGGGGAGACCGTCGCGTTCGCCACATCGCGGGACGCGGCGCTCGCCGTGACGTTCAGCCCCTACGCGCCCGCGACGATCGCCCATGCCGAGCGGGCCGCGGCATCCGGCTGCCCGCTCGTCCTCCTGACGGACAGCCCCCTGAGCCCGCTGGTACCCCACAGCCGGAACTGGATCGAGATCGTCGAGCCCGACCTCGACGGCTTCCGGACCATGACCGCCACCTTCACCCTGGCGGCCGCCCTCGCCGTCGCCATCGGCGGATCCAGGGCGCCTCGTGAAACATAAATTCCATATTTACATGGCATGGAATTTCCGTTTCATAAGCGTCGAGGATCGACGGGAGGACCTGCGCCGTGACGAAGACGCTGGATGTGGTGACGATCGGCCGGTGCTCGGTCGACCTCTACGCGCAGCAGATCGGGACGCGGCTGGAGGATGCCGATTCCTTCGCGAGATCGGTCGGCGGGTGTCCGGCCAACATCGCCATCGGCGCGGCCCGCCTCGGTCTGAGATCGGCCCTCATCACCCGCGTCGGCGCCGAGCAGATGGGCGGCTTCGTGCGCGAGCAACTCGTGCGCGAGGGCGTGGAGACGTCCGGCGTCAAGGTCGACCCGGCCCGCCTGACCGCCCTCGTGCTGCTGGCGGTCGAGGACGCGGACACGTCGCCGATGATCTTCTACCGGGACAACTGCGCCGACATGGCCCTGGACGAGGCGGACGTGGATCCGGAGCTCGTCTCCTCCGCGCGCGCGGTCCTGGTCACCGGCACCCACTTCTCGCGGCCGGCCGCCGCGGCGGCCCAGCGCAAGGCGATCCGCCTCGCCCGGGAATCGGGCGGCAGGGTCGTCTTCGACATCGACTACCGGCCGAACCTGTGGGGGCTCGGCGGCCATGAGGCGGGGTTCTCCCGCTACGCCAAGTCGGAGGCCGTCTCACGGATCCTGAGCGGGGTCCTGCCGGAAGCCGATCTGATCGTCGGCACGGAGGAGGAGGTCATGATCGCGTCCGGCGAGGAGGACATCCTGGCCGGCCTGCGCGCGATCCGGGCCCGGACCCCGGCGACGCTGGTGCTCAAGCGGGGTGCCCGGGGCTGCGTGATCTTCGAAGGTCCCGTCGTGAGCCTGGACGACGGGATCCAGGGGGCGGGCTTTCCCGTCGACGTGCTCAACGTCCTCGGCGCCGGGGATGCGTTCATGTCCGGGCTGTTGTCGGGCTGGATCCGCGGCGAGCCGCTCGCGACCTGCGCGACCCTGGCCAACGCCTGCGGTGCCTTCGCGGTGTCGCGCCTGCTCTGCTCGCCCGAATATCCGACGCGGCCCGAACTCAATGCTTTCCTGGCGCGGGATAGAGCCACGCCCAGGCTGCGCACGGATCCCGTGCTGAACCACCTGCACTGGGCGACGACGCGCCGCCCACGGCCGGAGGGTTTGATGGCCTTTGCGATCGATCATCGCGCGCAACTCGAGACCGTCGCGGACGAGTTCGGCGTCCCCCGCAGCCGCATCGCCGACTTCAAGGCTCTGGCGGTCGATGCGGCGGCTCGGGTCGCCCGGGGGCGCCACGGCTTCGGGATGCTGCTCGACTCGACCTACGGGCAGAAGGCATTCCCCCGGGCCGCGCGCCACGGCTTCTGGATCGGCCGCCCTGTCGAGAAGCCGGGTTCGCGCCCCCTGGATTTCGATCAGCTCCCGGATCTCGGCAGCCACCTCAAGGAATGGCCGGTCGATCACACCATCAAGTGCCTGTGCTTCTGGCACCCGGACGATCCGGAGGCGCTGAAGGCCTTGCAGGAGCGGGAGCTGCTGCGGGTCTACGATGCGGCCCGGACGGCCGGGCGCGAACTGCTGATCGAGATCATCGCCGGCAAGCACGGCCGGCTCGAGCCCGGGACCGTCGCGTCGATCGTCCAGCACCTCTACGACCTCGGCATCAAGCCGGATTGGTGGAAGCTGGAGCCGCAGCACGATCCGACGGCCTGGCACCGGATCGCCGCGGTGATCGACCGGGAGGACCCCCTCTGCCGCGGGATCGTCCTCCTCGGCCTCGAAGCGCCAGAGGAGGCGCTCGTCGCCGCCTTCCGGGCCGCCGGCGACTGCCCCCGGGTGAAGGGTTTCGCCGTCGGCCGCACCCTGTTCGCCGACGCGGCGCGCCGCTGGCTGTCCGGGACGATCGACGACGAGGCCGCCGTCGCCGACATGGCGCGCCGCTTCGAGGCGCTGGTCGCGGCCTGGGAAGGCGCGGCCCGCCTGCAGGCTGCCTGAGGGGGTTGCCGCTGGTCGAAGCGGAGACCCCGGGGCGATCCCGCCCGACGATCAGGCCGGGTCCGGGTCCGGGGTCAGGCGCGCGCGGGCGGGACCAAGCTGAAACGTGCGGGTTTCGAGGATGGCCTGCGTGGCACTCGGTTCACGAAGCGCCGCCTGCTCCGGCCCGAACAGCACAGGCCCAATCAGAGAGGGACGGAACCGGATGTCCAGACTTTTGGTGAAGCCGCGCGCGGGCACCGGTCGTGTCGTCGACGTCACGCCGGCGAGTGCGGGCTGGAGCCATGTCGGCTTCGCCGTTCACGAGCTTGCCGCCGGCGACCGGGAGGCCGGCCACTTCGCGGAGCGCGAGACCTGCCTCGTTCTCGTCTCCGGCATCGGGTTCGTTGCGGTTGACGGGCGAGCCCTGGCGCGCGTCGGCGAGCGCCGGTCTCCTTTCGAGGGCCCGCCGGATTCGGTCTACGTGCCCGCCGGAGCCAGCTGGACCTTCGTCGCCGAGACCGCGGTGACCCTGGCGGTCTGCACGGCCCCCGGGCGCCCCGGCGCCCGTCCCGCCCGGCGGATCGATCCCGGCGCGGTAACGGACGAGATCCGCGGCGAGGGCAGCAATCTGCGCACCGTGCGCAACATCCTGCCGGAGGGCGCCGAGGCGGACAGCCTCCTCGTGGTCGAGGTGATCACGCCGGCCGGTCACAGCTCGAGCTATCCGCCGCACAAGCACGATCGGGACGCACTGCCCGCCGAATCCCTGCTCGAGGAGACCTATTACTTCCGGGTCAACCCGAAGCAGGGCTTCGCCTTCCAGCGGATCTACACGGACGATCGCAGCCTGGACGAGGCGGTGGCCGTCGAGGACGGGGACGTGACCCTGGTGCCGCGCGGCTACCATCCCTGCGCCGCGATCCACGGGTACGATCTCTACTACCTCAACGTCATGGCGGGTCCGCGGCGGACGTGGAAGTTCCACAATGCCGCCGAGCACGCTTGGCTCCTCCCCGCCTGAGCACCAGGGCCTTCGGGCTCCGGCGGGTTGATGGAATCCGAATGGAGCAGGCGGAACGCCCTCGAGCCGCCATCCATCGGCTTTGATCGCCCAACCCGCCGCATCCCAGCGACGTTCCACAACCGAACAGCTATGACAGGGCCGCGGGCTCGGGCGCCTTCTCGGCCGGCGGGGGGATCTCGCCCGGGTCGAGGCGCAGCCGCAGGCTCGGCTCCTCGCTCGCCTCGGCGCGCTTGAGGGCCTCGCGGGCCGCGTCGGCCTCGCGCTGGCGGTTCCACATCGCCGCGTAGACGCCGCCCCTCGCGAGCAGGGCCGGGTGGCTGCCGCGCTCGGCGATGAGGCCCTTGTCGAGGACGATGATCTCGTCGGCCTCCACCACCGTCGAGAGGCGGTGGGCGATGACCAGGGTGGTGCGGCCGCGGCTGACCCGGTCGAGGGCGTCCTGGATCTCCCGCTCGGTGAAGGAATCGAGGGCGGAGGTCGCCTCGTCGAGCACCAGGATCGGGGGCGCCTTCAGGATGGTGCGCGCGATGGCGACGCGCTGCTTCTCGCCCCCCGAGAGCTTCAGGCCGCGCTCGCCCACCGGCGTGTCGTAGCCCTCCGGCAGGGAGGCGACGAAGCGGTCGATCTGGGCGAGGCGGGCGGCCTCGCGCACCTCCTCGTCGGGGGCCTCCCAGCAACCGTAGCGGATGTTGTAGCCGATCGTGTCGTTGAACAGGACCGTGTCCTGCGGGACCATGCCGATCGCCGCCCGCAGGGAATCCTGGCGCACCGCCGCGATGTCCTGCCCGTCGATGGTGATGCGGCCGGATTGCGGCTCGTAGAAGCGGAAGAGCAGGCGCGACAGGGTCGACTTGCCGGCGCCCGAGGGCCCCACGATCGCCACCGTGCGCCCGGCCGGCACCGTGAAGCTGATCCCGCGCAGGATCGGCCGCTCCGGGACGTAGGCGAAGTGCACGTCCTCGAAGCGCACCACCCCGGGCCCGACCGCGAGGGCGCGCGCGCCCTCCCGGTCGGCGATCTCGGGGTTGCGGTGCAGGATGCGGAACATGTCGTCGATGTCGATCAGCGCCTGCTTGATCTCGCGGTAGATCATGCCCATGAAGTTCAGCGGCATCGACAGCTGCACCAGCATCGTGTTGACCAGCACGAAGCCGCCGATGGTGGCCCGACCGGCCATGATGTCGCGCGCCGCCAGCCACATCACGACCGTCATGCCGATCGTGAAGATCACGGCCTGCCCGGCGTTCAGCACCGCCAGCGAGACGTAGGTCTGCGTCGAGGCCGTCTCGTAGCGGGCCATGGAGTGGTCGTAGCGCCTCGTCTCGCGCTCCTCCGCGCCGAAATACTTCACCGTCTCGTAGTTGAGGAGCGAGTCGACCGCCTTGGTGTTGGCGTCGGTGTCGGAATCGTTCATCCGCTTGCGGATGGCGATGCGCCACTCGGTGGCCTTGTAGGTGTAGCCCAGGTAGCCGGCGACCATGGCCAGGACGACGAGCGAGTAGATCAGGTCGAACTCGTAGGCCAGCGTGCCCATCACCAGCAGGAACTCGACGATCGTCGGCACCAGCGTCAGCACCATCAGGCGCGACAACTCCTCGATGCCGTTGCGGCCGCGCTCCAGCACGCGGGTGAGCCCCCCGGTCTTGCGCTCCAGGTGGAAGCGCAGGGACAGGCGGTGCATGTGCGCGAAGGTCTGGAGCGCGAGGCGCCGCACGGCGTGCATCGCCACCTTGGCGAACAGCCCGTCGCGCACCTGGGTCAGCAGGGCCATCGCCACCCGGGTGGCGCCGTAGAGGACGATGAGCAGGGCCGGCGCCGCCCACAGGCCCCGGGGCAGCGCGCCCTCCCGGCCGCCCACCACCGCCACGAGGGCGTCCGTCGCCCACTTGAAGGTGAAGGGCAACGCCAGGGTCACGACCTTGGCGACGAGCAGCAGGCCGAAGGCGGTGAAGACGCGGCGCTGGAGGTCGGGACGGCCGTGGGGCCAGAGGTAGGGCCAGAGGCGGCGATAGGTCGCGACGAGGCCGGGCCGGTCGGGCCCATCCGGCTGGGAGGTGGTCTGCGTCACAAGCTCGGGTCCCGGGAGGGTCAGGGGCCGCATATAGGCGAGGCGGCCCGCCGATGCACCCGGGCGGTCCTCGCCTCAGCCCCGGCCCTCGGCTCCCTGGACCGGCGGCGCCTCGCCGGGCAGCACGAAGACCTGCCCGGGATAGATCCGGTTCGGGTTGCGGATCTGGCCCTGGTTGGCGTCGAAGATCACGGTGTAGCGGTAGCCCTTGCCGTAGGCCTTGCGGCTGATGCTCCAGAGGTTGTCGCCGCGGGTGACCTTGGCGGTGCTGATCGCGGCCACGAACACGCTGCCGGGCTCGGAGGCGCGGGCGTCCGGCGGCGCGTCGGGGCGGGCGGCGGCGAGCGCGGCCTCGGCGGCGGGCAGCGACGGCGGCCGGGACGGGGCGAGGGAC
>NZ_QOWC01000165.1 GCF_003574465.1 Methylobacterium crusticola
CCGGCCTGAGGCGGCGGGCCGGCCCGGCGCGCGGGTCCGGCGGCGCCCCCGCTCAGGGGCCCGGCGGCGCGCCCGCGGCGACGAGGCCGCGGCGGGCCTCGATCGCCTGCCAGGCGAGCAGCGAGGGCAGGCCCAGCACCACGTCCGGCACGCGCTTGACCAGGGACAGGGCGAGCGCCGTGTGGGCGTCGATCCCGAACAGCGCGCCGAGGAGCACGAAGCCGCCCTCCTGCACGCCGAGCCCGCTCGGGACCGGGAAGGCGGCGGACTTGATGGCCTGGCTCAGGGATTCGAGCACCACCGCCTCGGCCAGCGTCACGTCCTGGATCCCGATGCAGCGGAGGGCGATCCAGATCTCCAGGGCCCCGATGAACCAGGCCGCGAGGTGGAGCAGGAACCCCTGCGCGAGCGCGAGCCAGCGGCGGCGGTCCCAGATCGCGTCGAGCGCCGCCTGGACGCTGAGGCCGGGCTCGGGTGCCGCCCCGCCCTCGCCGGCGAAGCGCCGGCCGAGGGCGACGATCCGGCGCTCGATGAAGCCGGCGCCGCCGAAGCGCTGCACCGCGAAGAAGGCCGCGAGCAGGACGGCGCTCAGCACCAGGCCCTTCGTGCACCAGTCCGCCAGGCGGGCGGCCTGCTCGCCCTCGACCTGCATCAGGAGCAGCACGCCCGCGAGGGCGAACAGGGCCTGGGTCACGACCTGGAAGAACATGTCGACCAGGATGCCGGCCGCCGTCAGGCCCCCGGCGACGCCCCAGAACGTGAGGAGCCGCGCCCCCAGCACCTCGCCGCCGACCGAGGCCACGGGGAGCAGCACGTTGACGCCCTCGCGCACGAAGCGCAGCAGCACGAACGGCCCGAGGCCGAGCCGGGTCAGGCCGCCGAGCGTCAGGGCCCAGGCGACGCCGCACAGGGCGATGATCCCGAGGCGCACCAGGACGACCGCCGCGATGCCCAGGATGCCGACGCGGCCGAAGGCGTCCGCCACCGCCCCGACGTCGTTGGCGGCGACGAGCCAGAGGGCGAGGACGATGCCGGCCGCGGCCCCGATCAGGGGGACGCGCCGCAGGAGCGTGCGGCCGAGGCCCCGGGGCCGGGGCGGCGCGGCGATCCTCATCGCGGGCGGGCCGGGGCGCCGGCCAGCGGCTGCCGCTCGGGCAGCAGGGCCCGCTCGGGCAGCAGGGCCCGCTCGGGCAGCAAGGCCCGCACGATCGCGTCGGGTTCGGCCGAGGGGGCGAACACCAGCAGGCGCCCGTCGCGCAGGGACTCGGCCGTGGCGAGGGTCAGGCTGCGCTTCGGGCACAGGCCGAGGCAGCCGCTCTCGACGACCCGGACCTTGCGGCCGGGCCGGGCCCGCTTCAGCTCGCGCTTGAGGCCGCTCCGGACCGCCTTGGCGCCGACGCCCTGGCGCTTGGCGCACTTGGCGCAGACGAGCACGATCTCGGTCCAGGGGGCGGACGCCGACCTGGCGTCCCCGCGTGCCTTCGGCCAGGCCTTGCTCACCGGGCGTCCCATCCTTCGCGGCCCGGGATGGGCCGGGGACTCGTTAGCCGCCGCGCCCGCGGGGCGCAACGCGGCATGGCGAGCCGGCCGCCCGGCCTACGCCGCCTCGCCGATGCGGATGCAGCGGGCGGCGTGGCCCGGCGCCACCGGGACCCGGGTCGGCAGGCCGTCGCGGCAGCCCGGGATCGCGAGGGCGCAGCGGGGCTCGAACGGGCAGCCCGGGGGCGGGTCCGAGAGGTCCGGCGGCGAGCCCGGGATGGTGGCGAGGCGGATCCCCTTCGGGGATTCGGGCGTGATGCGCGAGGCCAGGAGGCCGCGTGTGTAGGGATGGGCCGGGGCGCCGATGACCTCGCCGCTGGAGCCGACCTCGACGAGGTGGCCGCCGTACATCACCGCCACCCGGTCGGCGACCTGCACCGCCACGCCGACGTCGTGGGTGACGAAGATCACCGCGAGGCCGAGGTCGCGCTGCAGCTCGCGCAGGAGCAGAAGGATCTGGATCTGCACCGTGGCGTCGAGGGCCGTCGTCGGCTCGTCGGCGAGGAGGAGCTTCGGCCGGCACGCCAGCGCGAGCGCGATCATGGCGCGCTGGCGCATGCCGCCCGACATCTCGTGCGGGAAGGCGTCGAGCCGGCGGGCCGGGGAGGGGATGTGGACCCGCTCGAACAGCTCGAGGGCCCGGGCCCGGCCCTTGGCGTGCGAGACGCCCTCGTGGCGCACCACCGCCTCGGCGATCTGGTCGCCGATGCGGTAGACCGGGTCGAGGGCGAGGCCCGGGTCCTGGAAGATCATCGCCACGGTGCCGCCCCGATAGGCCGCGAGCGCCCGGCGGCCGAGACCCAGCACGTCGTGGCCGTCGACCCGCAATTGGCCGCCGATGCGGGTGCGCGCCTCCGGCAGGAGGCGCATCAGCGCCCGCAAGGTCACGCTCTTGCCCGAGCCGGATTCGCCGAGGAGCGCCAGGGCGTCGCCGGCCCGCAGGTCGAAGTCGACGCCGCCCACCGCCCGCACCGGCTTGCGGCCGCCGAGGAAATCCACCGTGAGGTTGCGGACCTCGACCAGGGCCTCGTCGAGCCCGGGGGCTGCCTCGGCCTTGCGCAGGGGTGCGTTCATGCTCAGGCCGCCATGGGAAGCTGGGGGGCGTCGGGGTGGCCGGAGCCTGGCACCGCCATGTGGCAGGCGGCGAAGTGGGCCGGCGCCACCGGGTCGAGGGCGGGCTCGCGGGTGCGGCAGACCTCCGCGGCGAACCTGCAGCGGGTGTGGAAGCGGCACCCGGGGGGCGGGTTGATGGGGTTCGGCGGATCGCCCGTGAGCGGCGCCTCGTCGAGGCGGGCGTCGGGATCGGTCGAGGGCTGCGAGGCGAGCAGCGCCGCCGTGTAGGGGTGCCGGGGCGCGGCCAGGATGGCGTCGGCCGGCCCGATCTCGGCGATGCGCCCGAGATACATCACCATGACGCGGTCGGACATGAAGCGCACGACGTTGAGATCGTGCGAGATGAACATGTAGGTCAGCCCGAACTCGCGCTTCAGGTCGGCGAGCAGGTTGAGCACCTGCGCCTCGACCGACTTGTCGAGGGCCGAGACGGCCTCGTCGAGGATCAGCAGCCGCGGCTCGAGGGCGAGGGCGCGGGCGATGTTGACCCGCTGGCGCTGGCCGCCCGAGATCTCGTGGGGGTAGCGCCCGCCGAAGCGGCGCGGCTCGAGGCCGACCCGGCGCAGGAGGTCGTGGGCGCGGGCGAGGGCGGCGCTCCCCGACAGGCCGTGGGCGCGGGGGCCGAACGCCACCGATTCCTCGACGGTGAGGCGCGGGTTGAGGGAGGCGTACGAGTCCTGGAACACCATCTGGACCTGGCGCCGGTAGGATTTCAGGTCGAGGGCGCGGGAGCCCAGGAGCTCGCCGTCGAACACGATGTCGCCCCGGTCGGGCCGGTTGATCTGCATCAGGAGGCGGGCGGTGGTGGACTTGCCGCAGCCCGACTCGCCGACGACGCCGAGGGTCTCGCCCTTGGCGATGGCGAAGTCGACCCCGTCGACGGCGCGCACCACCGGGCCCTTGCCGAACAGGCCGCCCTTCGAGGCGAAGTGCTTCACGAGGCCGTCGACGGCCAGCAGGGGCTGGGCCGGGCCGCCGCGGTCCCGGGGATCGGTGCCGCCCGCGGGGGGCGCCGCCCCCCGGGTGGGCTCTGCCGTGCCGCTCATTGGCGCACCTCCATGGCCGAGCGCAGCCCGTCCGACACGAGGTTGAAGGAGATCGAGGTCATGAAGATCATCACCCCGGGCAGGGCCGCGACCCATGGGTTGACGTAGATCGCGGTGCGCAGGGTGTTGAGCATCAGGCCCCATTCGGGCTCCGGCGGCTTCACGCCGAGGCCGAGGAACGACAGGCCCGAGGCCAGGATCATCGAGACCGAGATCAGGCTGGTGGCGTAGACGAAGACCGGGCCGAGCACGTTGCCGAGGACCTGCACGCGCACGACCGCGAAGGGATGGGCGCCCGAGACCCGGGCCGCCTCGACGTAGTCGCGGTTGCGGATCTGCACCGTGACGCTCTCGGCGACGCGCGTGATCTGGGGCACGAACACCACGGTCAGCGACACGATGGAGTTGAGGATGCCGGCCCCGAGCGCGCCCGAGAGCGCGATGGCGAGGAGCACCGACGGGAAGGCGAAGAACACGTCGATGATCCGCATGATCAGCGTGTTGACCCAGCCGCCGGCGTAGCCCGCCACGATGCCGAGGCCCGACCCGATGAAGAACGCGATCACCACGGGCAGCACGCCCATGAACAGCGACAGGCGGCCGGCGTAGAGCAGCCGGCTCAGCATGTCGCGGCCGAGCTCGTCGGAGCCGAGCCAGTAGGTGGCGTCGCCGACGTGGCGCAGCCGCCGCGCCATCGCGCCCTTGAACGGGTCCATGGGGGCGATGAGCGGCGCGAAGATCGCCGCCAGCACGATGCACAGGATCACCAGGGCCGCCGCCATGGCGACGGGGTCGCGGGAGAGCCGGCGCAGCACGCTGCCCCAGTAGCCCCGCGAGCCCTGGATCGGGAGCTCGGCCGTCTCGATCGCCGTCGCGGCGCCCCCGGCGGGATCGACGGACGCGAGGGTGGTCGGCGCCGTCATGGCTTCAGGCCCTCTCGATGCGGGGGTCGAGGGCGGTCTGCACCACGTCGACCAGGAGGTTGAGGGTGACGAAGAACATCGCCAGCACCAGGATCGTGCCCTGGAGGAGCGGCAGGTCGCGCTGGAAGATCGCCGCGTTGAGCAGGAACCCGGTGCCCGGCCAGGCGAACACGGTCTCGATCAGGATCGAGCCGCCGAGCAGGTAGCCGAGCTGCAGCCCCATGATGGCGATGGCGGTGGGCGCCGCGTTCTTGACCACGTGGCGGAAGACGCCGAACTCCGACAGGCCCTTGGCGCGCAGGGCCTGCACGAAGTCCTGGTTCAGGATGTCCCCCACGAGGGCCCGCACGGTGCGCGAGATCACCCCCATGGGGATCACCGACATGGTGACGGCCGGCAGCACGAGGTAGCGCAGGTGCTCGGGGTCCGGCCACCAGTTGCCCGAGCCCTGCGGCCCGGCCCCCGTGGGCGGCAGCCAGCCGAGGGTGGCCGAGAACACGATCACCATGACGATGCCGAGCCAGTAGTGCGGGACGCTGACCCCGAACACCGCGATGGCGGAGGCGACGCGGTCGAGCCAGGAATCCCGGGCGTAGCCGGCGACGAAGCCGAAGAAGGTCCCGAAGGTGAAGCCGATCAGGGTCGCCACCGCGGCCAGGATCAGGCTGTTGCTGACGGCCCGCGAGACCTCGGACAGGACCGGGCGCCCGGTGGCGATCGAGGTGCCGAGGTCGCCGTGCAGCACCTTCCAGAGCCACAGGCCGTACTGAACCGGCAGCGGCTTGTCGAACCCGTAGGCGGAACGCATCTGCGCCTGCATCTCGGCCGTGGCGTCCACCGGCAGGATGGCGCTGAGCGGGTCCCCGGGCGCGAGGTGCACGAGCAGGAAGCACACCACGGTCACGCCGAGGGCGACCGGGGCCGCGTAGCCGATGCGCTTGAGGATGAAGAGGATCATGGCAACCGCGCGCTCGCCGCATCGGAGAGGCCCGACCCCCGCGGGCGGGGGGCATCGGGCAGGCCCGCCCCCGCGGGCGGGGACGGGGGAGGGCCGGGCCTGCTCACTTCGCCATGGTGATCGGCGAGAAGTCCTGGAACCAGCTCTGGGCCTGGACGAAGCCCCGCACCTTCGTGCTCATCGCCCGCGGGTTGACGTCGTGCGTCACCATCAGGAAGAGCGCGTCGTCGACGAACTTCTCGTGGATCTTCCGGAGCACGCCGACCTGGTCCTTCGGCTCGAAGGTCGTGCGGACCTCGTCGAACAGCTTGTCCATCTGCGGATCGCAGTAGTAGCCCCAGTTCGTGCCGTTCGGCGGCTGCAGGCTGCACTGGGCGTGGCGGATGAAAGCGGTGAACGGGTCCTGGATCAGGTAGGAGTAGTTCATCGCGGTGCCGCCGCGGGCACTGTCGGACTTGGAACCGGCGCGCCAGATGTTGATGAGCGTGTTCCACTCCACGACCTCGTAGTCGACCTTGATGCCGACCTCGGCGAGGTTCTGCTGGAGGAACTCGTTCATGGGCAGGGGCTGCATCTGCCCGGAGCCGGAGGCCGAGATCAGGATCTTGGTGGCGACCGGCTTCGAGGGCCCGTAGCCCGCCTCCTTCAGGAGCGCCTTGGCGGCCTCGGGGTCGTAGGAGAGCTTGAAGCCCGGCTTGCCGAACCAGGGGTGGCCGGGCGTCAGGAAGCCCTCGGCGGAGGTCGCCAGGCCGCCCAGGAACTCCTTCAGGCCGTCCCGGTCGATGGCGAGGTTCGCGGCCTTGCGCACCCGGATGTCGTTCCAGGGCGAGCCCTCGGCCCGCGACAGGTGCCAGGTCCAGTTGTGGGGGTAGAGGTTGGTGACGAGGGAGAAGCCCGCGGCCTTGAGGGAGGGCACCGCGTCGGGGGCCGGGGCCTCGATCCAGTCGACCTGGCCGGAGCGCAGGGCGGCCACGCGGGCATTGGCCTCGGGCAGGGGCACCAGCACCAGCTTGTCGAGCTTCGGCACCCGCGCCTTGTCCCAGTAGGCCGGGTTCGGCACGAGCTCGGCGCGCTCGCGCGGCACGAAGCCGCTGATCTTCCAGGGCCCGGTGCCGGAGGGCGCCCGGGCGACCGCGTCCCAGCTCCGGCCCTGCTTCTCCCAGTTGGCGGGAGACGACATCATGATCCAGCAGATCTGGTAGGGGAAGGTCGCGTCCGGCGTCTTCGTGGTGATCTCGACCGTCATCGGGTCGAGGGCCTTGTAGCCGGTCACCGTGGGGATGCGCACGCGGCCCTGCGCCGACTGGCGCGGGTCGAATTGCGGGCTGTCCTGCTTCAGGATCTTGTCGAGGTTCCAGACCACGGCGCCGGCGTCGAAGGCCGAGCCGTCGTGGAAGGTCACGCCCGGCCTCAAGGTGAAGATCCAGCGGGTCCGGTCGGCGGGATCGACCTTCCAGGAGGAGGCGAGGCCCGGCGCGAGCTCCGAGGCGCGGTCGGCGCGGCTGAGGTCCCAGTTGATGAGCGCGTCGTAGGCCGTGTAGCCCATGAACCGCATGCCCTCGCCGCCGTTGTCGGCCTGACCCGTGGTGAGGGGGACGTCCGAGGCGGTCATGCCGATGCGCAGCACGCCCTGCGCGCAGGCCGGCCCGGTGAGCGTCAGCGCCAGCGCGAGTGCGGTCCCGGCCAGCGGGACGCGGTTGTGCAGCGACATCGAAGACTTCCCCGTTCGTGGTTGTTGGGACTCGCCGACTGCAAGAGGCCTGCCAGCCGCCGCCCGGAAGGCCGGACCGGTGAGAACGCGGCGGCACGCCCCAGGCGCGCGCCTGCGCGGGGGCGCGAGGCGGGCCGGCGCCCTCCCGCCGCGGCCGCGGGACCAACGTGCCTGAAAATTGTGCAGGGCGCGCAGGTGAGTGGGATCGCCGGGAATGGGCGCCGTCGCGTCGCGGCCGCGCGACGATGCGACGCGGCGTGCTGGATTCCCCCCGCTCGGGCGTGAGGGCAACCGCCGCCAGGTCCCGATCTTGCTGAATGTTAAGTTCGGTGTCGGACCATGTTATTGCTTCGACCAGCGCGGCGCGCGATCCGGACCTGCGACGGCGTGGAGGCCGGCGCGCCGGAGAGCCGTTCCGCCGGGGTCTTCGTCATGCCTCCCGTCGCCCACCCTCACGCGCGCCCGCGCCCGGCCTGCGGGAAGCCACGGGCGTGAACGCGGCGAACCTCGCCTTCTCGTCGCGCGAGTTCCTGCGGCTGATCGAGCGCCACGGGCTCGCCGGCACCTGGGGCTGGACCTTCGCCACCGACCGGCACGTCTGGTCCGAGGGCCTCTACCGGCTCCTCGGCATCGGGCCGGGGGACGTCCGGCCGAGCTACGGGGGCTTGCGCACCTTCGTCCATCCGGAGGACCGGCCCGGCCTCGAGACGGCCCTCCAGGTGATGCAGGAGGGCGCTTTGCGCGAGCACACCGTCCGGGTGATCCGTCCGGACGGGTCGCTGCGCGTCGTGGTGAGCCGCGGCAGGGTCGGGGTCGCGCCGGACGGGCGCCCGCAGCGGGCCGCCGGGGTCCTCCTCGACATCACCGACCGCGGCCTGCTGGCGCGGGCCCAGGCCGCCGAGCGGCAGCGCCGGTGGGAGCTCTTCGAACGGACCCGCAGGTTCACGGTCTCGATCACCTCGGAGGTCATGGAGTCGTCGTTCACCGCGCAGCCGGGGGAACTCACCGTGCTGACCGGCATACCGGGTGCCGAACTCAAGGAGGATGCGTTCCAGGTGATCGTCGTGGAGGAGCGCGAATTCCAGCGGGACGAGCGGATGACCGCGAAGATCGCCGGCCGCATCTCGATCGCCACCTCGACGCTGCTGCTGGCCGGCGGAGAGCGAAGTCGCTTCACGTCCGTCAGCGTTCCGATCCGGGATCTTCACGGGGCCATCGTGGAGTGGTGCGCCGTCGCGCAACCTGCCGCCGGGGCCGACGGCGCGGCGATCCCGGACCGCGTCCGCGAGGGCCTGGAGCAGGCCGTCGAGGGCCGTCACCTGCGGGCCGCCCGCGCCCTGCTCGACTGGTCGATGATCGAGCTGGCCGCGGCCGCCGGCCTGTCCCTCTCGACGGTGCGCCGCCTGGAGGAGAACGCGGAGGCCGCGGCCGCGCGCTCGCGCCACGCCGCGGTCGCGGCCCTGCGCGGCGCCGGCATCCGCTTCGTGGTCATGCCCGGCGGCAGCATCGCGGTCGGACGCAGGTGAAGGCCCCCGGCACCGCCGGGCGGCGCGGTCAGGCGCCGGTGAGCAGGCGCCGGGTCGCGCCCGCGACGTCGGCCTCCCGCATCAGGCTCTCGCCCACGAGGAGCGCGCGGATCCCGGCCCCTGCCAGGCGCTGCGCGTCTTCGTGCCCGCCGATGCCGCTCTCGCCCACCAGGATGCGGCCGGCCGGCACCATCGGGCTCAGCCGGACGGCGGTGTCGAGGGAGACCCGGAAGGTGCGCAGGTCGCGGTTGTTGACGCCGATGAGGCGGGTGCCCAGGGGGAGCGCGCGCCGCATCTCGGCCTCGTCGTGCACCTCGACCAGCACGTCCATGCCGAGGTCGTGCGCGGTCTCGACGAGGTCGGCGGCCTCCTCGTCGTCGAGGCTCGCCATGATGACGAGGATGCAGTCGGCCCCCCAGGTCCGGGCCTCCAGCACCTGGTAGGGCTCGAACAGGAAGTCCTTGCGCAGGACCGGGAGGGTGCAGGCGGCCCGGGCGGCGGCGAGGTACTCGGGCCGGCCCCGGAACGACGGCGCGTCGGTGAGCACCGACAGGCAGGCGGCGCCGCCCTCCTGGTAGGCGCGGGCGAGGGCCGGCGGGTCGAAATCCTCGCGGATCAGGCCCTTCGAGGGCGACGCCTTCTTGATCTCGGCGATCAGCCCGAACCGGCCCGCCGCGATCTCGGCCGCGAGGGCGTCGGCGAAGCCCCGGGGCGGGTCCGCCCGGGCGACGCGCCGCTCGAGCTCGGCGAGGGGCACCCGCAGCTTGGCCTCCGCGATCTCGCGGCGCTTGTAGGCCTCGATATGCGCCAGCACGTCGGCCGGCTGCGGGCGAGCCTCGTCCTCCGCCGGAGGCGGGCGCTTCACTTGCGTATCGGGCATGGCCGTCTCCTCCGTTGAGGATCGTGCGGTCGGGACGAGGACCCGGTCAGGCGTTCGAGACGACGACGAGGCGCTCCAGGACGGCCCTGGCGGCTCCCGTGTCGATCGCCTGCTCGGCCCGGGCCACGCCGTCCCGTAAGGTAGCGGCGCGCTCGGCCACAACCAGGGCGGCGGCCGCATTCAGGACCGCGATATCGCGGTAGGGCGTGCGGGCCCCGTCGAGCACGGCCCGCAGGGCGCCGGCATTGTGCTCGGGGTCGGCGCCGCGCAGGTCCTCGGGCGCCGCGAGGCCGAGGCCGACCTCCCGCGGGTCGATGGTGAAGCGCCGGATGGCGCCGTTCTCCAGGGCGACCACGGCGGTCGGCCCGGTGGTGGTGATCTCGTCGAGCCCGTCCGACCCGTGCACGGTCCAGACCCGGCGGCTGCCGAGGTCGGAGAGCACCCGCGTCATCGGCTCGGCCAGGGAGGCCGCGTAGACGCCGAGCAGCTGCGCCCCGACCCCGGCCGGGTTGCAGAGCGGCCCCAGCACGTTGAACAGGGTGCGGGTGCCGAGCTCGACCCGCACCGGCGCGACGTGGCGCATCGAGGCGTGGTGGGCCTGGGCGAACATGAAGCACAGGCCGGCCTCGCCCAGGCAGCGGGCGAGGTCCTGCGGCGTGAGGCCGAGCTTGACCCCGAGCGCCGCCAGCACGTCGGCCGAGCCCGAGCGCGACGAGGCCGCCCGGTTGCCGTGCTTGGCCACCGGCACCCCGCAGGCCGCCGTGACGATGGCCGCGAGGGTCGAGACGTTGTGGCTGCCCGAATGGTCACCGCCGGTGCCCACGATGTCGATCGCCCCCTCGGGGGCCGCGACCCGGGTCATGCGCTCGCGCAGGGCGCCGGCCGCCCCGGCGATCTCGTCCACCGCCTCGCCCCGCACCCGCAGCGCCATCAGGAACGCCCCCGACTGGGCGTGCGTGACCTCGCCGGAGAGCAGGTGGTCGAAGGCGCGGCGGGCCTCGTCGCGCGTGAGAGCGGCGCCCGTGGCGACCTTCGCCAGGTAGGGCTTGAACGAGTCCATGGCGAGGTCGAGCCCGATGCCGGCGCAGCCGGAGGGAAGGGGTCCCGTCAATGCACGGCCGGGCGCCGCTTGTCACCCCGGGCCCGCGCGTTCCAGGCGGCCGCGAGGTCGAGGAAGTTGCGCACGATCCGGTCGCCGTGCTGGGACAGGATGCTCTCGGGGTGGAACTGCACGCCGTGCACCGGCCGCCCGGCATGCTCGAGCGCCATGATCAGCCCGTCCGCTTCCGCCGTGACCACGAGGTCGGCCGGGCAGGTGGCGCGCTCGACGATCAGCGAGTGGTAGCGGGTGGCCTCGAACGGCCCCTCGATGCCGCGAAACAGCCCGTCGGCGCGGTGGCGCACCGTCGAGACCTTGCCGTGCATCGGGACCGGCGCCCGCACCACGTCGCCGCCGAAGGCCTGCCCGATCGCCTGGAGCCCGAGGCAGACGCCGAGCATCGGGATCTCGCCGCTCAGCTCCCGGACCACCTCGAGGCAGATGCCGGCCTCCGTCGGCGTGCACGGCCCCGGCGACAGCACCAGGGCGTCCGGCGCCCGCGCGCGGATCTCCGCCACCGTGACGGCGTCGTTGCGCACGACGTCGATCGCGCGCGCCAGGGGGCCGATCAGGTGCACGAGGTTCCAGGTGAAGGAATCGTAGTTGTCGATGACCAGGATGCCGGACATTGGGGACGCCGCCTTGCTGGCGGCGGTGTGGGGGAAGCGCCGGGGCGCGGTCAAGGGGCGATCAGCGCTCGACGATCAGCGCCCCGGGCGCGAGCCGCGCCTGCCAGCCGTGGCGCACCAGCTCCGGGTCGTCGTGCGCCTCGGCCGGGTAGCCGACGCACAGGTAGGCGATCAGCCGCCAGGTCTCCGGCACCGCGAGGGCGGCGATCGTCTCGGCGGGGTCGAGGATCGAGACCCAGCCGACGCCGATCCCGCGGGCCCGGGCGGCGAGCCAGAAGGTGTGGATCGCGGTCACCACCGAGTAGCGCAGCATCTCCGGCATGGTGGCCCGGCCGAGGCCGTGGCCGGCCTCCGTCGCCTCGTCGCACAGGACCGCGAGGTGGACCGGCGCCTCGCGCAGGCCCTCGAGCTTCAGGCGCCGGTAGGCGGCGGCGCGCTCGTCCGCGTAGCGCGCGGACGCCGCGCCGTTGCAGCGGGAGAAGCTGTCGAGCACCGCCCGCCGCCGGGCCGGGCTCGCGACCCGGACGAAGCGCCAGGGCTGGCTGTTGCCGACCGAGGGGCTGAGGCAGGCCAGCGCGAGGCACTCCCGCAGCGCCGCCTCGGGCACCGGGTCGGTCCGGAAGCGCCGCACGTCCCGGCGCCAGGCGACCAGCGCCGCGAGCCGGTCGCGGAAGGCCGCGTCGAACGCCGGTCCCCCGCTCACCGCTGCGCCAGGTCGCCGAGGAGGCTCGCGGCCACCGACACCTTCGAGACCGTGAGGCCCGAGGCCGCGATGGCGGCGATCGCCGTGCGGATGCGCGCGAGCGACGCCCCGCGCTCGGCGCTCCAGCGCTCCACGGCGGCCTGGCCCTGGTCGCCGCTCCGCGCGGCCGCGCTCGCCTCGGCGGTGAGCGCGCGGTGGGCGGAGGCGATCCCCGCCACGGCGCGCTCGAGGGCGATGCGGTCGAAGGTGTCGGCCACCGGCACCGCCCGGGCCGCCGCCGCGAGGCCGTTGAGGCGGAACAGGTCCGCGATGGCGAAGTGCGTCGCCGCGACGGCCGCCGGGGCCCGGCCGGCGGCGTCCGCCACCTGCACGATGTCCGGGGCCGCGCCGAGCTCGCCGAGGGCGGCGAGCCGGGAGGCGAGCGCCTCCGGGACGCCGTGGTCGGCGAGGGTCCGGGTGCGCCGGGCGAGGGCCTCGGCGGCGCCGGCCGGGAGCGCGGCGGGCAGCGCGGACGCCACGGCGGCGATCCCGTCGCGGTAGCGCGCCACCACGGCCTCGATGCCGCCGGGCGTCGCCCCGAGGTCGGCGTTGCGGATGAACCAGACCATGCGCTGGCGCAGCAGTTCCTGCAACTCGGCGTAGAGCGCGAGCTGCTGCCCGCCCGAGACGGCGCCGTCGAGGGCGTCCACCGCCCGGTTCAGCTCGGTCAGGCCGAAGGCGTCGCGGGTCACCGCGTAGGCGGCCGCGATCACGGGCGCCTCCGCGCCGGTCTCGTCGGCGAGGCGGCTGACGATGGTCGGGCCGCCGCGGTTGACGATGGCGTTGGCGAGGCTCGTGGCGATGATCTCCCGGCGCAGGCGGTGGCTCGTCACCGCGTCGGGGAAGCGCGCCACCAGGATCGGCGGGAAGTAGCGCTCGAGCTCCCGGGCGAGGTAGGGGTCGTCCGGCACGGCGCTGTCGAGGAGCGTGTCCTTCAGGGCGAGCTTGGCGTAGGCGAGCAGCACCGCGAGCTCGGGCCGCGTCAGCCCCTCGCCGCCCTGCGCCCGCTCGCCCAGGGCCGCGTCGGAGGGCAGGGACTCGACGGCGCGCGCGAGGCGGTTCTCGGCCTCCAGCGTCTGCATCAGGCGGATCGCGAAGCCGGTCTCGGCCGCGGCCCCGCGCTCGGCGAGGGACAGGGCCAGGGTCTGGAGCGCGTTGTTGCGCAGGACCAGGTCGGCCACGGATTCCGTCATCCCGGAGAGGAGGGCGTTGCGGCTCTCGGGGCTGAGGCGGCCGTCGCGCTCCGGGGTCGTGAGGGCGATCTTGATGTTGACCTCGACGTCCGAGGTGTTGACGCCGGCGGAGTTGTCGATGGCGTCGGTGTTGAGGCGGACGCCCCGGCGCGCGGCCTCGATGCGCCCGCGCTGGGTCAGGCCGAGATTGGCGCCCTCGCCGACGACCCGGGCGCGCAGCTCCGCCCCGGTGATCCGGATGGCGTCGTTGGCCCGGTCGCCGGCCTCGTCGTCGCTCTCGGCGGTGGCGCGCACGTAGGTGCCGATGCCGCCGAACCAGAGGAGGTCCGCCTGCGCCCTCAGGATCGCCTGCATCACCTCGGCGGGCGTCGCCTCGGCCCGGTCGAGCCCGAGGCGGGCGCGGACCTGGGGCGAGAGCGGCACGGTCTTGGCCGTGCGGGGGAAGACGCCGCCGCCCGGCGAGAGCGCCCGGCGGTCGTAGTCGGACCAGGACGAGCGCGGCAGGTCGAACAGGCGCCGGCGCTCGGCGTAGGACGTCGCCGGATCCGGGTCGGGGTCGAGGAAGATGTCGCGGTGGTCGAAGGCCGCCACGAGCCTGAGGCTGCGCGACAGCAGCATGCCGTTGCCGAAGACGTCGCCCGACATGTCGCCGACGCCCACCACCGTCACGGGCTCGCTCTGGATGTCGACGTCGACCTCGCGGAAGTGGCGCTTCACCGCCTCCCAGGCGCCCCTCGCGGTGATGCCCATCTGCTTGTGGTCGTAGCCCTGGCTGCCCCCGGACGCGAAGGCGTCGCCGAGCCAGTGGTGCGCCTCGAGCGAGAGGGCGTTGGCGATGTCCGAGAAGGTGGCGGTGCCCTTGTCGGCGGCGACCACCAGGTAGGCGTCGTCCTCGTCGTGCCGCACGGTGGCGGGCGGGGGCCGGACCGCCCCGTCGACGATGTTGTCGGTGATGCTCAGGAGGGTGCGGATGAAGATCCGGTAGCTCTCGGTGCCCTCCTGGAGCCAGGCCTGGCGGTCGGAGGGCGGCGGCAGGCGCTTGGGGAAGAAGCCGCCCTTGGCGCCGACCGGCACGATCACGGCGTTCTTGACCTGCTGGGCCTTCACGAGGCCGAGGATCTCGGTGCGGAAATCCTCCGGCCGGTCCGACCAGCGCAGGCCCCCGCGGGCGATGTAGCCGAAGCGCAGGTGCACGCCCTCGACCCGGGGGGCGTAGACGAAGATCTCGAACAGGGGCCGCGGCAGCGGCATGCCGTCGACCTTGGCGCAGCGGAACTTGAACGCGATGGTCTCGGGCGGCAGCCCGTTCGCGCCGACCTGGAAGAAGTTCGTGCGCTGGGCCGCCTCCACCAGGTTGACGAAGCGGCGCAGGATGCGGTCCTCGTCGAGGCTCGTCACCGCCGACAACCCGGCCTCGATCTCGGCCCGCACGGCCTCCTGGCGCGCGGCCCGGCCGTCCTCGGCCCGCGGGTCGAAGCGGGCGTAGAACAGGGCGACGACCTGCGTCGCCAGGCCGGCGTGGCGGGTCAGGGTGGCGGCGAGGTAGTCCTGGCCGTAGCGGATGCGCAGCTGGCGCAGGTAGCGCCCGAGCGCCCGCACCAGGGCGACGTCGCGCCAGCCGAGGCCGGCCTCCAGCACCAGGCGGTTGTAGGCGTCCGACTCCGCGAGGTCGCGGGCGAGCGCCAGGAGGGCGGCCTCCACCGGCCCCTCGACCGCCTCGATGGCGATGGGCCCGCCGGCGGCGCGCTCGAGCAGCATGTCGTGCAGGAAGACCTCGTCTCCCGCCCCGGCGGGCCGGATGCTGTAGGAGCGCTCGTCGATCACCCGGAACCCGAGGTTCTCCAGCACCGGCACCCGCTCGGAGAGGGGCAGGGCCGCCCCCCGGGAGAACACCTTGAGGCCGGTCCGCGTGTCGGGGTCCCCGGGCCGGCGGATCAGGTCGACCGCCCGCGGCTGGGCCTCCGACAGCTTCTCCAGGATGGCGATGTCCGACAGCGCCTGCTCGCCCGAGTAGAACTCGCGGTAGCCCGCCGGGAACGCCTCGCCGTAGGCGGCCGCCAGCGCCCGGGCGCGATCCCCGCCGCGGCGCTCGGCGAGGGCCTCCCGCAGGGTGTCGCCCCAGGTCCGGGCGAGGGCCGTGACGTCCGCCTCCAGGCGGCCGGCGTCGAGGGCGTGGGGGGTCTCGTCGGGCGTCGCGATGATGGCGTGGATGCGGGCGAGGGGGCCTTCCGGGTAGTCCGGGTAGATCGCCGAGACGCTGCCGCCCAGCGCCTGGGCCAGGTAGGCGCCGACGCGGTGCTGGAGGGCGGCGTCGGTGCGGTCCTTCGGCACGTAGACGAGGAGCGAGACGAAGCGCCCGAACTTGTCGGGCCGCGCCAGGACCCGGACCCGCGGCCGGTCGGCGAGCGACACGATGGCGAGGGCGAAGCGCAGCAGGAGGTCGGGGTCGATCTGGAACAGGTCGTCGCGCGGGTAGGTCTCGAGCACCGTGAGGAGCGAGCGGCCGGCATGGCTCGTCGGGTCGAGCCCCGCCCGCGCCACGACGGCGGCGATCTTGCCGCGCAGGTAGGGCACCTCCTCGGCGCGGCTCGTGTAGGTGCTGCCGGTGAACAGCCCGACGAGGCGCAGCTCCCCGGCGAGCTTGCCGGCGGGCGAGAACAGCTTGATGCCCACCATGTCGAGGTGGGTCCGGCGCCGCACCCGCGAGCGCAGGCTCGCCTTCGTGATGATCAGGGCCTCGGGCCGCTCCATGAAGGCGCGGATCTCCGGCGTCATCGCCACCATGGCGCGGCCGCGCCGCAGCACCTCGACGGCGGGGTCGCGCAGGAGCCCGAGGCCGCTGCCGGGCAGCCCCTCGTAGTCCCCGGCGCCGGCGCCGGCGCGGTACTCCCGCAGCCCGAGCACGATGAAGTGCCCGTCCCGCAGCCAGTCGAGGAACGCCCGGGCCTCGGCGGTCTCCTCGGCCGGGAGGGGCGGGGGCGTGTCGCCGTAGGCGGCCGCAACGTCGGCGAGGCGGCCCAGCATCGCGTCGTGGTCGTCGGTCGCCACCGCGACGTCGGCGTAGACCCGGGTCAGGCTCTCGACCAGGGCCGCGCGGGCGGCCTCGTCGTCGATGCGGTCGAGGTGGACGTGGATGAAGCTCTCGCGGGTGAGGTCGCCCGCCCCGTTCGCCGTGGTCTCGCCCGCGACCCGCAGGAGCGCGCCGTCGGGCCCGCGCTCCACGCCGAGGATCGGGTGGGCGACGAGGTGCGGGCTGGCGCCGCGCCCGACCAGCTCCGCCAGGGTGGATTCGAGCAGGAAGGGCCGGTTGGCGTTGACGGCCTCGAGCACGGTCACGTCGCGGCGGCGGCCGTCGTGCTCGATCACCACGTCGTGGAGGCGGATGTCCGAGACCGTCGCGGCGGGCCGGGCGGCGGCGAGGTGCTGGCGGGCCGCGAGGGCGAGGTCGGCCAGCGTCTCGGCCGCGTAGGCGTTGAGGTCCTCCGGCGGAACGCGGCCGAACAGGTCGCGCACGAAGCCTCCCGGACCCCGGCGCGCCTCCGCCGCCGCCGCGGCCGCGGCGATCAGGTCCGTCCGGCTGGCGCGGGCTTCGGGAGTGGCGGTCGCTGTCGAGGGTTCCACGGCCGTGTCCTCCGCCGAGGTTGGTGCGAGAGCGGTGGCACAGAGCCCCGCGCCCCGCAACCCTGGCCTCGCCGCGCCCGGCCCGAGGTCCTATAGCTCGTGCGCGACGGCGGATTCGCGCAGCGTCGCGGGACCGGCGCGGCAGGCGGCCAGGGAGGCGGGACATGACGGGGACGCGAGGGAAGGGACGGGCGGCGCGCAGGCCCGAGGCCGGCGAGACGCCGGCGCCCCAGGAGGCGGACGGCGCCGTGATGGCCCTCGACCTCGCGCCGAGCGCCGAGCTCTCGCCCGAGACGCGGGCCTACCTCGACAAGTGCCGCGAGAAGATCGGCTTCGTGCCCAACGTGCTCCTGGCCTACGCCCACGACGGCGCCAAGCTCGACGCGTTCGCGGCGCTCTACAACGACCTGATGCTGGCGCCCTCGGGGCTCTCGAAGCTCGAGCGCGAGATGATCGCCGTGGCGGTGTCGAGCGTGAACCGCTGCTACTACTGCCTCACGGCCCACGGGGCCGCGGTGCGGGAGCTCTCGGGCGACCCGGTGCTCGGGGAGCTGATGGCGATGAACTACCGCGCCGCCGCCCTGTCGCCCCGCCACCGCGCCATGCTGGACTTCGCGGTGGCCCTGAGCGAGGCGCCCTGGACGATCGAGGAGGAGGACCGGGAGGTCCTGCGGGACGTCGGCTTCACGGAGCGCGACCTCTGGGACATCGCCGCGGTGGCGAGCTTCTTCAACATGTCGAACCGCATGGCCTCGGCCGTCGACATGCGGCCGAACCGCCCCTACCACGACGCCGCCCGCGGGCCCGCCGACGCCTGAGGACGGCGCCCGCCCGCGAAGGGCGCCGGCCACCGGGACCCCGCCCCCGCGAGACACGAGAAACCCCGCCGGGGCGGGGTTCGTCGCGGGTCTCCCGGGCGTTCCGGCGGCGCGCTCAGACCGCGATGCGGTCCTCGTCCTCGGCGGGCTCGCGCAGCACGTAGCCGCGGCCCCACACCGTCTCGATGTAGTTCTTGCCCTGGCTGGCGTTGGCAAGCTTCTTGCGCAGCTTGCAGATGAACACGTCGATGATCTTCAGCTCGGGCTCGTCCATGCCGCCGTAGAGGTGGTTGAGGAACATCTCCTTCGTCAGGGTGGTGCCCTTGCGCAGGCTGAGGAGCTCCAGCATCTGGTACTCCTTGCCGGTGAGGTGGACCCGCGAACCGGTGACCTCGACGGTCTTCTGGTCGAGGTTCACGATCAGGTCGCCGGTGGTGATCACCGACTGCGCGTGGCCCTTCGAGCGCCGCACGATCGCGTGAATTCGCGCGACCAGTTCATCTTTGTGGAAAGGTTTGGTGAGGTAGTCGTCGGCACCGAACCCGAGGCCCTTCACCTTGTCCTCGATCCCGGCCATGCCGGACAGGATCAGGATCGGTGTCTTGACCTTCGCCACGCGCAAGGAGCGCAGCACCTCGTAGCCCGACATGTCGGGCAGGTTCAGGTCCAGAAGGATGATGTCGTAGTCGTACAGCTTGCCGAGATCGACGCCCTCCTCGCCGAGATCGGTCGTGTAGGTGTTGAAGTTCTCGGACTTGAGCATCAACTCGATGCTCTGCGCTGTCGCGCTGTCGTCCTCGATCAGAAGTACCCGCATCTCAGGTCCCCAAGCCCCGGCCCTCAAGGGTTAAGGCAAGCCCCCGCCGCCCGTCCACCACCGGCCCGTGGGGGACGCCCGTAACTTCCGAATCGCGACGCTATGCCGTAACGGTTAACAAACCCTGTTTCGGTCCCGCAAGCGTCTTGATTCAGCGCGTGTGGCCGAGCCCTTGGACGTTGGCGTTCCGTTCCGGTCCGGCACTCTCGTCGCGCCCCCGCGCCCGTCGGCCGCAACCGCCCCTAAGCGGCTCCCGCCATTGGACACATTCACGCGTTGTGACCTTCGCGACACGCCCCCCGGCCATCGACCGGTAACGCATCGCGAACTCCATGGTCCTCAGTGTTAAGGAGAGGGGTAAACGGAAGGTTGATGGGATCGGGCATGATTGAGGAACGCGTCAGGAACATCCCTGGTATCAACAGGATCCGGGCGCGCGGGGCGCGGGCGGGCCGGGCCCGGGCCGGCCGGGCGCGGGCGTGAGCGCCGGCGAGGCGGGCCCCGGCGCCCTC
>NZ_QOWC01000166.1 GCF_003574465.1 Methylobacterium crusticola
CCAAGCTCGCGGGCGGCGTCGCGGTGATCCGGGTCGGCGGCGCGACCGAAGTCGAGGTAAAAGAGCGGAAAGACCGCGTCGACGACGCTATGCACGCCACGCGTGCGGCGGTGGAGGAGGGCATCGTTCCCGGCGGCGGCGTCGCGCTCCTGCGCGCCAAGGCGGCGGCGCAGGGGCTGAAGAGCGACAACCCAGACATCCAGGCCGGCATCAAGATCGTCCTGAAGGCCCTTGAGGCCCCGATCCGCCAGATCGCGGAGAATGCTGGTGTCGAGGGCTCGATCGTGGTGGGCAAGATCACTGAGAATTCCTCGGCGAGCTACGGCTTCGACGCTCAGACTGAGAAGTATGTCGACCTCGTTGAGGCTGGCATCGTCGATCCGGGGAAGGTGGTTCGCGCTGCTCTCCAGGATGCCGCCTCCGTGGCGGGCCTGCTCGTCACCACCGAAGCGATGGTGGCCGACGCTCCGAAGAAGGAGGCTCCGCCGCCCGTGCCAGGCGGCGGTATGGGCGGCATGGGCGGCATGGATTTCTGATCGCCCCAAGCCAACCGAGCGAGGGCCGCCGAAGCGGCGGCCCTTTACCGCAGATGTTTGACAATCAAGAACTCCGAGAGAGCCGGACAACGCTCTCCCGCCATGCCGTTGCAGCTCTCAAGCCCCATGACCTAACCGGACTGAAAACACTCCATCACTACGGGCCCGCACACATTTCAGTAGGAGTTTCTCTGGCAGAACGTTCCAACCAGCAAAAGCTGGCATGTGATACCGGCGCGCGGGGCCTGTTGGAAAACTCTCCGAGGCTTGTCGGCTGCTCTACTTCTAGTATGCGGGCAAGTGCGACAACCCCATATAATATCTGATCGGCGTGGAATACACGCGCCGAACTGAGTTTTTCAACAGGCCCAGCGCAGCAGTATAAGAACAATGACGGCATACTGTAGCGATTTCGCATAAGAGCGGCTTATGAAACCAGCTGGGGAGCTGAGGAGGAGCCCGGCCTACCAGTGCCGTGTTCTATCGGGGTGACAGGTGTTCAGGTGTTCTCGATAGAGCCTAACGTGACCTCAAGTCGCCGTCGCGAACCGGACCAGTTCCGCAGGGGTGCCACTCTTTGGGGCTCCAGGTCACACCAAAACGATCGTAGCACCACCCAGCCTGAAATAGGCTCCGCGAGAGTGCAACTTGATGAGCGCAAGCTTCGCTTACGCCTCCCGAGGCTTGACAATCGCGTGCCGCCTTCGCTTCCGCAGCCACGAGCTGCTCCACGTTCACTTTCGAGGCCGCAGCAGGAGCAACAAGAAGCATGAAAGCAAGTAATATGTGGCGCATCTCGATATTTTGTCCAAAATCTAAAGATTGAAGAGTTATTTTCCATCGCCAAGTTGCAAGGAGCCCATTGATTTTCTCCAACACGTACAGCCGCGGTCTTAGGACCCTCAATGCGGTTCGCAAGGATCACGCCTCACGAACAAGAGGGAAGGTGCAGCGTGATCGAACGCTCAGAACACAAATCGCAAGGCGCTGCCATCAACTGGGATCGTGGTGCCGCTGATGTAGCTCACAGGCCCGGAAGCATGAAATGCGATCAACGCCGCCGCCTCTAGCGGCTCGCCGAAACGACCGGCCGGTGCGGCACGGCGATGCTCTCGAATAGTGCGTTATGGCATCCAGTGGACGTCTATTCGGGAGAAGTGACCGCCTGCTAGCCGGCGGCGACGCTCGAGGCGCCTCGTCGGACGGGTCAGCCACCCGCCTAGCTGAGTTCAGCTCTCTGCGCGTTGCTGCTCGATCGTCTTCGTCCGGGGGGTCTGGACGTCTCCCGTGTGTTTGGTCGTCACCGTCTCGATCAGCACGATCCAGCATTCCTCGTCTGCGACCGGGTTGTGCAGCACCCCCTTTGGCACCACGCAGAAATCGCCCTCGTTCAGGACAGTCTCGCGCGCACCCTCAAATTGGATCCGCAGGCGCCCGCGCACGACTTGGAACAGCTCGTCCTCCGCGTCGTGACGGTGCCATGCCAATTCGCCAAGAAGCTTGGCGACCTTCACGTACTGGTCGTTCACGCGTCCGACTACCTTCGGCGACCAGTGTTCCGTCACCTTATCCAGCGCCTTGAGCAGATTGACGGGATCCATCATCACGCACCTCCCGTGGGTTCGAACCAGATCGGCACGACCGAGAGGGCGAGCAGCCCGCCCAGTGCGACGTTGAGCGCGCGCCACTGCGCATCGCTGCGCATGGCACGGGCGAGGAAAAGCCCGGCCGCGCACCACAGTGAGAGAGAGAGCAGGGCGAAGAGGCCGAACACTGCGCCAAGAAGCGCGCCGAGCCGCACCGGCCCGTCGGCGAGTTCTGCGAAGGAGGCAGCGGCCCCCAGCGTCATGGCCCAACCCTTCGGGTTGTGCCAGAGCATCCACACGCCCGCGACGAAGCCGATCGGCCGCGCGTCGGGCGCGCGATGCGGCGACCCCCGTCGGGCGGTCTGCCAAGCCAGCCACAGGAGATAGGCCGAGCCTGCGGCCTTCATCACCAAGGCGAGCGACGGCGCGGCGAGCAGGACGCTGGCAAGGCCGAGTGCCGCGAGTGCCGCCATCGAGGCAAGACCCGAGGCGATCCCCCCGATCAGCGGCAGTGAACGTCGAAAGCCGAAGTTCGCGCCTGAGACGGTGGCGAGCGTTGTCGCTCCACCCGGACTGATGGTGGCAATGAGGACGAACAGCAACAGCGGAGCGAGGGTAGCCATGGCGGGGAACTCGACGGAACGTGCTTGGCCATAGCCGCTGCGCCAGTTCCATCGAAACTAATATTGCTAAACTAACGAATTAGCGCTTCTAATATGGCATGAGCCGCAACCTCGACCTCGCCTTGCTGCGCACCTTCGCCGCCGTTGCCGACCAGCGCAGCATGACGGGCGCAAGTCACGTCGTGCATCTGACGCAAGGCGCGGTGAGCCAGCAGATCGCCCGGCTCGAGGAACTGGTCGGCGATGCGCTGCTTTGGCGCGAGCCGCGTGGCCTGCGCCTGACGCCGGCAGGCGAGCGCCTGCTCGGCCGTGCGCGCACGCTGCTCGCGCTCAACGACGAGATCTGGTCGGAGATTGAGGGGGGCGTCGTTGCCGGGCCAGTGCGGCTTGGTCTGCCCTACGACCTTGTCGGCACGCACGTCGCGCCTGCGCTCAAGCATTATTGCGAAGCCTTCCCGCAGGTCGATCTCACGCTCGTCTGCCTGCCGTCGCCGGACCTCCTGGCCACGGTCCACAACGGACAGCTCGACGTCGCCGTCGTCGAGGAGCCACTCGGGGCCGAGAGCGGCGAGACGCTGGCGGTCGATCGCCTTGTCTGGGTCGGAGCGCGCGGGGGACGCGCGCACGGCCGGACACCGCTGCCGCTCTCGCTGGTGGCCGAGACCTGCGTGTTCCGTCCGCCAGTGCAGTCCGCGTTGGCGCGGCAGGGACGGGCGAGCCGCCCGGTGTTCGAGAACGGTGGGCTCGACGCGACGCGTGCCACGGTGCGCATGGACCTTGCAGTCTCGGCGTGGCTGGCAACGACTGTGCCGGGTGACCTTGCCATCTTACCGCCAGAGGTCGGATTGCCGGAACTGCCCTCCTTCGCAGTCACCCTGCACGTCGCCCCGGCCGCGCGAGGTAAGGCGTTCCATGAACTGTCGCGTCATCTGCGCGAGGCTATAGCCCGGCTGCATTTATCCGCGTGATCGAGGCCTTTGTAAAGCCTAGCAGACATAGATGAATACGCCAGACTTGGCCGAAGGCAGTTGAATATAAAGGATGGAATGCGGTCCGGTCGCCTCCGCGACCACTTGTGTCTGAAGCCGACGTGGGCGGGTGGCGTTCGGCACCAACGGCTTGGAACTCGCCCGCGCGGCGAAGTCGTGGAGCAGACCGGCTTGACCGGAGCGGTTGGTGCCCCGGTCCTCGTCACGGTAGGATCAGGCGCCAAAGCCACCGTCGATCGTGTGCATCGCCCCGGTGACGAAGCTCGCCTCCGGCCCTGCCAGCCAAGCCACCATCCCCGCCACATCCTCCGGACGCCCATGACGCTTGAGGGCCATCACGGCGTGTTGGATGTCCCGCATCGGACCGTCGGCCGGGTTCAGGTCCGTGTCGATGGGGCCGGGCTGCACGACGTTCACCGTGATCCCACGTGGCCCGAAGTCCCGCGCCAGACCCCGCGCCATTCCCTGCAAGGCCGACTTGCTCATCGCGTAGGCCGACAGGCCCGGAAAGGGAATTCGGTCTCCATTAACCGAGCCGATCACGATGATCCGTCCGCCCTCCGGCATGCGCCGTGCAGCCTCTACGGCGGCGTGGTAGGGCGCGTTCACGTTGATCCGGATCAGTCGGTCTACAGCGTCCGGGTCCTGCTCCAGCGGATCGCCGAAGGCTCCCACCCCTGCATTCACTACGAGCACATCCAACGGCCCGCTCTCGCGCACTCGCGCGATGACCGCGTCTCGGTCCGCGCTGTCCGTCATCACCGCGGTGGTGCCCGTTTCCGCCGCCAGCCGTTCCGCTGCGTCCTGCGAGCCGGCATACGTGAAGGTCACAGACGCGCCATCCGCTGCGAAGCGCCGCACGATCGCCGCCCCGATCCCCCGGCTTCCACCGAGTACGAGAACGGATTTGCCCTGAAAATCGGCCATCAGGCTCTCCTTGAGGTTCAACCTAGTGGCCGCTACATAAATCAAGTGAATGCCTGGTCAAGCTATTTTGTATCGATGCCTACAAAATCAAATCGCCCTCGTGGGCGTCCCCGCCGCTTTGACCCCGACCAGGCTGTCGCCACCGCTCAGCGCCTCTTTCACGCCCGTGGCTACGACGCCGTCAGCGTCGCCGACCTCACCGAGGCGCTCGGCATCAACCCTCCCAGCTTCTACGCCGCCTTCGGAAGCAAGGCCGGCCTCTACGCCCGCACCCTCTGTCGCTACACCGAAAGCGAGGGCGTCCCTCTGGCCGAGCTCCTACGCCCTGGCCGCCCCGTGGCCGAGGCCCTCGCCGCCGTGCTGGAGGAGTCCGCCCGCCGCTACGGTGCTGATCCTGCCACCGCCGGGTGCCTCGCCATCGAGGGTGCTCGCTGCAACGACCCAGAGGCACGGGAGGCCGCCCGTGCCCTTACCGCGGCGGCTGAGGACACCATTCGCTGCTTCGTCGCAGCCACTCACCCGGCGGCGGCCGAATGCCTAGCCGACTATGTCGTGACCATGATGACCGGCCTCTCCACGATGGCCCGCGAGGGTCATGACCTGGACCGCCTCCTCGCCACGGCCCGTTTCGCCAGCCTCGTCCTCGCACACACGCTTCCTGCCTGAGCGCGTCGATGAGCAATGCTTCGTTAGCTGTGCCAGGGGTTGTCATCTTCGGCGTCGCATAATCCACGAGCGCCCGCAGGGCCGTGCTCTGCTGGGGGATCGGGTGGAAGACCAGACGGATCGGCGCGGGCGCAGGTTCGAAGCCGCAAAGGAGCAGTTCAACGACATGTCACTGCTCGCATTCGGTGTCTTCTTCCTTACCGATGCAGCAATGCTGGTGAAGGTCTCCGGGCGTGATCGGCATGTCCGAGCGCGCGAGGTAGCTCGGCGCAGCACAGAGCAGCCGTTGCATCTCGCCGAGCTTGACAGCGACGAGGCCTAAGGCGGGCAGCGGCGCCGCGGCGGACCGGAACGTCCACCCCCCCCTCGACGAGGTTCACACACGGTTGAGTAGGAGCACGCGCGCACCGATCGAAGACCTGCTCGAATTGCCTCTGGTCATGAGCGCGACATCGACCACGGACAGGTGCTCGAGGCGCTCGCGCAACTGGTCCAGGGCCATCGTAGGTCGCTCTCTGTCAGAGGCACCTACCCCCGACATGAAGAGGGCGCGGGTCCCGATGAGGAGACCCGCACCCTAGTTGCTCTGAAGGTACTCGGCGCACGCTACACCGCGCCGGTTGGATGGGGAAGCTCAGGCTTCCTCGTTCGCTTGAAGACCCGCTCAGGCAGTCCGGGTTCGGCGCTATGGCCTTGCCCTCGCCGAGGCAACCGGAAGCCCACGAATGGCCATTAGGGATTTGGAAACCCTTGACCTGCTGACTGCCGTCTACGTCGTTCTCTGCAAAGGGGTCGCCATGTCAGATGGTTCGCTGCTCCTGCACGTCGCTGCATCGCTGGCGTTCGTCGCTGCCGCTGGTCGCGGTATCGGGTGGGCTCTGGATGCCTGGGTTCGGCTTGCCCCGACCAATGTGAAGCACTGAGGCGGTAGCTCGGTCCGCCTTCAGCTCGCGAACCGCATCGGCTCACTCCAGCGACAGGCTTCACGGGCCACCGCGGCCGCCCACAGCTCCAAACACCTGACCCGTCGAGTAGCTCGCCTCGTCGGAGGCAAGAAGCACGTAGATGCCGGCGATCTCCGCCGGTTGGCCAGGTCGGCCGATCGGAGTCTCTCCGCCAAAGGTCGGCAATGTGCCGGGCAGCTTGCCACCACTCACCTGAAGGGGCGTCCAGAAGGGACCCAGAGCCACCGCGTTCACACGGATCCCCTTTGCTGCAAGCTGTTTGGCCAATCCTTTCGAGAAATTCGCGACGACGGCTTTCGTGGCCGCGTAGTCGATCAGGGTCTCGGATGGTTCGTAGGCATTCACCGAAGAGGTGTTGATGATCGCCGACCCCCGTTGCAGATGTTTCATCGCCGCCTTGGTGATCCAGAACATTGCGTAGACGTTCGTCTGGAACGTCTGGTCGAAATCCTCATCCGAGATGTCGGTGATCGACTCAGCCGCCTTCTGGTAGACGGCGTTGTTGACCAGGATGTCGAGGCCGCCGAGCTCGCGCGTCGCGTCTTCGACGAGCTTGCGGCAGAACGCCTTGTCACGGATGTCGCCGGGCAGCGGGATGGCCTTGCGGCCGGCTGACCGGATCAGATCGACGACCTCGCGGGCATCCGGCTCCTCGACGGGCAGGTAGTTGAAGGCGATGTCGGCACCCTCACGGGCAAAGGCGATGGCCGCGGCTCGCCCGATGCCCGAGTCCGCACCGGTGAGCAGGGCCTTACGGCCAGCTAGCCGCCCGGATCCCTTGTAGCTGGTCTCGCCGTGATCGGGTCGCGGACTCATCTGGCTGGCGAGGCCCGGCCAGGGCTGCTCCTGGTCCTGGAAGGGTGGCTTCGGGTACTCGGAGACCGGCTTGCGGATGCTCTCGGCTGCGGCTGCCTGCGCCTGTGTGGGTTCGAAGGCGGTCCCGCCAAGGGCAGCGATGCCGGTGAGACCGCCCATGAGGCGGCGGCGTGACGGATCGAAGGTGTCTGACATGGAGCTCTGCTCCCTAACTCGGACGAAGGTTCGCGGATCAACGCGCGGCCTTCTGCGAGGGAGCACTTCAGATCCCACTTCGTTTCGCTACTCGCATAAGCTCGGCGTATGGAACGAGAGAAGCTGCAGGCTGCGAACATGTTTGGTTCTGCGATTTCAATGTGATCTGGTTGCCGCAGGTGCACACAATCATCCGAAGTGACGCGTCGCCGAATATAGAAAAGGCCGCCCAAAGGCGGCCCTCGTTCATCTCTCTGTTCCTAGGCTGTCAGGCCTGACCGTAGCTATGCCCGCGCAGAGATGCGGCGTGAAGATTGACGACACCAACAGCAGTGAAGGTCAGCACCAGGCAAATCACGATTACGCTAAAAAAGGCCTCCGAACCATAGCTGAGGGCCGCCGAGCCAACGTAGGCGCTAACGATCGCACCTGCCCGTCCGAAACCGGCCGCAGCTCCGACCCCCGTCGAGCGGATCGATGTCGGATAGACATGCGTGGCCAAGGCGTACAACGAACCCTGCGCTCCAAG
Source organism: Methylobacterium crusticola (assembly GCF_003574465.1). GTDB lineage: Bacteria > Pseudomonadota > Alphaproteobacteria > Rhizobiales > Beijerinckiaceae > Methylobacterium > Methylobacterium crusticola. Next base: position 7,833 of record NZ_QOWC01000166.1, read on the forward strand.
GAGGAAGAACCCCTCGACGAAGAGAAGCGGCATTAACAAGGACTGGCTGGAGGCGGATAGCGGGATTAGGGAGAGGGCCGCAGCCCCGAGCGCAGCAGCGCCAGCCATAGTCAGGATGCCGGTCCGTGAGCCATATCGCCCGATAGCCCACGCCGCAGCAACACAGCCGGCGACGCCACCGAAGTTGAAAAGGGACAAGCCGAGGCTGGCCAGCTTGACATCGATCCCCTTACTCGTCAGCAGCGTCGGCGCCCACGCGTAGAGGACGTAGACTGGCAGGAGACAGAAGAAAAAAGCCACCCACAGCGCAAGAGTGCTGCGCCGGTAATCATCCTTGAACAGGGCGCCGAACGAAGCTCGGGCGACGGCTGCGTCACGCTGATCGACGAAACTGCTTCCCACTGGCACGGCAACGCCGAGGGCGCGCACCGATGCTTCCAGGCGCCCTCGATCTGCGCCCCGACGCAGGAGGTATTGCGGAGACTCGGGCAATGCCGCCGCGAGGAGCAGCGCGACCAGCATCGGCGTCAACCCGCTTACCACGAACAGGCTGCGCCAGCCGGAGGTCGGCAGCAGCTGCGCCGCGAGAAGGCCGCCGATCATGCCGCCGATCGGAATGCAGACGATGCCGAGCATCACCGACAAGCTGCGCCGACGCTTCGGTGTGAACTCAGCAATCAGCGTGGTTGCTGCCGGCAAGGCTCCTCCAAGGCCGAGACCGGCGAGGAAACGATACAAGCTGATTTCGAAAGGACTGTGCGCCAGCGCGATCGCCGCTGTTGCAAGTCCGAAGAGGATGACGGACCCGACCAAAGCGATCTTGCGGCCCATCCGGTCGCCGAGGACTCCGCCCAGCGGCGTGCCAATCGTCATGCCGACGTAGCCAAGGGCAAGCGCCGGCGCAAAGTCGCTTCGGGTCACGCCCCATTCCGCCATCATTGACGGGATGGCGAAGCCGAGGATCTGATTGTCCAGCCCATCAAGAATGATGGCTAGCGCGCACAGCAGCAGGACCTGTTTGCGCGAACTGGTCCACGCACCGTCATCAACAAGCAAGCCGAGATCGACCGCCGGGCTGGTGCCCGACGTTACAGGTGCAATACTCATCGTCGTTCCTCCAAGGTGAACCTATAAGCCGCGAACTACGCCTGACGGGCGCCCGCGATCAGTTATTGATTAATCCAGCATAGTCAGGCGTCATCGCAAGCAGAGGATCACGGCCACGTAGTTGCTGATTGATGATTGTGCGCAACCAGCGAACGGCCGGGTCATTCTCACGCCGTCTGTGCCAGAACTGCTTGAGCCGGATGTTGGGAACCACAAACGGAGGCGGGACCATCTTCAGGCCGGTTCCGGCGTACCAAGCCCCGAGCGAGGCCGGTACGATCGCCACCATATCGCTGTTGGCGATCAGCTGCGGTACACTCATGAAATGGTTCATTTGCAGTAGCACACGCCGTTCAAACCGCAATTCACGCATGCGGCGCTCAACAATCTCCTGGCTGCGCCCCTGTTCATTCACTACCAGGTGATCGGCTGCCAGGAACTGCTCCAGGCTCACGGTCGAACCTATGGTCGGATGATCCTGACGCACAATGCAGGTGAACGGATGCTCGACAAGATTGTCTTCGGCGATGCTCGGCGATGAGAGGTCGGGAAAATAACCGATAGCGACATCGACATCGCCCCGATCCAGGGCGTCGCCGAGTTCGCGATGATGCATGGTTACACAGCGCAGACTTGCCTTGGGGGCCTGTGCTCGCAGACAGCGCAGCAGCGGCGGAACAAAGACAAGCACACCAATATCCGACGTTGTGATCGTGAACACGCGCTCGCTGTTGGCGGCATCGAAGGTCGGCTTGCGCAGGATGTCGCGATCGATGGCTTCCAAAACGGCCCGGACGGGACCGATGATATCCTCCAGAAATGGCGTCGGCCGCATGCCACGGCCTGTTCTGAGAAACAGCTGATCTCCGAAGAAGGCGCGCAGCTTGGCAAGATTGCCACTGGCCACCGGCTGGCTCATGCCGAGGCGCCGGGCGGCGGCCGAAAGATTTTTCTCCCGTTCGAGCACATCCAGCATCAGCAGGAGATTGAGATCCAGCCGCCGGATATCCATTATGCCGATCCTGGTGTCAGGGATGGTGCCCTGAAAGCGTACCACGCAGCCAGATGGTGCCGCGCCCGTCGCCAGAAGATCAGGCGTAAGACCGGGATCCCACATGGGTCTGGAGCCTCCGCGCCGCCGTAAGGGTATTCGCCAGCAGCTGGGCGATCGTCATCGGACCGACGCCGCCGGGGACCGGCGTGATGGCGCCGGCAACCTCCACGGCTTCGTCGAAGGCCACATCGCCAACCAGGCGGGTCTTGCCGGAAGGGAGCGCGATCCGCGTAATCCCAACATCGATGACGGTGCTGCCGGGCTTGATCGTCTGGCCGCGGATCAGACCGGGCACCCCCGTCGCCACCACCAGGATGTCGGCTTCACGCGTCCGTTGGGCCAGATCCGTCGTCAGATGATGCGCAATCGAGACGGTGCAACCCGCCTGCAGCAGGAGCCGCGCCATCGGACGGCCGACCACGTTCGAAGCCCCCACCACTAGCGCCCCTAGTCCGGCGAGATCGGTGCGGACTGAACGGATCAGGCGCATGACACCGAGCGGTGTGCAGGGCACGAGACCGTTCGCAGCGCCGCTCGCGACGCGCCCGACATTGAGCGGATTGAAGCCGTCGACGTCCTTCTCGGGCGCGATCGCATCGACGATCGCGGCCGGATCGATCTGAGCCGGCAGGGGAAACTGGACCAGGATCCCGTGGACGGTGGGATCCCGGTTCAGCTTCTGCACGAGGGCGAGAAGTTCGCCCTCGCTGACGTCCGCCGCCAGATCGTGGCGGACCGAGTGCATCCCCACCGCTTCAGTTTGGCGGACTTTATTGGCCACATAGACGTGGCTGGCTGGATCGTTGCCGACCAGCACGACCGCGAGACCAGGGCGAGGTCCACCAGAGGCGAGGAAGGCCTCCACGCCTTCGGCGACTTCCTGGCGGACCGTCGCAGCAAGCGCCGTCCCGTCGATGATCTGGGCAGGCATGATCAAGCCATTCGTGGGGGTTAGACTTTGGACAGATCGGCGCGCCGATTGTCCTGCTTGTACGGGGCGGGAGCCACCTTGGCGCGGATCACCTTCTGACGGTCGCCGGGATTGCCCCAGATCACCTCAACATCCGTGCCGATCTCTGCATGAGCAACGTCGATCACACACAGAGAGAGCATCTCCTTGAAATAGTAACTGTAGCCGCGCGACGTTGCGACGCCGATTTCGCGATCGCCCAGAAGCACCTTGTCCGCATACATGAAGCCGCGCTGATCGCGAGGCATTTCCATGAACTGATATGGCTTCTGATCTTTACGGAACAGGGAGGCATAGACATCAGCGACATCATCACCGTTCCACACCAGCGTCCGCATCACGCGACGCGGGTTGGCAACCTCATCCTCAAGCGCCTTGCGCCCGATGAAATCATGATCGAACTTGATGTTTTTGCCCCAGCCGAGTTCGACAGGGCTGCGATACCAGGCGCTGATATCATCAGCTTCGAAGCTGCCGGCCACGTTGAACGTCGAGGCAAAAGCCGGCATAGCGGCGCGGAACTCGGCAAGGTATTCCGCCATCTCGGCCCCGAAGATACCGGGCAGATAATCGGTGACGATCGTCGGGAAGCAGGCTTCCAGGTGATTGATGAACGCAGCCCTGCCGCCGAGTTTCTTGAGACCGAACTCTTGGCCGACCGAGATCAAATGCTCATAAACTTGAGGCGCCTCAGCGATCGGTCCCTGAAGTTCGAAGCCAATCTCGCCTGACATGCCCTGTCGCAGCGCGAGCATTCGGCAGCCGGCGATCTCGATCTCGCCGGAGCGCATGAACTTGATGTCGCGCAGGTTGGCGCCGGATGCCTTCTCTAGCAGCGCCAGTGCCGTCGGTCCCGCCACCTGGAAGTTGAACCAATCGTCCGCCTCCGAAGTGACACTGTAATTGCCGTTCCGGCGGATGTAATCAACCCAGAATGTCCCACGCCCGAACAACATATACTCGTCATCAGACAGGCGTGTCAGGATGCCTTCGGCAATGACCTTGCCAGCTTGGTTGGTGTGTGTAACGTGCTTCGACTGGAGGACATCAAATTTAGCGAAGCTGTTAATCGACGTATCGCTGAACAGCTTGAGGGCATCCGGCCCTTTGAAGCGGCGTTCCCAGAGAAACGACCAGTCGCCGATCGAACACGTCTCTTTCCAAGACATACTCTCGTCGATCCAATCTGTGTACTCGGGCATCCCCCAGCGGCTCGTGAAGTAGCCTTCTGGGACCTTGCGCAAATTGGACGGCAACATGTTTTTCCTCCGGATTTTGTAAGTTCTGGTTCTGACCGTCGATGATCCCACTTCATCGATAGCGGCTTCCAGGAAGACTGGTTGGTCCGGCCTGGACGTAGCGAATTGGCGCAAGGCTCAGTTGGCGAAAACGACAGTCCGTTCGCCGTTGAGCATCACACGGTCCTGCAAGAACAGGCTCACGGCCCGAGACAGGACGCGGCGTTCGATGTCTCGGCCTTTGCGCACGAGATCGTCAGGCGTATCCCGGTGCGTGACGCGCTCGGCGTCTTGCTCGATGATCGGGCCCTCATCAAGGTCAGCCGTGACAAAGTGGGCCGTCGCGCCGATCAGCTTCACGCCTCGGGCATGGGCTTGGTGATAGGGCTTGGCGCCCTTGAAGCCGGGCAGAAAACTGTGATGGATGTTGATGCACCGGCCTGAGAGGAAAGCAGACAGGTCGTCGGACAGGATCTGCATGTAGCGGGCGAGAACCACTAGGTCGGTCCCGGCTTCATTCACGATAGCCTTGATCCTGGCTTCCTGCTCCGGTTTGTTGCCCTTGTTAATTGGTAGATGGTAGAACGGGATCTCCCTGATTAGGCTCACGCTCAGAGCGTCGCGCGGATGATTGCAGATAATTCCGACCACATCCATGGCGAGTTCGCCGAGCCTGTGCCGATAAAGCAAGTCGCCAAGGCAGTGGTCAAATTTGGAGACACAAAGTACAACTTTCTTGCGCTCGGTCTTATCGCGAAGCAGCCACTGCATGTCGAAACGCGCGGCGACCGGAGCGAAAGCGTGCCTCAGCGTGGCAGCAGCATCAAGTTCAGCTGTAAACTCGATGCGCATGAAGAAACGGCCGCTTTCCGCATCTTCAAACTGTTCTGCTTCAACGATGTTCGCGCTTTGCTCATATAAGCAGGCCGAAACCTGGGCAACAATGCCAGCTTTGTCCCGGCACGACAGTGAGAGAATATAACGAGCTGAGCCCGGTTGAAATAACTCTGGCATAGATCGTCCTCCCACAAGCTGTGCTTCCACAGATTGGACTGTGTTTATTCGGTTTATGCTTCTTGATTAGCCAATGATATCCGGGAGGGTGATATTGGCCAGTGGTTATTTTCAAATACGAACTATCTGAAAATCAGATATCACAGCGACGGTGACGCCGACGGACCTGGACAGGTATGTTTGCAGGATGGTGCGGTAACGTACGGTGGGCGCGGGCTTCAACACGGCCTGTGAGGTCGTGCAAAGGGGGATTTTTTCGCGGCCGATTGAACGGTTGCTTTAGCTCTTGAGCAGCAGCCGGCGTGACTTGATCGCATTGTCCAGAAAACGACCATTTTCCTTACACTGATGAGTGCCACCCCAGTTGACGCTCTTGACGCGAGAGCGCAGGGCGGCCGCCGATGTCAGGAAAGCGTGACAGGAAAACTTCTGCCAGGAATACCCTCCTGTGGCACTACTCTGACATGCTCATCGGCTACGCTCGCGTCTCCACCACCGACCAGAACCTCGACCTCCAGCGCGACGCTCTCACCGGCGCTGGCTGCTCGCGCACCTTCGAGGAGAAGAAGTCCGGCAAGGCCGGCAGCAAGCGGCCCGAGTTCGAGGCCGCGCACGAGCCGAGCTTCGCGCGCTGCTGTCAGCTCATGTGCTGTCACGATCTTCGCCTCTTGCAGGAACGGGTGCTGGGCTGGCGTGGGACTGGGGTGACGTTCAAGATCGCTCCTGTCGTCCCGAACCACGACATGCGCAAGACGGTTATGACCGTCCTCGACCAAGCCAACTGATCCCGATGGCCACTACAACCTCAAACAACTGCAAGCTTCGGGCTCGAAACAAGACGCTTTGTCCCCCTGCAGTTAGGCTGTACCTCCAAGTAAGCTCTTAACGTGAACCCTGTAACTAATCAAAGAGGGATCAAGCAAAAAATTCGGCGAAGATTTTGTTAGACAAGCCTAATCCCATAATATTTGTTGATCAGAATGCATCATTTTTCTAAACAAATACACCAGGATTTTTGGGCTGTCCGACTTTCAAGCGCCGTAAGGCTCACTGAAACTAGGAAGTTCATACTAGATGCTTATTCCTATAAAATATAAGTGGCAACATCATATCTTCTCAAATGTGAAATATGCCAAATAATAGTATAGAGCCTATGACGCGACCATACAAAGTTTGTTATTATTAATCAACAGTGCATTGTGATATTATAAGTGCTTTGCAGCGTCAACTTTCATTTTTCTACGACAGAAAAACAGCTTCGATTTTGATTATCTAGCACCATCTCAAGATAGATCAATAACAGTATTTGCAATATGCAGGCAATACTTTGATATAGGATCGGATTTTCGACTTGCGCCTAGGTAATATGTTGCTTAATTGCAACGCTATCTATTCGAATCATCATGGACGAGGTTATGAGCGTAGCTTTGCGAGCAGCTTCTGTAACAATGCAGAAAAGGTTTGAGGGGGAAGAGCCATGGGGCAACAAGGTTCAGGGTTGGACGTGCTGCGGGGAGTGCTGCTGGGCGGGACAGCATTATCGCTCGTGACCCTGTTAGGACCGACAGTGGGAATGGCCCAGACAGCTGGCGCCTGCGTGCCAGTCCAAGGAAGCACGACGGTCCCAACGGCAACCTGCGGACCGGGGAATTTTAACATAGGTGTGAGATATAGCGTAGCAAGTCCAAGTTTTACGCTCAACCTTGTCCCAAATACAGTAATCAATGCTCCTACCTCTATAGAGGGATCTGCGGTGTACGCACCTGCAGTGTCCGTTGATGGCGGACCTTCATCTTTAGTTAATATCAATAGCCCCTTGGGAAATGCATTTCTTGGATCTGACGGTATCGCAGCAAGTGGTGCGTCTACAAATATAAATTCATCTGGTGACATATACGCGCTGGCTAATACTGGGATAAGTTTTACCCAGAGCAGCAACACGGCTAGCAATACCAATAGTATTGCGATAAGAAGCGCTGGCACGATATATTCTCCTTTCACAGGTATATTCAGCCAATCACAAGATAATGCAAATATAATAAACCAAGGAACAATCACTGTTGGAACACGAACAATCGACACGCCACAATTTGGACGTGTTTTAGTGCCGGGTAATCCACAAGGGGGATCCGGCATCGCGGTTAGTTCTGCTAGTGCAGTAAATGTGCAAAATGACGGAGAAATCATCACCGAGAACGTGGGTATCAATGCTAATGGTGCCTCCGTATCGGTGACAGGTTCCGGTCGCGTAACGAGCAACAGTAATGCTATAAGGGCTCAAGCTGGACTGGGTATAGTTGGCCAGCCTCTTATAGCTATCAGTGGTTCAGGCGATGTAAGCGCGATTAGCACTGGCAATTTGAATTTCGGTGCCGCGATATCTGTCGGAGGTGGGGGCCCTTCGAGTGTCGGCGACATCATAATTAATCGATCCGGCGCGGTGACCGGTAGTTATGGCGGGATATCTGTTTTCAATAATGGTGCAGGTGCGGTCTTGGTGACCGATACGGGTGCAGTACAGGGTAACAATGGCATAGGAATCGAGATTGGTTCGAACAATGGAGGTGCTGTCACATTAGCTCCCGCATCAAGTGTAGTAGGTACCTTTGGTATTTCTGTCACTTCTGTAATCGGTGGGGCTGTAAATATCACTACAGCTGGTGCAGTTACGGGCACTGACGGTGCTGGCATAAGGGCATCAGTGACAAATGACGTGATGCGCATCACGGCAAATGGGAATGTGACTGGCACGACCGGCGGCATTGATGCCCGAGCTCAGTTTGGTGCCGCCACGATCATCGTAACCGGCACAGGTGCTGTGCAGGGCAACGCCGGAGCTGGCATTCTAGCCGCTTCGCAAGGCGGCGCCGTCACCGTCATGCCCGCCTCAAGCGTGATCGGCACCTTCGGTATCACAGCCTCTACTATTGGCGCTGGTGCTGTGATGGTCACTACGGCCGGTGCCGTCACGGGCACAGGCACGAACGGTGTTGGCATCCAAACCCGTGCTGTCGATGGAGCTACAGTGGTTACGGCCAACGCCAGCGTGGCTGGCACGGCAGCGGGCATTGATGCGCAAACCAGCGGTGCAGGTACAGTTAGTGTGGGCGGCTCAGGCGCGGTTACGAGCACTACGGGAGTCGGCATTAATGCGACATCTTCAGGCGTCGGCACGGCTGCCCAGCCTCTTGTCACCGTCGGCGGCACGGGAGATGTCAATTCAACCAGCTATTACGGCATCGTAGCCGCAGCTACCAACCGGGCAGCTGTCGGTGACGTGCTCGTTAGCCGCTCCGGCGCAATAAGCGGGGGTGCCGGCGGTATTCAGGCCACGAACGCCGGAACTGGTTCGGTCGTAGTGACCGGCACAGGTGCTGTGCAGGGCAACACCGGTGCTGGTATTCTGGCCACTTCGCAAGGCGGCACCGTCACTGTCATGCCTGCCTCTAGCGTGGTGGGTACTTTCGGTATCCAAATCTCTACCATTGGCGCTGGTGCCGTTACGGTGACCACGGCCGGTGCACTCGCGGGCACGAGCAGTGCTGGCATTCAGACCCAGGCTGTCGATGGAGCCACGATGGTCACGGCTAACGGCAGCGTGACTGGCACGACCTCAGGCGTTGATGCCCAAGCCAGCGGCGCAGGTACAGTCAGCGTAGGTGGCTCAGGCGCGATCACAAGCTCCGCGGGAACGGGCATCAATGCGACCTCTGCAGGTATCGGAACCGCTGGCCAAGCGATCGTTACCGTCAGCGGCCCGGGCGATGTCAATGCAACTGGCGGCTACGGCATCATAGCGAAAGCCACTAACCAGGCGGCTGCCGGTGATGTGCTCGTCAGCCGCTCCGGCACCGTAATTGGGACCGCAGGCGGCATTCAGGCCACGAACGCCGGAACTGGTTCGGTCGTAGTGACTGGTACGGGTGCCGTGCAGGGCAACAATGGTGTTGGCATTCTGGCCAACGCGCAGGGCGGCGCTGTCACTGTCATGCCCGCCTCTAGCGTGGTTGGTACCTTCGGTATCCAAGCTTCCTCGATAGGCGCTGGTGCTGTGACCGTCTCCACGACCAGTGAGGTCAGAGGTACCAGTGATACCGGTATCCAAACCCGCGCTGTCAATGGCGCAACAATGATCACCGCAAACGGTAACGTGACAGGTGCAATCTCTGGCATCAATGCCAATGCCAGCGGCTCAGGCACGATAGACGTTACCAACTCGGGCCAGCTCACGGCGGGTCTGGGTATAGCGGCGAATTCTGAGAGGGTAGGTGCCACCACGGTGGTTAACCGTGGCAGCATTGGTAGCGCCACTGTCGGCATCGCAGCCGCCTCGAACGGCCTTGTGAATGTCAGGAATGAGCCAGGAGGACAGATCACCTTCGGCAAATACGGCCTCGTTGCTGGCGGCAATGCTGTCACGGTGACAAACCTCGGCACGGTCACTCAGGACACGTCACTGCCGAACCAACTCACGCAGGCGCAGATCAGCAGCCTGCCGCCTCGCTACCAGCAGAGCATCTCGACCAGCGATACTTCAACGGCGGGCGTGTTCGCGGCCGGCGCAACTTCCCTGGTGATCAACAATGGCGGTACCATCAACACGCTATCGGGGAATGGTATCCTCGGAAGCGCAGTAGCACCTGGCGCCGTCACGTTCACCAACTCCGGGACCGTGACGGCCGGCAGCACTGGCCTTTTCGCCCGCACCACATCGACCAGCAACATCACCATTGCCAACAGCGGCACGATCACGGCCGGTACCGGCATCCTGGTCAATCATCTGTCAACTACAGGAACGAGTTCTGGCTCAGCCGTTCAGAGCGGTACCACCCTCGTTACCAACGCGGCCAGCGGCCAGATCCGAGGTGGCGCGCGCGGCGTCGACGTCACCACATACAACGGGGCTATTACGTTCCAGAACGCAGGCGCGATCTCCGGCAACCAGGCTGCCGTCTTCAACAACAACTACAATTACCAGAGTACTGCGCTTGTCCCGACGAGCTTCACGCGGTCATCATCAACGCTCACGATCGAGAACTTGGCTGGCGCCACGATCAGCGCTGCGACCGACGAGGCTCTGCGGGCAGGCTGGACGGGTCCCGTCAACATCTCAAACGCGGGTACCATTACAGGCTTCGTGGCCCTCGGCCCGAATTCCTCTTCCGCCTCAAGGCCTGCCGGAGTGACTGGCCCTGTAGCCTTCAACAACCTAGCTGGCGGCGTCTTTGCGGCGCGCGGCAATAGCAGCTTCAATAATGGGGCCGATGCGGTCTTTACCAACCAAGGCACTGTCTCGCTAGCGCCCAGTAGCAGTCCTTCCAACATCATCTTTAGTGGCCTATCCGAGTTCCGCAATGCTGGCTTGATTAATCTTGCCACCGGTCAAGCTAATAACACGCTCACCATCAATGGCAATTACATTGGCCAGAACGGTCGGCTGAATGCGGAATTTTCCACTCAAGCGAACACGGGCGACAAGCTCATCATCAATGGAAACGCATCAGGGGCCACTGCCATTACGGTTACTAACCTAACCGGCGCTGTACCTTTCAAAGTAGGTGCGCCGGTCGTCGTGGTGAACGGCACCATCTCCGGTAATGCATTTACGCTAGAGAGCCTTCAGAACTTTGGCACCCTCCAACCTGTGCTAGTAACGAACACTGCTTCATCAAGCGCCAATGTTTCTCTTGCTCAGCAAGCTACCTCGGTGCCTCCCACAAAGTCGACAGATTCACAAACCGTGTCGGTTGTCACCGTACCCACTGCTCTAGCACTTTCAGGCCCAACTGCGGTGATCGCCTCGCGCACGATCGCGTTCCAGGGCGGCACCGCGGTGCTCGACCG
>NZ_QOWC01000167.1 GCF_003574465.1 Methylobacterium crusticola
AGGGCCGGAAATCCGCGACCAGCACCACGGCGCGGTCGCGCTCCTCGTGGTGGGTGCGCACGTGGAGCTGGCCGGTGCGGGCGGTGGCGCTGCGGTCGATGTGGCGCACGTCGTCGCCCTCGGCCCAGAGCCGCACGTCGTCGGGCTCCGAGCCGCGCCCGCGCCGCCGCGTGACGATGCCGCCCGGCAGCCCGACGGGGGAGCGGGTGGACGGCGCCGCCCCGCGCCGGGCGAGGTGGCGCAGGCCCATCAGGGCCGCGGCCTCGAGGGCGACGCCCGGGCTCGCGAGGGGATCGGCGCTGGGGGCGAGCCGTGCCACGGGTGCCGGCCGGACCGTCAGAGCGGGCGCACGCGGTCGAGGAGACCCGCCACGAGGGCGCGGGCGGTCTGCCCCTCCGCGGCGGCCCGCCAGGTCAGGGAGAGGCGGTGCGCGAGGGCGTCGCCCGCCAGCGCCAGCACGTCCTCCGGCACCACGTGGTCGCGCCCGTGCAGGTAGGCCCGGGCCTTGCCGGCGAGCATCAGGGCGAGGGTGCCGCGGGGCGAGACCGGGTGCTCGACGGCCGCCCGCAGGTCGGGCGCCGCGGTGCCGCCCCGGGTCGCCGCGACGAGGCGCACGAGGAAGTCCTTCAGGGCGGGCGAGACGTGCGTGCGCAAAGCCGCGGCCCGGGCGGCGCGCAGCTCCTCGGCGCCGAGCCGCACCGGCATCGGCGCCGCCTCGTCGTTCATCTCGCCCTCGACGAGGTCGAGGATGCGGCGCTCGGAGGCCTCGTCCGGCATCTCGACCACGACGTGGAGCAGGAAGCGGTCGAGCTGCGCCTCCGGCAGCGGGAAGGTGCCGGCGTGCTCGATCGGGTTCTGGGTCGCCACCACCATGAAGGGATCCGGCAGGGGGTGCGTGACGCCCGCCACCGTGACCTGGTGCTCGGCCATTCCCTCGAGCAGGGCCGACTGCACCTTCGGGGGCGCCCGGTTGATCTCGTCGACCAGGACCAGGCTGTGGAACAGGGGACCGGCCAGGAACTCGAAGCGCCCGCCGTCGGGGCGCCAGACCGTGGTGCCGGTCAGGTCGGCGGGCATGAGGTCGGGGGTGCACTGCACCCGGGCGAAGCCGGTGTGGAGCCCGGCCGCGAGGCGCTTGACGGCGCGGGTCTTGGCGAGGCCCGGCGCGCCCTCGATCAGGAGGTGGCCGCCGGTGAGGAGCCCGATCAGCAGCCGCTCGACCAGCCCGGCGCAGCCGACGAGGCCGTCCTCCAGGCCGGCCCTCAGTGTGAGGAGCCGCTCCCGGACGATCCCGTCCGGCCGGATGCTTGCGCCCGGCAAGGCTGCCGCGCCCGGCCCGTCCGCTGCCGCGTCGGCGAGGCCGATCACCCGCATGGCGTCGCGCCTCGCGGCGCGACGCGCCGCGGATTCGTCGTCGGGGCTCCGCGCCGCGCCATCCCGTCGCCTCCTCGCGCGGGTTCTTCTCCCGGCCCGCGGGAGCGATCAGGCCGCAGCTTCCGGCGGGCGTCAATCCCGACCGGGGTACGGTCCCGGGGGCCGGCCCGGCCGGGCGCGGGCCGGATACCCCGGCCGTGCGGGGGCTGCGCGTGAGCCCGCACGCGGGCGGCCGGGAGGCCGGCATGCGACCGCGGGCCGCGCCCGGGCTGGCGACCGGCCCCGGATCGCGCTACCCCTTCGACGGGTGGTCCTCGCCCAGGGCCTGGATTTGCCGGCTATGCACAAGGTGTCGGGCAGAAAATTCACCACCAGGAGGCGCAACCCATGAACCGGATCGATCTCGACGGCCGCACCGCCATCGTCACCGGAGGCGCGCAGGGCATCGGCCGGGCCGTGGTGGAGCGCTTCCTCGCCAGCGGCGCCCGGGTCGAGATCTGGGACGTCGACGGCGCCGAGGCCGAGCGGGCCGCCGCCGCGACGGGCGCCGGCGCCCGGGCGGTCGACGTCACGGACGCCGAGGGCGTGATGCGGGCCGCCTCCGCGGCCCGGCAGGCACTCGGGCGCCTCGACATCCTGGTGACCAGCGCCGGAATCGCGGGACCCAACCACAGGACCTGGGACTACCCCCTCGACGCCTGGGCGCGGGTGATGCGCATCAACGTCGACGGCACCTTCCACGCCCTCCGGGCGGTGGTCCCCGCCATGGTCGAGCAGGGCTACGGCCGCATCGTCACGATCGCCTCCGTAGCCGGCAAAGAAGGCAATCCCAACGCCTCGGCCTACTCGGCCTCGAAGGCCGCCGTGATCGGGCTGACGAAGTCCCTCGGCAAGGAGCTCGCCGGCCACGACATCGCCGTCAACGCGGTGACGCCAGCGGCGGCGCGCACCCGCATCTTCGACCAGATGAGCCAGGAGCACATCGACTTCATGCTCGCGAAGATCCCGCGCAACCGCTTCCTCGAGACGCCGGAGGCGGCCTCCCTGGTGGCCTGGCTCGCGAGCGCCGAGAACAGCTTCACGACCGGGGCGGTGTTCGACCTCTCGGGCGGTCGCGCGACCTACTGACGGGCCGGCCCCCGCCTTGCATCGCGGCGTCCCGCCGCCCCGCCCCGCCCGCGCCCCCAGGCCTGCGACCCCCATGACCGAGACCCACCGCCTCGGCGCCCGCGTGATGGCGCTGATCGACGACCTCGCCCGCCACACCGACGAGCCCGGCCGGCTGACGCGGCTCTACCTCTCGCCCGCCCACCGGGCCACCGCCGAGGCGGTGCTCGGGCTGATGCGGGCGGCGGGGCTGTCCGCCCGCATCGACGCCGTCGGCAACGTGGTCGGGCGCCGCGAGGGGCGCGAGCCGGGCCTGCCGGCCCTGGTGCTCGGCTCGCACATCGACAGCGTGGTGGATGCCGGCCGCTACGACGGCCCGCTCGGGGTCGTCGGCGGCCTCGTCGCGGCGCAGGAGATCATCGCCCGCGGCGCCGTCCTGCCCTTCGCCCTCGAGGTCGTGGCCTTCGGCGACGAGGAGAACGTGCGCTTCCCCACCAGCCTCTCGACCTCCAAGGCCTGGGCCGGCCAGTACCGGCCCGAGTGGCTGGAGGGCCGCGACGCCGGCGCCACGCGGCTGCGCGACGCGCTCGTCGCCTTCGGGGGCGATCCGGACGGGATCCCGGCCCTCGCCCGCTCGCCGCGGGACGTCGTCGGCTACCTGGAGATCCACATCGAGCAGGGGCCCGCCCTCGAGGCGGCGGGCCAGCCGGTCGGCGTCGTCACCGGCATCGTCGGCCTGACCCGGGCCCGCTGCACCGTCACCGGCGAGGCGAACCACGCCGGCACGGTGCCGATGGGGATGCGGCGGGACGCCCTCGCGGCGGCGGCCGAGATGGCGCTCGCGGTCGAGCGCCTCGGGGAGGGCGTCCCCGGCGCCGTCGCCACGGTCGGCTCCCTCGCGGTGACGCCCGGCGCCGTCAACGTCATCGCGGGCCGGGTCGACTTCACCCTCGACGTGCGGGCGCCCGAGGACGGGGCCCGCCGGGCGCTCGTGGCGGCGATCGACGCCGCCTGCCGGGTGATCGCCGGCCGGCGCGGCGTCGGGTACTCCGCCGAGATCTACATGGACAACCGCGCGGTCGACCTCGATCCGGGCCTGCGGGCCTGCCTCGACGCCGCGGCGCGCCGGCACGGCTTCGCCCCCTTGCGCCTCGCCTCCGGCGCCACGCACGACGCGGTCTCGATGGCGGCGCTCGGCCCCGCCGCGATGCTGTTCGTGCGCTGCCGCGGCGGCATCAGCCACAACCCGGCCGAGTCGATCACCCTGGAGGATGCCGACGCGGCGACCCGGGTGCTCCTCGACGCGGTGCTGGCCCTGGCCGAGGCGCGCGCCGGCTGACGGGGCTCCCCGCCGGCCGCGCTGCCCCCGCCCCGAGAGGTTCAGGCCATGCAGCAGGACGAACAGACGGCCGACATCGTGGTGGTCGGCGGCGGCATGGTCGGGCTCGCCTCGGCCATCGCCCTGCGCGAGCGCGGGCTCGATGTGGTCCTGTGCGACCCGGGCGAGGCCCGGGCCCGCACCTCCTTCGGCAATGCCGGCGTGGTGAGCCGCGCCTCGATCTTCCCGATGGCGAGTCCCGGGCTGTGGCGACGGCTGCCGGCCTACCTGCGCAACGCCGATCCGGGCCTGCGCCTGCGCCGGCGCCACCTCCTGCGGGTACTGCCCTGGACCGCCCACTTCCTGGCGAGCGCCCGGGGCTCCGCCTGGCGCCGGGCGGCGGGCGCCCTCGCGCCCCTGACCGCCGCGGCCTACCCGGAGCACCGGC
This sequence comes from Methylobacterium crusticola, assembly GCF_003574465.1. Taxonomy (GTDB): domain Bacteria; phylum Pseudomonadota; class Alphaproteobacteria; order Rhizobiales; family Beijerinckiaceae; genus Methylobacterium; species Methylobacterium crusticola. Next base: position 4,248 of record NZ_QOWC01000167.1, read on the forward strand.
GCCTCGCGGACCGGGCCGGCGTGCCCCACCTCCTGCGCGAGACCGGCTGGATCAAGCTCTACCGCACGGAGGCGGCCTTCGCGGGCGCGCTCCTGGAGCGGGAGATCCTGGCCGAGCACGGGATCCCGGCGGAGATCCTCGACGGCGCGGCCCTGCGCGACCTCGAGCCGGCCCTGGTGCGTCCCTTCGCCCGCGCCATGCTGCTGCCCGAGACCGCCTCCGTCGGGGATCCGGGCGGGCTGGTGGAGGCCTGCGAGCGGCTGTTCGCCGGCCTCGGCGGCCGCAGCCTGCGGGCGACCGTCACGGGCCTGCGGCCGGAGGCCGGGGGCTGGAGCGTCCGGCACGATCGCGGCGGCGTGCGGGCGCGCCTCGTCGTGCTGGCGACGGGGGCCGCCGCCGGGGAACTCGCCCGGCCGCTGGGCTACCGCTTCGCCTTCGCGGCCGAGCGCGGCTATCACCGCCACTACGCCCTGCACCCGGACAGCCCGCCCCTGACGCGCCCCGTCTACGACACCGGCGCCGGCTCGATCCTGTCGCCCATGGGGGAGGGGAGGGTGCGGGTGCTCTCCGGCGTCGAGGTCGACGACCGCCTGGCGCCCCCGGACTACGCGCAGATCGAGGCCGCCGCCCGGGCGGCCGCCGGCACGGTCCGCCTCGGCCAGCCCCTCGACAACCGGCCCTGGCTCGGGGCCCGGCCCTCGACCCCGGACGGCCTGCCGGTGATCGGTCCGGCGCCGCGGCACGCGGGGCTGATCTTCGCCTTCGGCCACGGGCATATCGGCCTCTCGACCGGCCCGATCACCGGCCGGCTCGTGGCCGACCTGGCGACCGGCCGGGCGCCCGCGGTGCCGGTGGCGCCCTTCGCCCCGGAGCGGCTGCTGCGCTGGCCGCGCCCGTGAGGCGCCCGCGGGCCTCGGCGCAGGCCCGCGCGGGGTCGGGATGCCGGCGCGGCGGGGCGGCGCAGGCGGTCCCGCCCGCGCCGCGAGGGGATCAGGCCGCGGCCGAGACGCCCGCTTCCTCGCCCGTCGGGACGGAGGAGATCGTCTTCAGGATCTGCGACGCGATCTGGTAGGGGTCGCCCTGCGAGTTGGGGCGGCGGTCCTCCAGGTAGCCCTTGTACTCGTTGTTGACGAAGCTGTGGGGCACGCGGATCGAGGCGCCGCGGTCGGCCACGCCGTAGCTGAACTGGTGGATCGACTGCGTCTCGTGCTTGCCGGTCAGCCGCATGTGGTTGTCCGGGCCGTAGACCGCGATGTGATCCTCCCGCGCCGTCTCGAAGGCGGCCATCAGCTTCTCGAAGTACGCCTTGCCGCCCTTCTCCCGCATGTAGGCGGTCGAGAAGTTGGCGTGCATGCCGGAGCCGTTCCAGTCGGTGTCGCCGAGCGGCTTGCAGTGGTACTCGATGTCGATGCCGTACGACTCGGTCAGCCGCTCGATCAGGTAGCGGGCCATCCACATCTCGTCGGCGGCGCGCTTCGAGCCCTTGCCGAAGATCTGGAACTCCCACTGGCCCTTGGCCACCTCGGCGTTGATGCCCTCGTGGTTGATGCCGGCGGCGAGGCAGAGGTCGAGGTGCTCCTCGACGATCTTGCGGGCGACGTCCCCGACCTTGCTGTAGCCGACGCCGGTGTAGTACGGCCCCTGGGGCGCCGGGTAGCCGCTGTCGGGGAACCCGAGCGGGCGGCCGTTCTTGTAGAAGAAGTATTCCTGCTCGAAGCCGAACCAGGCGCCCTCGTCGTCCAGGATGGTGGCGCGCTTGTTCGAGGGGTGCGGGGTCTTGCCGTCCGGCATCATGACCTCGCAGAGCACGAGGACGCCGTTCTTGCGCGCGCCGTCCGGGAAGACGCGGACCGGCTTGAGGACGCAATCGGAGCTGCGGCCCTCGGCCTGCATGGTCGAGCTTCCATCGAAGCCCCAGAGCGGCAGCTGCTCCAGGGTCGGGAAGCTGTCGAACTCCTTGAGCTGGGTCTTGCCGCGGAGATTTGGCGTCGGCGTATATCCGTCAAGCCATATATACTCAAGCTTGTATTTCGTCATCTCGCGTCTCTCTCCGGCTATGATGGGAGCTTGAGGATCTGCTGAAGTCCATGCCACGCTCGCAGCCGGCCGAGCGAAAAGCAGATCCTATGCCAAGGACCGAGGCGTTCCGGGCCGTGCGCGTCCGGGCGTCCCCAGGCCCGGCGCCTCCGCGGAGGCGGGGTCGGGGATCGCGCCCGGGCGGCCGCGCGGGTGCTTATAATCATGCAGCAGGAAATACTGCCCAAACATTCGCCAATCGACCGATGCCGCGCAAACGGGCAGAGAATTCGCTGCACGTAATGTAGTCAATTGCGGTTTTTTTCAAAGCAAAGCGCGCAATCTCCGGGCAGGTCTTGCTATACTGGCCCGAACGCTGGCGCGCCTGCGCGCGGCATCCACAGGAGACAGGGATCCATGACGACGGAGTTCCGGCGCGAGTCGGCCAAGATCTACGCCTTTCCGGCGCGCTACCGGGCGCAGGCCGGCGGCCATCGCGACGCCACCAGAGGCCCCGACCAGAAGGCGGAGCGCGGCCTCGAGATCATGCCGAGCCGCTGCGGCTACCACGAGGCGGCCATCCAGGAGGCCGAGCGGGCCCGCAAGCCCTGACCGCGGCGCCCGCCGGCGGCGGACCGCCCGGGCGCGGGCCTCAGAGCCCGAAGATCGACCAGCCCAGCCGCTTCGTGAGGCGTTCGAGCGCGGCGCGGCCCAGATGGGAATTGCCCGACGCATCGAGCCCGGGCGACCACACGGCGATGGAGCCCCGGCCGGGCGCGACCGCCAGGATGCCCCCGCCGACGCCGCTCTTGCCGGGCAGCCCGACCCGGTAGGCGAACTCGCCCGAACCGTCGTAATGGCCGCACGTCAGCATCACGGCGTTGATCCGGCGCGCCCGCTCGACCTGGACCACCGACAGGCCCGTCTCGGGGTCGCGGCCCGAATGGGCGAGGAAGCGCCCGGCCGTGGCGAGCTGCCGGCACGACATGCTGATCGCGCAGTGGTGGAAGTAGACGCCGAGCGTGTAGTCGACGGGGTTGTCGACCACGCCGAACGACTTCATGTAGTTCGCGAGCGCGATGTTGCGGAACCCGGTGCGCTGCTCCGAGGCCGCGACCGCCTCGTCGATGGTGATCGACGCGTCCCGGGCCAGGAACTGCATGAACCGCAGGATCTCGCCCAGGGCCTCGCGGGGCTGGTGGCCCGACAGGATCAGGTCGGTGACCGCGATCGCCCCGGCATTGATGAAGGGGTTGCGCGGGACGCCGCGCTCGCGCTCGAGCTGGACGATGGAGTTGAACGGGCTGCCCGACGGCTCGCGGCCGACCCGCCGCCAGAGCCGGTCGCCCACCATGCCGAGGGCGAGGGTCAGGGTGAACACCTTCGAGATGCTCTGGATCGAGAAGGGGGTGTCGCAATCGCCCGCGGCCGCGACGTGCCCGTCGGCGGCGATCACCACGAGCCCGAAGGCGCCGGGATCGACCCGGGCGAGCTCGGGGATGTAGGCCGCCACCTCGCCCCGGTCCGGGCGCCGGCGCATCTCGTCGGCGATCTCGTTCACGGCGGCGTCGAGGTCGGTCACGGTGCGGCTCATCCCGGGTCGGTCCTCCGGCCCGGCGGCGGGGCGTGCGGGGGGTTTTGCGCGCCTGCGCGATTCGTGCCATGCCGCGGCGGGCCCGCGCGCGCCTCCCGGCGCGCCCCGGCGCAGAGGCCGCCGCGGCGGGCCGGCGCCGCACGACGCCCCCGCGATCGGGCCGGCACCCGATCCCGTACACCCAATAGCGTAGCTTGGGTCATAAACAAAAGATGCTTTCGTTCCACGGCATCTGTCTGTTGATCTGTCTATACACCAACAGGATTAACCTAGTCGTTCCCACTCTATGTTTGACCTTTTTGCACCCCCATGCATTCCTTCGGTTGGTCGCAGACGGGGTGGACCAATGACCGATGAGGACCATGATCCGGACGGCCGCGTGATCGATCTCTGCGCATCCATCATCACGGCCTACGTGTCGAACAACGCGATCCCGCCGAACGAATTGCCGCCGATGATCGGTGCGATCCACACGGCATTGACGCAGCTCGTGGCGCCGCCGGCGCCGGAACCGGCGCGCCCCGAGCCGCCGGTGCCGATCCGCAGGACGGTGACGCCCGACCACATCGTCAGCCTGGAGGACGGCCGGCCCTACAAGACGCTGAAGCGCCACCTCGCGGGCCGCGGGCTCACCCCCGAGCAGTACCGCCAGAAATGGGGCCTGCCCCACGACTACCCGATGGTGGCGGCGAACTACGCCTCCCAGCGCTCCGAGCTCGCCAAGAATTCCGGCCTCGGCCGCCGCCGCCAGCGCGCGGCCGACGACCAGGACGACGGCGGCGGCGCGCCCGAGACCCCGGCGCCGGGCCGCCGCGGCCGCGCGCGCAAGGCCGCCTGAGAGGGGACGCCCGCGCGCCCCGCGGCCCTCCGCACCGCCCGCCATAGAAAGGCCGGCTTGCGCACCCCTCCCTGCCCCTCGCCCGAGCCCCGGAGGAGCGCGCCATGCCCGAGCCGATATCCCAGACCGAGTACTGGAACGGCGAGGTCGGCGAGCGCTGGGCCCGCATGCAGGCCGAGCTCGACCGCGTCTTCGCCCCCCTGACGGAGGACTTCCTCGGCCGGCTCGCCCTGCGCCCCGGCGAGCACGCGCTCGACATCGGCTGCGGGTGCGGCGAGACGGCCCTCCTCGCGGCCGCGCGCCTGGGGCTCGGCGGCTCCGTCACCGCCGTCGACGTCTCGCGGCCGATGCTCGACCGGGCCCGGGCCCGGCCGCATGCCGGCGCGCCGATCACCTGGATCGAGGCCGACGCCCAGACCCACCCGTTCGCGCCCCGCCACGACCTCGCGCTGTCGCGCTTCGGCGTGATGTTCTTCGACCAGTCGGAGGCGGCTTTCGCCAACATCCGCCGCGGGCTCCGGGGCGGCGGGCGCCTGGCGATCCTGTGCTGGCGCGGCCTGGCGGAGAATGCCTGGGTGGCGCTGCCCCGGGCGGCGGTGCTCACGGTGGTGCCGGAGCCCGAGCCGATGCCGCCGGGCAGCCCCGGCCCGTTCCGCTTCGCCGACCCGGGCGAGGTCGCGGGCGTCCTGGCGCGCGCGGGCTTCGCGGCGGTGGCGACGCAGCCGGTCGATCACGCGCTGGTGCTGGGGCAGGACGCCGCCGAGGCGGCGCGCTTCGCCCTCACGGTCGGCCCGGTCTCCGCGCTCCTGCGCGACCTCGACCCCGCCCTGCGCGAGCGCGCCGCCGAGGTAGTGCGGGCGGCCATGCCGCAGGCCGGGCCGGTGCGCCTGGCCGCGGCCTGCTGGCTCGTGACCGCGGTCAACCCCGGCTGAGGCCCGTCAGAGGGCGCGCGCCAGCACCGCGATGCCGGAGAGCGCCACGGCGGCGCCGGCGAGCGGGACGGCCCGGCCGCGGCCGAACCGGCCCGCCAGCAGGCCGAGCCCGAGGCCGGCGGCATGCAGGAGGGCCGTGGCCGCCAGGAAGCCGAGCCCGTAGGCGAGGCCGGACGCCGTCTCGGGCATCTCGGCCCCGTGGGCGTGGCCGTGGAACAGCGCGAAGAAGCCCACCAGGGCCGCGGCCGCGGCGAGCGGCAGCCCCGCGCCGAGCGCCGCCGCGAGGCCGAAGGCCACGACGGACAGCCCGATCCCGGCCTCGACGAAGGGCAGCGCCGTGCCGGCCGCGCCGAGCGCGCCGCCGAGCGCCATCATCCCCAGGAAAGCGAGGGGCACCGCCCACAGCGCCCGCCCGCCGCGCGCCGCCGCGAGCAGCCCCACCGCCACCATGGCGAGCAGGTGGTCGGCCCCGCCGAGCGGATGCGCGAAGCCCTGCGCCAGGCCGGCCGCGTCGCCGTGGCCGGCATGCGCGAAGGCGGCCTGCGGAACCAGCACGAGGAGGGCGGTCGGACCGGCGAGACGATGCATCATGAAGGGCTCCCGAGAGGTCGGCGCGGCGGTGCAGGGGGCGCGGCCGCGCACCGCCCGGCGGCGGCCGGACCGCCAGCGGCGGCCTAACCGCCAGTGCCGGCCGAACCGCCAGCGGCGGCTGGACCGTACGCGGTTTGTCGCGCGGTGTCACACGATCCGGGGCCCGCGGTCCCGCGGGCGCGCGGGCGGCGCGCGCCCGCCTCAATCCTGACACGCTGACGGCCGACAGGTCGACCGGTTCCGGCCCCGGGCCGAGACCGCCCGCCGTTGCTTTCCAAGGACCGGCCGAGCATGGTCGCGGCAGCTCGCGCCGCGCGGGACGCGGACACTCACGCTCAGGAGCCACGGTGAAGCGCGCGCGCCTCGAACCGGCAGGGTCGCACCCCGTACCCTCCCGCGGCCGTCCGGCCGACCCGGGCCACGAGCCGCCGCTGAACCTCCTCGGATCCCCCTCGCCGCAGGCCGACCGCCGCGACGTGAACCTGCGCTGGCTCTGCGCCAGCGTGCTCACCGGGATGACCGGGGCGGCCCTGATCGGCTCCGCGATCTGGGTCTCGCTCCAGGGCGAGATCACCTTCGCGGAACTGCCGCAGGCCGTGGCGGTGGCGCCCCGGCCGCAGGCCAGCGACGGCGGCACCAACCTCACCCGCAAGGGCGACCGGCTGGTGCGCAACCCGATGGTGGCGCTCGCCAAGCAGAGCTTCCGCGCGCCCGTGACCATCCGGGCGGGCGAGCGCGAGATCATCAAGGTCCGGCCGTTCGTGCGCATCGCCACCGCGCTCTCGACCACCGCCGGGATCGCCGCCACCGACATCCCGGCCTTCGACCCGATGCGGTTCTTCGCCGAGCCGGGCACCGACCGCGCCCCCGAGATGCCCGGCGGCGAGGCGCCCGACGCCGAGGTCTCGGTGGTCAAGCGCGACCTCGCCGAGGTCGCGGTGCCGGCCGGCGCGCCGGCGCTCGGGGACGAGGACGTCGCCGCCCAGATCGAGGAGGAGCGCCGGCTCGCCGCGGAGGCGGGCCGCCGCGCCGCCCTGCCCATCGCCCCCCAGCTCATGCTCTCGCGCACCCTGCGCAGCATGACGGCCCTGCCCGGCCTCGACGGCGCGGGCGAGTTCAGCCGCGATTCCGGCCCGTTCAAGTCGATCGAGGTCCGGGTGATGCGCGAGAACGTCACCGACCTCGCCAAGCTCGAGAACCGCGAGCGCGAGGGCCCGCTCGTCGAGGAGCGCGACGTCGCCGTCAAGCGCGGCGAGACGCTCGACGGCGTCCTGCGGGGCAACGGCGGCCTCGACGAGCAGATCCGCCCGATCCTCGCGGCCCTCGGCGGCCGGGCCCGCGCCGGCACCGTCGGCGAGGGCCAGCAGATGCGGCTCCAGATCGGCCCCGGGTCGCGGGCCGGCGATCCCCGCCAGCTCACCCGGGTGATCCTCTACGGCGAGGGCGGCGTCGAGGCGATCGCCGCCATGAACGACCGCGGCGCCTTCGTGTCGGTGGCGCCCCCGGTGCCGGAGGGCGCCGGGGCGGCCAAGCCCGCCGCGAAGCCCGAGGCCGCCGACGACGACGACGAGGGCACCGGCGCGCGGCTCTACGCCAGCCTCTACGAGACGGCGGCGCGCCACGACCTGCCCCGCGGCACCGTCGAGGACCTGGTGCGGATCTTCGGCTACGACGTCGATTTCCAGCGCCGGGTGTCGGGCGGCGACGGCATCGAGCTGTTCTACACCTACGACGAGGAATCCGGCGGCTCGCCCGAGCGGCCCGACATCCTGTTCGCGGCGCTCAACCTCGGGGCCGAGTCCCGCCGGATCTACCGCTTCCAGTCGCCGGACGACGGCGGCATCGACTACCTCGACGAGATGGGCCGCTCGCTCAAGAAGTTCCTGCTGCGCAAGCCGGTGGCGGACGGCAACATGAGCTCGGGCTTCGGCTACCGCCGCCATCCGGTGCTCGGCTACGCCAAGCTCCACACCGGCGTCGACTGGTCGATCCGGATCGGCACGCCGATCTTCGCGGCCGGCAACGGCACGATCATCAAGGCGGAGTGGGATTCCGGCTACGGCCGCCGGGTCGAGGTCCAGCACGCCAACGGCTACGTCACGACCTACAACCACATGTCGCGGTTCGGCCGCGGCGTCTCGGCCGGCGCCCGGGCGCGCCAGGGCCAGGTCATCGGCTACGTCGGGTCCACCGGCCTCTCCACGGGCGCGCACCTGCACTACGAGGTGATCATCAACGGCCACTTCGTCGACCCGATGAAGATCCGGGTTCCCCGCGGCCGGGAGCTCGACGGGCGCCTGCTCGCCGAGTTCAAGCGCCAGCGCGACCAGATCGACGTGCTGGTGCAGAAGTCGGGCGCCCCGACCACCCTCGCCCAGCGCGAGGCGATGCGCTGAGCGGCCGCCCCCCCGCGTCCGCTCCGAGGCGACCCGCGCGGGCCGGCGCGGGTGGGCGACCCCGCATCCCCGGGGCGCGGCCGCCGGCCGGGCCTCAGGCCGCGCGGGAGCGGAAGAGCCGGGAGGCCCCGCTGGCCGCCGCGATCTCGGCGGCCGTCCCGACGACCCGGGGCCCGAGCTCGATCATGCGGGGCTCGGTGAGGCGGAACAGGGGACCCGCCACCGTGACGACCCCGAGCGCGCTCCCGTCCGGCCCCAGGATCGGCGCCGACATCGCGGTCATGCCGGGGGCGAACACCTCCGTGATCATGCTGAAGCCCCGCTCGCGGGCGCTGCGCAGGTGGGGCACCAGCGCCGCGAGGCTCGTGGGCGCGTTCGGGCCGTAGCTGCCGGGGGCGCCGAAGCCCTGGCGGGCGACCCGCGCGAGCGCGCTGTCCTCGCTCATCGTCGACAGCCAGGCGTAGCCCGCCGCGCTGCACGACAGCGGCACCGACAGCCCCATGTCGGGATCGTAGCGCAGGGCGCCCGTCGCCCCCTGCGCCTTGGCCACGAAGGTCAGGTCGTCGCCGTCGACCACCGCGAGGCGCACCAGCTCGCCGCACTCCGCCGCCAGGCGGTCGAGCAGCGGCTGGGCGATGTCGACGACGCCCGAGCGGCTCAGGTAGCTCAGGCCGAGCGACACCAGCTTGATGGTCAGCTCGTACTTGCCCTGGCCGTGGCCCTGGCGGACGTAGCCGCAGCGGCTCAGGTCCACGAGCAGGCGGTGGGCGGCGCTCACCGGCATGTTGGCGGCGCCGGCGAGGAACGACAGCGTGCAGCCCTCGGGGTGAGCGGCGAGCTGCTCGAGGACGGTCAGGCTTCGTTCGACGGCGCTGCTCATGACGGCTCGGGTCCGGGATCCGCGACGGGCCGGATATGGACGCCCGTCCCGCCCGGCGTCAACGATTTCCAATATGGAGTCTGTTTCCATATTGGAAAGAGTTTCCACATCCGCTAGGAGGGATCGGTCCGGCTCCCCGGCGGCGCCGGGCCCGCAACGATCGGACCGGGAGGACGCAGGTGAACGCGATACCGAGCAGCGCCGCGCGCGAGCGCATGGCGACGAGGGCCGTCACGGCCGCCACCATCGGCACCGCCCTCGAGTGGTTCGACTTCACGCTCTACGGCGCGGTCTCCGCGACGATCCTCCCGAAACTGTTCTTCCCGACCATGGACGCCACGGCCGCCCTGCTGGCCTCGCTCGCCACGTTCGGGGTCGGGCTCGGCGCGCGCCCCCTGGGCGCCATCATCTGCGGCCACCTCGGCGACAAGTTCGGCCGCCGCAACCTGATGCTGGCGACCGTCACGATCATGGGCCTCTCCTCGGTCCTGATCGGGCTCCTGCCGACCTACGCCACCCTCGGCGTGACCGCGCCGGTGCTGCTGGTGCTCCTGCGCATCGTCCAGGGCTTCGCGCTCGGGGGCGAGTCGACGGGCGCGCAGCTCATGGCCCTCGAGCACGCGCATCCCGACCGGCGCGGCAAGTATTCCGGCCTGCTCGGCACCTGCTCGCCGCTCAGCCAGATCCTCGCCAACGTGGTGCTGTTCCTGCTCGCGGCGAGCCTGTCGCCCGCCGACTTCGAGGCCTGGGGCTGGCGCGTCCCGTTCGTGCTGAGCTTCATCCTCGTGGCGGTCGGCCTCTACATCCGCCTGAAGGTCAGCGAGACCCCGGCCTTCGTGGCCGCCGAGAGGACGGCCGTGGTGGAGGCCGGCAGCCCGCTGCGCGACGCCCTGCGCTTCCACTGGAGGCCGGTGCTGCGCTGGATGCTGTTCTTCTGCGGGCCGGCCGCGATCTTCTACCTGATCGTCGTCTACTCCCTCAGCTACATCACCAACCAGCTCGGCGTGCCGAAGCAGACCGGGTTCGCCCTGCTGATGGGCGCCAACGTCTGCGCCATCGTCGGCGCCCTGGCGGGGGGGCTGCTCAGCGACCGGATCGGGCGCAGGCGGGCCCTCGCGGTCGGGTCCTGCGCGACGCTGGCGATCCTGCTGGTCTACTTCCCGATCCTCGAGACGAGGAGCTTCGTCCCGATGCTCGCCATCATGGGGCTGTTCCTCGGCTTCACGCAGTTCCAGAGCGGCATCCAGCCGGTCGCCTTCGCGGAGGCCTTCCCGACCAACGTGCGCTACTCCAGCTCGGCCCTGGCCTACACGGGCGCGAACCTGATCGCCGGCGGGCCGATGCCGGTGCTGGCGGTCTGGCTCGTCAGCCTGGGCAACGGCTCGCCCTGGGGCGTCGTCGCGCTCTGTGTCGCCTGGAACCTCCTGTCGCTGGCGATGATCCTGACGGCGCCGGAGACCCGCGGCATCGACATGAACAGCACCGACGACGCCCGCACGCTCTCCGGGAACCGCGCGCCGGGCGCCCTCGGCGCGCTCTGAACCCCCAGGCCGGGCCCCCGGGCCGCGACGCAAGCAAGGCTCATCCGATGACCGCATCCGTCCACATCCTCAACGGCTCCAACCTGAACATGCTGGGCAGGCGCGAGCCGCAGCTCTACGGGACCACCACGCTGTCCGAGATCGAGGAGAGCTGCCGGGGGCTCGCCCGCGAGCTCGGCATCGCGTGCGAGTTCCGGCAGACGAACCACGAGGGCCAGCTGGTCGACTGGATCCAGGAAGCCTTCGAGAAGGACGCCGCAATCATCATCAACCCGGCCGGCTTCTCGTTCGGGTCGATCCCGGTCATCGACGCCCTGAAGCTGATCCGGCGGCCCGTGATCGAGGTCCACCTCACCAACATCCACAGGCGGGACAAGCAGTACCGGCACTCCCTGGTCTCGCTGGTGGCCACCGGCGTGATCTGCGGCCTCGGCCCGGCGGGCTACCGCCTGGCGCTGCGCTCCCTGCGCGACTAGAGCGTCTCTGCCCCGACGCGTTCCCCCCGCGCCGAGCCGGCATCCGCTTCGGCGGGGGTGGCCCTGAGGACCGCGCGGTCGCGGCGCGCGGTGCGCGCGGGGCCCGATCACCGCCGCGATGCGCGCCCGCCACCGCGACGCTCCCCGCGGTCGCGGGTGCCGGGAGCGATCCGCCCCGCGCCCGGCAGGCCGCCGGGCTGTCATCCTACCGTCGCCGAACGGGCGTCTAGGTCGCCTCCACGGATCCTCGTTCGGGCGAGCGCATGCTGGTCGTCGACAATCTCACGCGCCGCTACGGCGCCCGCCACGCCGTGGACGGCGTCAGCCTGCGCATCGAGCCCGGCAGCTTCGTGGGCGTGATCGGGCGCTCGGGTGCCGGCAAGTCGACCCTGCTGCGGATGATCAACCGCCTCGCCGACCCCACGGGCGGGCGCATCCTGTACGACGGCATCGACGTCACGGGGCTCAAGGGCGCGGCCCTGCGCGGCTGGCGCGCCCGCTGCGCCATGATCTTCCAGCAGTTCAACCTCGTCGGCCGCCTCGACGTGATGACGAACGTCCTGATGGGCCGCCTCCACCAGGTGCCGTCCTACCGCTCGCTCCTGAAGCTGTGGCCGGAGGAGGACCGGGCGCTGGCCCTCGCGGCGCTCGAGAGCTTCGACATGGGGGGCTTCGCGGCGAGCCGGGCCGACCAGCTCTCGGGCGGCCAGCAGCAGCGCGTCGCCATCGCGCGCGCCCTCGTGCAGGAGCCGGAGATCATCCTGGCGGACGAGCCGGTGGCCTCCCTCGACCCGCGCAACACCCGCCTCGTGATGGACGCCCTCGCGCACGCGAACCGGGCCTACGGGATCACGGTCCTGTGCAACCTGCACTCCCTCGACCTCGCCCGGGCCTATTGCGACCGCCTCGTCGGCCTGTCGGCCGGCCGGGTGGTGTTCGACGGGCGCGGCTTCGACCTCACCGAGGACGTGGCCCGCACCCTCTACGGGCTGGAGGCCGGGGAGGTCATGGACCGCGCCCCGCCCGAGCCCCTGCCGGGCCGCGTCCCGGCCCGCGCCGCCGAGGCGCTCAGCGCCTGAGCGCCGTCCCCGTCCGGTACAAGGATCGTCCGCCATGCTCACCCGCCGCACGCTCGCCGCCGCCCTCGCCCTCGCTCTCCTCGCCGCCCCGGCGGGCGCCCAGGACTGGCGCGCCCGGTATCCGGAGCTCACCCTCGCGGTGATCCCGGCCGAGAACGCCTCCGGCACCGTCGACCGCTACACGCCGCTCACCGCCTACCTGACGAAGGAGATCGGCGTGCCGGTCAAGCTCCGGGTCGCCAACGATTACGCGGCGGTGATCGAGGGGCAGCGCGCCGGCAACATCCAGCTCGCCTTCTACGGCCCGGCCTCCTTCGCCCGGGCCGTGATGACCGGCGTGAAGACCGAGCCGGTGGTCAACCAGAAGCACGACAACGGCGTCTCCGGCTACTACTCGGTGCTCTACGTCAAGGCCGACAGCCCCTACCGGACCCTCGAGGACCTCAGGGGCCGCAACCTGGCCCTGGTCGATCCCAACTCGACCTCCGGCAACCAGGCCCCGCGCTTCTTCCTGCAGAAGGCCGGCCACGACGTCGACAAGCTGTTCGGCAAGACCTTCTACGCCGGCAGCCACGAGAACGCCGTGCTGGCCCTCGTCCAGGGCACGGCGGACGCCGCCGCCAACCTCTGGAACTCCGAGAACGACACCGCCGTCACGCGCATGATCACCAAGGGGATGCTCAAGAACCCCGACGGCACCCCGATGAGGCAGTCGGACTTCCGGGTGGTCTTCAAGTCCGAGTTCCTGCCCGAGGGACCGTTCGCGATGCTGTCGGGCCTGCCGGACGACCTCAAGAACGCGGTCCGCCAGGCCTTCGTCGCGCTGCCCACCCGGGACAAGGCCGCCTTCGACCGGCTCTCGGACGGCAAGGACCAGGGCTTCACCCCGGTGACGATGAAGGATTACCAGCCAATCATCGAGATGCTCCGCTACAACGACGAGCAGCGCAAGCGCTCGTAGGCGGACGCGGCGGTCGGCACCGATGGCCCGCATCGACCGGCTGCCGCCGGCCCGCGAGCGCGCCCTCGCCGGCGCCTACGCGGGCGCCGTCGCGGCCTCGCGCCGGCGCACCCTCGCGGGCCTCGGCGTCGTGGCGGCGCTCCTCGTCGCCGCGGGGGCGATGGCGGAGGTGCGCCCCCTCGCGCTCCTCGACAACATCCAGAACCTGTCCGCCTACATCGTCCAGATCCTGCCGCCCCTGACCCTCGCGGGATTTCCAGGCGACGTGGCGGCCTGGTACTGGGGCCTTCCCAAGTGGCTCGGGCTCCTCGCCGAGACGCTGCTGATGGCCTACCTCGCCACGCTGCTCGGGGGGCTGGCGGCCTTCGGCCTCTGCTTCCTCGCCGCCGCCAACCTCGTGCGCGGGCAGGGCCTGCCCTTCTGCGTCCGGCGCCTGCTCGAGCTCTGCCGGACCGTGCCCGAGGTGGTGTTCGCCCTCATCTTCGTGATCGCCTTCGGCCTCGGGCCGATGGTCGGCGTGCTGGCGCTCGCCATCCACACCGCGGGCGCCCTCGGCAAGCTCTTCTCGGAGGTGGTCGAGAACATCGACATGAAGCCCGTGGAGGGCCTGACCGCGGCCGGCGCCGGCTTCGTCGAGACGGTGCGCTTCGCCGTGGTGCCGCAGGTGCTCTCGAACTTCGCCTCCTACGCGCTCCTGCGCTTCGAGATCAACGTGCGGGGCGCCGGCGTCATGGGGTTCGTCGGGGCGGGCGGCATCGGCCAGGAATTCCTGGTCGCGATCCGCAACTTCTACTACGCGGACGTGAGCGCCATCCTGCTCCTCATCATCCTGACCGTGGTGGCGATCGACCTCGCCACGGAGCGCCTGCGCCACCACCTCCTCGGCCGGGAGGCGGCCCCGTGAGCCGGCGCCCGCCCGAGGACCCGCGTGGCGCCGCGCCGGCCGACCCCGCGGACCCGCGCGGCGCCGCGCGGGCCGATCCC
>NZ_QOWC01000168.1 GCF_003574465.1 Methylobacterium crusticola
CGCGCCGCCGCGCCGGGCGCGGCCGGCGCCCGCCCGGGATCCGCGGCCCCTCACCGGCGTCGGCCTGCCCCCGGCGCGGCGCCGGCGCCTCGAACCGATGCCCTGGTGACGGAGACGACGATGCCCGAGCCCGACGCCCCGCGCCTCCTCGACACCGAGGAGGGCCGCCGCCTGGAGGCCGTCGCGCCGGGGGGCTGGCACCGCTGGGGGCCCTACCTGAGCGAGCGCCAGTGGGGCACGGTCCGGGAGGATTACAGCGAGGGCGGCACGGCCTGGGACTACCTGCCCCACGACCACGCCCGCTCCCGGGCCTACCGCTGGGGCGAGGACGGCATCGCCGGGTTCAGCGACGACCGCCAGCTCTGGTGCCTCGGCCTCGCGCTCTGGAACGGGCGCGACCCGATCCTCAAGGAGCGGATGTTCGGGCTCACCAACGGCGAGGGCAACCACGGCGAGGACGTCAAGGAGCTGTGGTGGTACCTCGACGGCACCCCGACGCACTCCTACATGCGGATGCTCTACAAGTACCCGCAGGGCGCCTTCCCGTACGCCGACCTCGTGGCCGAGAACGGCCGGCGCAGGGGCCGGAACCTGCCGGAATACGAGATCGCCGACACGGGCGCCTTCGACGGGGGCCGCTACTTCGACGTCACCGTGGAGTACGCCAAGGCCGCGCCCGACGACATCCTGATGCGGGTCACGGTGGTCAATCGCGGCCCCGCGGCGGCCGACCTCCACGTCCTGCCGCAGCTCTGGTCGCGCAACACCTGGGCGTGGGAGCCGGACCGGCCCCGCCCGCTCCTGCGCCTGACCGAGACCGGCGCCGTCGAGGCCACCCGCACGAGCCTGCCGCCGATGCGGTTCGCGAGCCTCCAGCCGGCCGAGTTCCTGTTCTGCGAGAACGAGACCAACACGCGGCGGCTGTTCGGCACCGACGGCCCCGCCCACCCCAAGGACGCGATCAACGACTGGCTCGTCGCGGGCCGGCACGAGGCCGTGAACCCCCTGCGGGAGGGCACGAAGTGCGCGGCGCACGGCCGGCTCGAGGTCGCGGCCGGCGCCGTCGTGGTGCTGCGCTACCGCTTCGCGCCCGCGGCGAGCCCGGACGAGCGCGACGCCGCCGCCTTCGACGCGCTCCTCGCCCGGCGCCTCGCGGAGGCGGACGCCTTCTACGCCGTGCTCCAGCGCGACATCCCCGACCCGGATGCCCGCGCGGTCCAGCGCCAGGCACTCGCCGGCATGCTGTGGTCGAAGCAGTTCTACAATTTCGACGTCCGCCGCTGGCTCGCCGGCGACCCGGCCCAGCCCGCGCCCCCGGCCGCGCGCCGGGCCGGCCGCGACCGCGACTGGACCCACCTCAACAACGCCGACATCGTGTCGATGCCCGACAAGTGGGAGTACCCCTGGTACGCGGCCTGGGACCTCGCCTTCCACTGCGTCACCTTCGCGCTGATCGACCCGGCCTTCGCCAAGGGCCAGCTCATCCTGCTGACGCGCGAGTGGTACATGCACCCGAACGGGCAGCTGCCCGCCTACGAGTGGGCCTTCGGCGACGTCAACCCGCCGGTCCACGCCTGGGCGGCCCTGCGGGTCTACCGCATGGACCAGGCGCTCACCGGCCGGGCGGACCGAGACTTCCTGGAGCGCGTCTTCCACAAGCTGATGCTGAACTTCACCTGGTGGGTGAACCGCAAGGATGCCGGCGACCGGAACATCTTCCAGGGCGGCTTCCTCGGCCTCGACAACATCGGCATCTTCGACCGCTCGGCGACGCTGCCCACCGGCGGCACCCTCAACCAGGCGGACGGGACCGCCTGGATGGCGATGTACACCCTCAACCTGATGCGCATCGCCCTGGAACTGGCGGTCGACGACCCGGTCTACGAGGACATCGCCACCAAGTTCTTCGAGCACTTCCTCTACATCGCCGGCGCCATGACCCACGTGGGCGGCTCCGGCGAGGGCACCGGCCTGTGGGACGAGACAGACGCGTTCTACTACGACGTGCTCAGCCTGCCGGACGGGCGCCAGATCCCCCTGCGGGTGCGCTCCCTCGTCGGGCTGATCCCGCTCTGCGCCGTCGAGGTCCTGGACGACGCTCTGCCGCAGCGCTTCCCGGCCTTCGCGGCCCGCGCCCGCTGGATGCTGACCCACCGGCCCGACCTCGCCACCCTGGTCTCGCGCTGGGAGGAGCCGGGCCGGGGCAACCGGGTGCTGCTCTCGCTCCTGCGCCGCCACCGCATGAAGGCGCTGCTCACCCGCCTGCTCGACGAGAGCGAGTTCCTGTCGGATCACGGCGTGCGCTCGGTCTCGAAGGCCCACGCGGCGGCGCCGTTCCGCTTTCCCTGGGGGGGCGAGACCTACGCGGTCGATTACGAGCCGGGCGAATCCACCACCGCGGTGTTCGGCGGCAACTCGAACTGGCGCGGCCCGATCTGGCTGCCGATCAACTACCTGCTCGTGGAGGCCCTGACCGAGTTCGCCCGCTTCTACGGGCCCGAGTTCAAGGTCGAGTGCCCGACGGGGTCGGGGCGCTACCTCGACCTGGCGGAGATCGCCGACGAGCTCACCCGGCGCCTGACCCGGCTGGTCCTGCGCGGCCCGGACGGGCGCCGCGCGGTGCTGGGCGACCGGGCCCTGTTCCAGGACGACCCGGCCTTCCGCGACCACGTGCCGTTCCACGAGTACTTCCACGGCGACACCGGCGCCGGGCTCGGGGCCGCGCACCAGACCGGCTGGACCGGCCTCCTCGCCCTCCTGCTCCAGCCGCGCCGGCCGGTCCCGGGCGGGCGGGTGCCCGTGGCGCCGGGGCCCTGACGGCGGCCCTGCGCGGACCCGGGGGCCGCCGCGGGCCTGCGCAGGGCCGCCGCGGGCCCGGGGGACCGTCGGTGGCGATGAGGTGGAGCTGCGTGAAAGCCGACAGCTTCGCCATCCAGAGCTGGGCATTCAGCGTCTTCAGATCCGCCATCGGCGACAATGCGCTGCTCGTCAGGTCGAGCGTGCCGGGCTGGACAATGACGTCGCCGATGGTGGCGCCGTTCTCGCCGGCGATGACGTGATTGTTCGAGACCAGGTAGTGTGCCCCCCGGCGCGCCCTCACAGGTGCTCCAGCCACACGTCGAGCACGGCGGCGCGGCGCTCCTCGCGCACCACCCGCAGGGCTTCGGCCACCGCCGCCTCGACCTGCGCCGGGTCGTCGACGCGCCGGCCCCAGGCGCCGCCGGAGGCCGCCGCGATCCCGGCGTAGTCCGGGGCCGGGTCGAAGGAGGTGTCGAGGCTGTCCGCCCGCGCGGCGTAGCCGTCGGGATGCACCGCGAGCGTCGACTGCTTGGGCGCCTTCCAGCCCCGGTTGTTGAGCACCACCTGGAGGAAGGGCGCCCCGTAGCGGCGCGCCATCCAGTGCACCGAGGAGGGCACGCTGAACAGGTACGAGCCGTCGCCGCAGATCGCCACCACGGTGGCGTCGGGCCGGGCGAGCTTGGCGCCCACCGCGGCGCCGCCGTTCCAGCCGAGCGAGCCGCCCCCGCTCGTGAGGACGCTCCCGGGCCGCGTCGGCGCGAGGTGGTCGAGGACGGTGCCGTAACTCGTGATGCTCTCGCTGAGGAAGAGCGCCTCGGCGCCCGCCTGCCGTCGCAGGGCCGCGACGAGGTGGGGCACCGTGACGGGGCCCGGTCCCGGCGCCTCGCGCGCCGCCAGGGCGCGGGCGCGGGCCGCGTGCAGGCCCGCGTAGTGGGCGGCGCGCTCCGCCGCGCGGCCGGCGTCGAGGGCGGCCGCCCCGGCGAAGGCGGCGAGCTGGGCCAGGGCCGTCGCGGCGTCGGCCCGGAAGACGCCCTCGGCGCCGATGTGGAACAGCGGCATCTGCTGCTTCAGGGGATCGACGTCGAGGTGGAAGATCCGGGCCTCGGGGGAGGGCCGCGACACGGTGGGGATCCACGGCACGTCGCTGTCGACCACCAGCACCACGTCGGCCTCGGCGAGGACCGGGTTCTGGCGCGGCTCGTTCCACTGGTTGCCCTGGTAGAGGGGGTCGTCGTGCGGGAAGTTCACCGCGTTCGGCACCGATTCGAGCACCCCGACGCCGAGGCGGCGGCAGAGCGCCACGAGGGGCGCCACCGCCTCCGGGTTGCGCCCGAGATACGAGGTCACCACCAGGGGCCGGCGCGCGCCCGCGAGCGCCGCCCCGATCCCGGCGACCGCCTCCGCCGACAGGGAGGCGGGGGCGATCGGGCGCCAGCGCGCCGCCGTGTCGGGCCGCGGGGCGACCTCCTCCTCCATCACCTCGCGGGCGCCCATCAGGTAGACCGGGCCCTTGGGGTCGGAGCGCGCGAATTGCAGCGCGCGGTGGACCATGTCCTTGATGGTCCGCCCGGTCCTCAGCTCGGCGTCGTACCGCATGTAGCCGCGCACGATGCCGCGCTGGTCGTGGACGTCCTGGATCCACTGGATGAACTCGTTGCGGCTGCCCTTCAGCTCGCCCTCCTGCGTGAAGGGCGAGGCGCCGGCGAAGATCAGCATCGGGGCGCGGCCCTTGTCGGCGTTGTGGACCGCGCCGGCGAGAGCCTGGGTGCCGCACTCGACGTGGACCACCACCGCCTGCGGCACGCCGCTCGCCTGCCAGAAGCCGTGGGCGGCGCTCATCCCGACCATCTCGTTCGGGCAGGTGACGATCCGGGGGATCGGCCGGCCATGCGCCCGCGCCTCCGCGATCGCCTCGATCAGGGCCGGGTGGTCGCTGCCGAAATTGGCGAAGACGTGGGTGACGCCGTGCTCGCCCAACGCGTCCAGGAAGGCGCTGCTCGCGGTGTACATCGGGTGTCTCCTCCGGGCGCCCGGCGTCGTGGCCGGGCGGCGGCGCCCCGTTCCCGGGGTCGCGGCCCGATCATCGCGCCGCGGTGGCGCGCGCGCAAGATCGTAGGGCCCCAAACCATCGCGGGAACCTCCGGCCTGAGCCCGCCCAGAAATCCGGACCGAGCCACGACCCGCCGGGTGCCGGGCGTGCATCCCGGCCGTGACCTGTGGTAAGCCTCGCCGGGAACGTCCGGAGAGGCGCGCGGGAGGACGAACCGATCGGGCACGGCGTTTCCGGCCGGGCGCCGGCCTCCCCCTGCCGCCCTCGCCGGATCCGCGCGCCCCGCCCCCAGGCCAGTCAGGTCCGCATGAGCCTCATCACCTACCTCACCCGGATCCAGTTCGAGCGCGGCGCGATCCGCCTCATCGCCGAGGAACTCGCGCTCCTCGGCGCGGCCCGGCCTCTCATCGTCACCGACCGCGGGGTCGTGGCGGCGGGCCTGATCGACCGCATCCGCGAGGCCGCCGGCCTGCCCGCCGGCACGCCGGTCTTCGCGGAGACGCCCGAGAACCCGACCGAGGCGGCGGTGCTCGCCGCCCGCGACCGCTTCCGGGCGGAGGGGTGCGACGCGGTCCTGGCGGTGGGCGGCGGCTCGCCCCTCGACCTCGCCAAGGGCGTGGCGCTCCTCGTCACCCACGAGGAGCCCCTGTCGCGCTACGCCGCGATCCTCGGCGGGCTGCCCCGGATCCGGCCCGACCAGCCCCCGGTCCTGGCGGTGCCGACCACCGCCGGCACCGGCAGCGAGGTCGGGCGCGCCGCCCTCATCACCCTGGCGGACGGGCGCAAGCTCGGCTTCATCGCCCCCTCGCTGATCCCGAACGTCGCGATCTGCGATCCCGACCTCACCCTCGGGCTGCCGCCGGGCCTCACGGCGGCGACCGGCATGGACGCGGTCACGCACTGCATCGAGACCTACCTGAGCCCCCGCCACAACCCGCCCGCCGAGGCCATCGCCCTCGACGGGCTGAGCCGCGCCATGCGGGCCCTGCGCCGGGCGGTGCGGGACGGGGGCGACGTCGAGGCCCGCGAGGACATGATGATGGCCGCCCTCGAGGGCGGCATGACCTTCCAGAAGGGCCTCGGCGCCGTCCACTCGATGTCGCACGCCCTCGGCGGCCACAAGACCAAGCGCCTCCACCACGGCACCCTCAACGCCGTGATCCTGCCGCACGTGCTGCGCTTCAACGCCCCGGCCTGCGCCGGCAAGTACGCCGCCCTCCGGACCGCCATGGGCCTGCCCGAGGGGGCCGACGTCGCGGACGCGATCGACGCCCTCAACCGCGACCTCGGGCTGCCGCGGGACCTCGCCGTCATGGGGGTGACGGAGGAGGAGTGCGAGGCGCTCGTCCCCTGGGCGGTCGAGGACCACTCGACCGCGACGAACGGCCGCCCGGTCGGGCCGGAGGAGATCCGGGCCCTGTTCCGCGCGGCCCTCGGGGCGGGAGAGGCGGGGGCCCGCTCGCACGCCCGCGCCTGAGCGCTCGGGCGCCCGCGCGGTCGCGCCGGAGCGGCGCGGCCGCCTGTCCGGCAAACGCGCGGGCCCGCCCAATCCGGCGGCGGAGGGCGCCCGACTTTTCCGCATTTCCTCCCCTTTGCGTCCGTGGGCAAGGGCAGTATCGTTCGCCTACGAATGACCTTGCAGCCCGGCCGCGGGCGGGACGCCGCGCCGCGTCGCGCCCGGAGGCCACAGGAGGTTCGCGCCATGACCATCCGCCCCGTGTCCCGTCGCGCCGTGGTGGGCGGGCTCGCCGCAGCGCCCTTCGGTCTCTCGGCCTCCCGGGTCGCGGCGCAGGGCGCGGGGCCGATCCGGGTCGGGGAGCTGAACTCCTACGGCCGCATGGCCGCCTTCGCGGTGCCCTACCGCAACGCCATGCAGCTCGCCGAGGCGGCGATCAACAAGGCCGGCGGCATCAAGGCCCTGGGCGGCCGCCCGCTCGAGATCGTGTTCCGCGACGACGGCTCGACGCCGGGCGACGCGGCCCGGGTCGCCGAGGAGCTCGTCACCCGCGAGAACGTCGCCTTCCTGTGCGGCACCTTCCTGTCGAACGTCGGCCTCGCGGTCGCGGACTTCGCCAACCAGCGCAAGGTGCTGTTCCTCGCCACCGAGCCCCTCACGGACGCGCTCACCATGGGGAGCGGCAACCGCTACACCTTCCGGGTGCGGCCCAACACCTACATGCAGACCCGGATGCTGGTCGACGCCGTGAAGGACCGCGGCGTCAGGCGCTGGGCCATCGTGGCGCCGAACTACGAGTACGGCCAGTCGGCCGCCGCCAACTTCAAGCGCCTGATGGCCGCCGCGGTCCCGGGCTTCGAGGTGGTGGGCGAGCAGTTCCCGGCCCTCGGCAAGGTCGATGCCGGCGCCACGGTCGGGGCCCTGGCGCAGACGCGGGCCGACGGCCTGTTCAACGTGCTGTTCGGCGCCGACCTCACGGCCTTCGTGCGCGAGGGCAACACCCGCGGCCTGTTCGAGAAGCGCACGGTGGCGAGCCTGCTCACGGGCGAGCCCGAGTACATGATCCCGCTCGGCGACGAGACGCCGGAGGGCTGGGTCACCACCGGCTACCCCTGGGAGACGATCGACACGCCCGGCCACCGGGAGTTCGTGGCCGCCTACCGGGCCCGCTTCAACGACACGCCGCGCCTCGGCTCGCTCCTCGGCTACGTCGTGGTGCACATGATCCGCGACATGCTGGAGCGCGCGCAGTCGACCGAGACCGAGCGGCTGATCGGCGCCCTCGAGGGGCTGACGTCCGAGACCATCGCGGGTCCGGTGACGATGCGGGCCCTCGACCACCAGTCGACGCTCGGCGCCTGGGTCGGCGAGACGGCGCTGAACGGCCGCCAGGGCACCATGACGAAGGTGCGCTACGCCGACGGCGCCCACTACATGTTCCCCGAGGCCGAGGTCCGGGCGGCCCGCAAGGCCTGAGCGGGCCCCAGAGCCACGGAGGCGACGGCGACCATGGATCCGGCCTTTCTCGTCCTGCAGTCGCTGTCGGGCCTCGCCAGCGCCTCGTCGCTGTTCGTGATCGCCTCCGGGCTCACGATCGTGTTCGGGGTCACCCGCATCGTGAACTTCGCCCACGGCTCGTTCTACATGCTGGGGGCCTACATCGCCGTCACGGTGGTGCCGCGGCTCCTCGATCTCTCCTACTCGCCCGCCGCGTTCTTCCTCGGCGTGCTGATCTCGGCCCTCGTCGTCGGGCTGATCGGCGTCGCCGTCGAGGTGCTGCTGCTGCGCCGCATCTACCGGGTGCCGGAGCTGTTCCAGCTCCTCGCCACCTTCGGGATCGTGCTCGTCGTCGAGGACCTGGTCCTCAAGGTCTGGGGCCCGGTCGACCTCGCGGGGCCCCGGGCGCCGGCCCTGCGCCACGGCGTCGAGATCATGGGCCAGCGCTTCCCGGCCTACGAGCTCGTGCTCATCGGCGTCGGGCCCCTGGTGCTCGGCCTGCTCTGGCTCCTCATGCACCGGACCCGCTTCGGCGTGCTGATCCGGGCGGCCACGCAGGACCGCGACATGGTCGGCGCCCTCGGCGTCAACCAGGCGCGCCTGTTCACCCTGACGCTGTTCCTCGGCGCGAGCCTCGCGGGCCTCGGCGGCGCGCTCCAGATCCCCCGCGTCCCGGCCAATTCCCACATGGACCTCGCGGTCATCACCGACGCCTTCGTGGTCACGGTGATCGGCGGCATGGGCTCGGTGCCGGGCGCCTTCCTGGCCGCCCTCCTGATCGGGCAGCTCCAGGCCTTCGGCATCCTGGTCTTCCCCAAGGCGACCCTGGTGCTGGTCTTCGCCCTGATGGCGGTGGTGCTGGTGGTCAAGCCCTGGGGCCTGCTCGGGCGGCCGGAGGCCGGGTCCGGCCGGGTCCTGCCCCCGGAGGGCATCCTGGCCCTGCGCCGCTTCCGCCCGCCCGAGGCGGCGCTCGCCGCGGTCGCGGTCGCGGCGCTCCTGGCGCTGCCGCTGCTCGGGGACGCCTACAAGGTGAAGGTCGCGACCGAGATCCTGATCTTCGCCCTCGCGGCCTTCTCGCTCCAGTTCCTGGTCGGGGTCGGCGGCCTCGTCTCGTTCGGGCACGCGGCCTATTTCGGCCTCGGCGCCTACGCGGCCGGCCTCCTCGTCACCGGGCCGCTCAAGGCCCCGATGGCGCTCGCCCTCCTGGCGGCGCCCCTGGCGGCGGGCGCGGGCGCCGCCCTGTTCGGCTTCTTCATCGTGCGCCTGTCGGGCATCTACCTCGCGATGCTGACCCTCGCCTTCGCGCAGATCGTCTACGCGGTCTGCTTCCAGTGGGTCGAGGTCACGGGGGGCGACAACGGCGTGGTCGGCGTCTGGCCGGCGCCCTGGGCGGCGAACCGCACCGTGTACTTCTACCTCGTGGCGGCGGTGGCGCTGTGCGCGATCCTGGGCCTGCGCCGGATGATCTACGCCCCCTTCGGCTACACCCTGCGGGCCGCCCGCGATTCCGCCACCCGCGCCGAGGCGATCGGCCTCGGGGTGCGCGCCCACCGCTGGCTCGCCTTCACGCTGGCGGGCGCCGCGGCCGGGCTCGCGGGCGGGCTCTACGCCTTCCAGAAGGGCTCCATCGACCCGACCCTCACGGCGATCCCGCTCTCGATCGACCTCCTGGTGATGGTGCTCGTCGGCGGCATCCAGACCGTGATGGGGCCCCTCGTCGGCGCGGCGTTCTTCCACGCGCTGAAGGACGCCGTGATGCCGCTCACCGAGTTCTGGCGCCTGCTGCTCGGGCTCGCCATCATCGCGACCGTGCTGGCCTTCCCCCGCGGCCTCGCGGGCGCCGCCGACGCGATCCGCGGCCGGATGGGCCGCGCCAAGCCGGCGGCGGCCTCGGCATGACCCTCCTCGTCGTCGACCGCCTGACCAAGCACTTCGGGGGCGTCGCCGCCGCCCGGGACGTGTCGTTCACCCTTGCGGCCGGCGAGATGCTGGCGATCATCGGGCCGAACGGCGCCGGCAAGTCGACCACCTTCAACATGGTGGGCGGGCAGCTCAAGCCCGATTCCGGCACCGTGACGCTCGCGGGCGCCCCCATCGCCGGCCTGCCCGCCCGGGCGATCTGGCGCAGCGGCGTCGGGCGCACCTTCCAGGTCGCCCAGACCTTCGTGTCGATGACGGTGGCCGAGAACGTCCAGATGGCGCTCGTCTCCCGCTTTGGCCGCAGCCGCAGCCTGCTGGCCGACGCCCGGGCGCTCTACCGGGACGAGGCGCTGGTGCTGCTCGGCGAGGTGGGGATGCGGCCGGGCGCCGACCGGCCCGTCTCGGAGCTGGCCTACGGCGACGTCAAGCGGGTGGAGCTCGCCGTGGCCCTCGCCTCGAGCCCGAAGCTCCTCCTGATGGACGAGCCCACCGCCGGCATGGCCCCGCGCGAGCGCAGCGGCCTCATGGCGCTCACCGCCCGGGTGGCGCGCCAGCAGGGCATCGGCGTCCTCTACACCGAGCACGACATGGACGCGGTCTTCGGCCACGCCGACCGGGTGCTGGTGCTCGTGCGCGGCGAGGTCATCGCGGCCGGCGCGCCCGAGGAGATCCGGGCGAACGCCCTCGTCAAGCAGGTCTACCTCGGCGAGGCGGGGGCCAGGGCGGCGCTCGAGGCCCGCCGCAAGGCGGTGGCCTGACATGGCGGTCCCCCTCCTCGAGGTCGCGGGCCTGCGGGCCGCCTACGGGCGGGCGGAGGTGCTGTTCGGCGCCACCCTGAGCCTGCGCCGGGGCGAGGTCGTGGCCCTGATGGGCCGCAACGGCGCCGGCAAGTCGACGACCCTGCGGGCCATCATGGGGCTGCTGGCGCCGACCGGCGGCACGGTCGCGTTCGAGGGCCGGGCCGTGACCGGGTGGGAGCCCTACCGCATCGCGCGGCTCGGCCTCGGCTACGTGCCGGAGGAGCGGCGCATCTTCACCGACCTCACGGTGTACGAGAACCTCGAGGTCGGCCGCAAGGCGCCCACCGACGGGCGCCGGCCCTGGACGGCCGAGACGCTGTTCTCGATCTTCCCGAACCTCGCCGAGATGCGCGGCCGGCGCGCCTCGGCGATGTCGGGGGGCGAGCAGCAGATGCTCACCATCGCCCGCACCCTGATGGGCAACCCCCACGCGGTCCTGCTCGACGAGCCCTCGGAGGGCCTCGCCCCCGTCATCGTCGAGCAGATGGCCGAGGCGGTCCTGCGCATGAAGCGGGAGGGCATCGCGGTGCTGCTCTGCGAGCAGAACCTCTACTTCGCCTCCGCGGTCTCCGACCGGGCCTACGTGATCGAGAAGGGCGCGATCCGGTTCGAGGGCACGATGGCGCAGCTCGAGGCGGACGAGGGGGTGCGGGAGGCGTACCTGACGGTGTGAGGGCGGGCGGGGCCGCCGGCGGCCGTCCCGGAAGTCCGTTCGTAGGCGAACGATCGAGGTGTGACGTGAGACGCGTGGCGGGCATCGATGTCGGTGGCACCTTCACCGACCTGCTCCTGACGGAGGCAGGTCCGGACGGCGTGCGGGTGCGGCTCGCCAAGGTGCCGACCAGTGCGGGCAACCAGGCGGGCGGCGTCCTCGCGGCGATCGCGGCGGCCAAGGTCGCCCCGGCCGCGCTCGACCTCGTCATCCACGGCACCACGGCGACCACCAACGCGGTCCTGGAGCGCAAGGTCGCCCGGGTCGGCCTCATCACCACGGAGGGCTTCCGCGACGTCCTCGAGCTCGGGCGGCGCACCCGGCCGAAGCCCTACGGGCTGTTCGGCACCTTCGAGCCGCTGATCCCGCGCGAGCTGCGCCGCGAGGTGCCCGAGCGGGTGATGGCCGACGGGAGCGTGCGCACGCCCCTCGACGCGGAGGCGGTGCGGGCGGCGGTGCGCGCGCTCCTGGCGCAGGGCTGCGAGGCCCTCGTGATCCACTTCCTGCACGCCTACGCCAACCCGGAGCACGAGCGGGCCGCCGGCGCCATCGCCCGCGCGCTCTGGCCCAACCCCTACGTCACCCTCGGCCACGCCCTCCTGTCGGAGTTCCGCGAGTACGAGCGCGGCACCACGGCCTCGGTCAACGCCGCCGTGCAGCCGATCCTCGACCGCTACGTCCGGCGGCTCCAGGACGAGCTCAGCCGGCAGGGCTTCACCCGCGACCTGCTCGTCATGAACGGCAACGGCGGCACCGTGCCGGCCGGCCACGTGGTCGAGGCCGCCGCCAAGACCGTGATGTCGGGCCCGGCCTCCGGCGTGATGGCGGCCGCCGCGACCCTGGCCCAGTCGGGCCTCGCCAACGCCATCACGTACGACATGGGCGGCACCTCGACCGACGTGGCGCTCATCGCGGGCGGCGTGCCGGAGGTCTCGGCCGAGCTCACCATCGATTACGGCCTGCCGATCCACCTGCCGATGGTCGACGTGCACACGGTCGGGGCCGGCGGCGGCTCGATCGCCGCCGTCAACCGGGCCGGGATGCTCCAGGTCGGCCCCCACAGCGCCGGCTCCGAGCCCGGCCCGATCGGCTACGGCCGCGGCGGCACGCGGCCGACCATCACGGATGCGAACCTCGTCCTCGGGCGCCTCGACCCCGCCCGGCTCACCGCCGTGCGGGAGGGCGTCCCGATCGAGGCGATCCGGGCGGCCTTCGCGCGCGACCTCGCCGGGCCCCTCGGCATGAGCGTCGAGGAGGCCGCCGCCGCGGTGATCCGCCTCGGCAACGTCCACATGACGGGGGCGATCCGCATGGTGTCGCTGTCGCGGGGCTACGACCCGCGCGACTTCGTGCTGTTCGCCTTCGGGGGGGCCGGCCCGCTGCACGCGGTGGCGCTCGCGCGCGAGCTCGGCATCCCGGAGGTGCTGGTGCCGGCCCGGCCCGGCCTCACCAACGCGCTCGGCTGCCTCGTCGCCGACCTGCGCCAGGACCGGGTCAACACCCTCAACCGCCCCCTCGACGGCCTCGACATGGCGGAGGTGCGCGGCGTCCTCGAGGCGCAGGCCGCGGAGGCGCTCGCGGTGGTGGCCGAGGAGCAGGCCGAGATCGTCGAGACCACGGTGACGCACGGCGCCGACATGCAGTTCCGCGGGCAGACCCACCTGATCCGCGTGGCCCTGCCCGCCCCGGACCTCGACCGCGCGGCGATGCAGGCCCTGTTCGAGGCCGCCTACTTCCGGCGCTTCCAGGTCCGGCTGCCGGAGATCCGGGCCGTGGTGGTCAACCTCGTCACCTCGGTCATCGGCCGCCGCCGGGCCTTCCCGCTCGCGGCGCTCCTCGATCCGGCGCGCCGCACGGACCTCGCCGGCGCCCGGCTGGGCACCCGCGCCCTCTACGCCGACGGGCGCTGGCACGACGCCGCGGTCTACGCCCGCGAGGCCCTGCCCGAGGGGGCCGAGATCGCCGGCCCGGCGGTGATCCAGCAGATCGACGCCACCACGGTGCTCGAGCCCGGGGCGGTGGCGCGGGTCGATCCCATCGGCAACCTGAGGATCCGGGTATGACGCCCATCGACGCCCTCACCCTCGCGGTGGTCCAGGCCGGGCTGCAGCAGGTCTGCAACGAGATGGACATCGCCTTCTCGCGCTCGGCCTTCTCGCCCGTGATCGCCGAGGCGGACGACCGCTCGGACGGGATCTACGACCGCGACACCGGGGCGCTGATCGCGCAGGGCGAGTACGGCCTGCCGGTCTTCGTCGGCACCATGCAGTACTCGACGGGCGAGCTGATCCGGCTCATCCGCGAGGGCCGGGCCGGCGCGCCCGAGCCCGGCGACGTCTACATCGTCAACGACCCCTATCTCGGCGGCACCCACCTGATGGACGTGCGCTTCGTGCGCCCGGTCTTCGTCGAGGGCGCGCTGTTCTGCTGGCTCCAGAACACCGGCCACTGGCCCGACATCGGCGGGATGGTCCCGGGCGGCTTCTCGGCCCACGCCACGGAGGTCGAGCAGGAGGGCCTGCGCCTGCCCCCCGTCAAGCTGTTCAAGCGCGGCGCGATGGACCCGGAGATCTTCGCCATCATCGCCTCCAACATCCGGGTGGCCGACCAGCGCATCGGCGACATCAAGGCCCAGGCCGCCGCCCTGATGGTGGGCGAGAGCCGGCTCATGGACCTCCTCGCGAAGTACGGCCGGGCCACCCTCGACCAGGCCGTCGCGGAGATCCGGGCCCGCTCGGCCGAGCGCATGCGCGCCGAGATCCGGCAGATCCCGGACGGCACCTACCGCAGCGAGGCCTTCGTCGATTCCGACGGCGTGGTGGACGAGCCGCTGCGCATCGCGCTCGCCCTGACCAAGGCCGGCGACACCCTGACGTTCGACTTCACGGGCTCGTCCCCGCCCTGCCGCGGCCCGATGAACTCCGTGGTGGCGACGACCTACTCGTCGGTCTACCTCGCGGTGAAGCACGTCTTCCCGGACGTGCCGATCAACGCCGGCACCTTCGCGCCCCTCACGATCCTGCGGCCCGAGGGCACCTTCCTCGACGCGCGCTACCCGCGCCCCGTCTCGGGCTGCGCCGCGGAGGTGAGCCAGCGCATCGCCGAGGCGGTGTTCCTCGCCCTCGTCCAGGCGATCCCCGACCGCGTCACGGCGGCGCCCGCCGGCACCTCGGGCAACTTCGCGCTCGGCGGCTTCGACCCGGCCCGGAACGCCGCCTACGTCATGTACCAGATCACCGGCGGCGGCTACGGCGGCAACGCCCTCCACGACGGGCTCTCCAACGGCTGCTCGACCATCGGCATCTCGAAGACCGCCCCCGTCGAGGTGATGGAGCAGTACTACCCGGTCCTCTTCCGGCGCTTCGCCCTGCGGGAGGGCTCGGGGGGCGCGGGCGCCCACCGGGGCGGCTTCGGGGTCCACTACGAGGTCGAGCTCCTGCGCGGCGAGGCCCGGGCCTCCTTCGTGATGGACCACGGCCGCGTCGGGCCGCCCGGCGTGCGCGGCGGCCGGGACGGGGCGCGGAACGTGGTGCGGATCCACCGCGGGTCCGAGACCCTCGTCCCGCTCCACCTCTCGAAGGACCAGAACATCGCCATCCGGGCCGGCGACCGGGTCGAGATCATGACCCCGGGCGGCGGCGGGTACGGCGACCCGGGGGAGCGCGACCCGGCCCTCGTCGCCCGCGACCTCGCCCGGGGCTACTACCGGGCCGACGAGGCCGAGGCGCTCTGGGGCCCGCCCCCCGCGGGGAGGCGCGTCTGATGCGCTACCACCGCCCCTCGAGCCTCGCGGAGGCCCTCGCGATCCGGCGCGAGCACGACGTCACGGTGCTGGCCGGGGGCACCGACGTCTACCCGGCCCACGCCAGCCGCCGCGCCTGGGGCGACCCCTCGCACCCGGACGTCCTCGACATCTCCGGGATCGCGAGCCTGCGCGGCATCGCGGACCGGGGCGACCACTGGCGCATCGGCGCCCTCGCGACCTGGACCGACCTGATCCGCGCCGACCTGCCCCCCCTCCTCGACGGGCTCAGGCGGGCCGCCCGGGCGGTGGGCGGCGTGCAGATCCAGAACCGGGGCACCCTCGTGGGCAACGCCTGCACGGCCTCGCCGGCGGGCGACGGCATCCCGAACCTGCTCGCCCTCGACGCGGCCTTCGAGGTCTCGGGCGCCCGCGTGCCGGCGGAGCGCTTCTTCACCGGCTACCGGACGACGGCGGCCGGGCCGCGCGACCTCGTCACGGCGATCCTGATCCCCAAGGCCCCGGGACGCGGCCACTTCGTGAAGCTCGGGGCGCGGCGCTACCTCGTGATCTCCATCGCCATGGCGGCGGCCGTGGTCGAGACCGACGCGGAGCAGCGCATCGCCCGGGCCCGCATCGCGGTCGGGGCCTGCGGGGCGGTGGCGCGGCGGCTGCCCGACCTCGAGGCCGCGCTGCGGGGCGTCGCCCTGGCGCGGGCGCCCGGCCTCGTGCACGCCCAGCACCTCGCCGGCCTCGCGCCCATCGACGACGTGCGGGCGAGCGCCGCCTACCGGATGGCGGCGGCGCGCGCCCTCGTGGCCGACTGCCTCGCGGCCCTCGCCGACCCGCCCGCCCGGAGGGCTGCCTGATGACCGGGACCATCACGTTCGCGGTGAACGGCGTGACGCGCACGGTCGCGGCGCCGCCCTTCGCCTCCCTGGCCGACACCCTGCGCGAGCGCCTGCACCTCATCGGCACCAAGGTCGGCTGCGAGGCGGGCGATTGCGGCGCCTGCACGGTGCTGCTCGACGGCGAGCAGGTCTGCGCCTGCCTGGTGCCGACCGCCCAGGTGGAGGGCCGCTCCGTCACCACCATCGAGGGGTCCGACGCGGCCGGCCTGATCGAGCGCCTGCGCGACGCGTTCCTGGCCCACGGGGCGGCGCAGTGCGGGATCTGCACCCCCGGCATGATCCTGGCCGCCGCCGACGGCCTCGCCCGCAACCCCCGGGCCGGGCGCGCGGAGATCGCCGACGCCCTCGGCGGCGTCCTCTGCCGCTGCACCGGCTACGTCAAGATCGTGGACGCGGTGATGGACGTGGCCCGCGGCGCCGACGCCTTCGCGCCGGCGGCCGGGGCGGGCGCCGCGGTGGGCGCCCGGATCGCCCGGGTCGACGGCCGCCCGAAGGTCGCCGGCACGGACCGCTTCGGCGCCGACCACCAGCCGGAGGGCGCCCTCTGGCTGCGCCTCGTGCGCTCGCCCCACGCCTGCGCGCGCTTCGCCCTCGGCGACCTCGGGCCGGCGCTCGCCCGCCACCCGGGCCTCGTCCGCATCCTCACGGCGCGCGACATCCCGGGCGAGAATTCCTTCGGGGTGTTCGCCCACATCAAGGACCAGCCGGTGCTGGCCGACGGGATCGTGCGGATGCGCGGCGACCCCGTCGCGGCCCTGGTGGGCACCCGCGAGGCGGTCGAGGCCTTCCCGGATGCCGACCTGCCCGTCGTCTACACGGTGGGGCCCGCCCTCTCGGGGACGGCCGCGGCCCTGGCGCCCGGCGCCCCGGCGCTGCACGCGGGCGCCCCCGACAACGTGCTGACCCGCGGCCGCCTCGAGCGCGGCGACGTCGCGCAGGGCCACGCGGCCGGGGCCGCCACGACCTCGGGCCGCTTCGAGACCGCCTTCGTGGAGCACGCCTACATCGAGCCGGAGGCGGGCTACGCCGAGCGGATCGGGGATCGCGTCGCGGTCACGGCCTGCACGCAGGCGCCGGTCATGGACCAGGAGGACGTGGCGCGGGTGCTGGGCCTGCCGCTCGCGGGCGTGCGGATCGTGCCCACGGCCTGCGGGGGCGGCTTCGGGGGCAAGCTCGACGTCTCGCTCCAGCCGATCCTGGCGGTGGCGGCCTGGCTGACGCGGCGGCCGGTCCGGATGGCCTACACCCGCACCGAGAGCATGGCCTCGACCACCAAGCGCCACCCGGCCACGATCGAGGCCCGGATGTCGGCGGACGCGGACGGGCACTTCACGGCCTTCGAGATGGAGGGCGACTTCAACACCGGCGCCTACGCGTCCTGGGGGCCGACGGTGGCCAACCGCGTGCCCGTCCACGCGCCCGGGCCCTACCGGGTGCCGCACGTGCGCAACCGCACCCGGGCGGTCTACACCAACGACACCCCGGCCGGCGCCTTCCGGGGCTTCGGGGTGCCGCAGGCCACGATCGCGGCCGAGACGCTGATCGACGACCTCGCGGAGGCGCTCGGGATCGACCGCTGGACCATCCGGCGCCGCAACGCGCTCGGCCACGGCGACGCGACCCCGTCCGGCCAGGTGCTGCACGCCTCGGCGGGCCTGCCCGAGTGCCTCGACGCCGTGCGCGACGACTTCGCCGCCTGGCTCGCGAGCGCCGAGGCCCGCAACCGCGCCGGCCCCCGCCTGCGGCGCGGCGTCGGCATCGCCTGCATGTGGTACGGCTGCGGCAACACCTCGATGTCGAACCCGTCGCGGATGCGCATCACGCTCGGCCCGGACGGCGCCCTGACCTTCCTCAACGGCGCCGTCGACATCGGCCAGGGCTCGTCCACGGTGCTGCTCCAGATCGCCGCCGACGCGCTCGGGGTCGCGCCCGACCGCTTCCGCTCGGTCGTCGGCGACACCGACCTGACCCCCGACGCGGGCAAGACCTCGGCCTCGCGCCAGACCTTCGTGTCGGGCAACGCCGCCCGCCTCGCCGGCGAGGACCTGAGGGGCAGGATCCTGGCCCTGGCGAATGCCGGGCCGGAGGCGCGCCTCGTCCTCGACGGCCCGCGCCTCTCGATCGTGGACGGGCCGGCGAGCCGCACCCTCGACCTCGGCCGCCTGCCCCGGGACGCGAGCGGCGCGGTGCTGGCGGGCGAGGGCTGGTACGACCCGCCCACCACCGCCCTCGACGCCAACGGCCAGGGCATCCCGTACGCCACCTACGGCTTCGCCGCGCAGGTGGCCGAGGTGGAGGTGGACACGGTGCTGGCGACCGTGCGGGTCGTGCGCATCGCCGCCGCGCACGACGTCGGCCGGGCCGTGAACCCGACGCTGGTCGAGGGCCAGATCCACGGCGGCATCGCGCAGGGCCTCGGGCTCGCGCTGATGGAGGAATTCATCCCCGGCCGGACCGAGAACCTGCACGACTACCTGATCCCCACCGTCGGCGACATGCCGGAGATCGCGGTGCGGATCATCGAGGACCCGGACCCGGAGGGCCCCTACGGCGCCAAGGGCGTCGGCGAGCCGGCCCTGGTGGCGACCGCCCCGGCGATCCTGGGGGCGATCCGGCACGCCACCGGCGCCCGCCTCACCCGCGTGCCGGTGCTGCCGCACCGGCTGCACGCCGCGCTCCACCCGGCGGCCGGCCCCCGGGAGGCGGCGCGATGAGCCCCCGCGCCGCGCGCCCCAGCCGCCCCGCAGGAGGCCGCCGCCCCGCGGGCGGCCC
>NZ_QOWC01000169.1 GCF_003574465.1 Methylobacterium crusticola
TTCAGCTGACGAGAACCGGGCGGCCGGGGTGGATCCTGGCCGCCCGACGCCGCGCAGACGCCGGGGCTTTTAGCGGCCTCGCCCTCGGCGCCTCGTCCACTCGGAGCGGCCGGACATCCATCGGCCCGACGGGCACGAACCTCAGAGAACTCGACGATACCGATTTGGTGCGGACGGCGGGACTCGAACCCGCACGACCAGAGGTCGCAAGATTTTAAGTCTTGCTCCTTGTGTATCACCAGCTTGTTTGCAGTTGCACCGGCTTACACAAGCTATTGACATGGCGCGCTTTTCCTTATGCGGGCTTGCCGCGCGTTGCACGATGTTTCATTCTCCGTGCCGACATGGTGCCGACACGGCGGTCATGTCGGCACCGGAGTACGACGGCGCGATGCCGAAGATTACCAAGCGCTTCGTGGATGGTTTGGACGTCGAGCAGGCTGGCCGCATCATCCGCGATGATGAACTCAGCGGCTTTGCAGTCCGTCGCAACGCTGATGGTTCAAGGACCTACCTGCTGGAGTATCGGGCCGGCCGCGGTAGGGGTTTTCCAACCCGCCGTATCTCGATCGGGCGGCACGGCGCACTGACGCCCGACGAAGCCCGCCGGCACGCGAAGCAGATCCTGGCGCGCGTCGCCGCAGGCGAAGATCCTGCAACCGACCGGGCCAGCAAGCGGCGCGAGCCTACCGTGAAGGATGTCCTGCTCACGGCTTTGGAACAGCACTGGAAACCGAAGCGGCGGCCGAGTACCGCAAAGGTATTTAGCGAACTCATCAACCGAACGCTGATCCCAGAGTTTGGGACGGTTCGCCTATCCGAACTCACCCGAGCAGAGATCCGGGCGTGGCATGCTCGGCAATCCCATCGTCCCAGAGCTGCGAACCACGAGCTTGCCGTTCTGCGGAAGGCGCTCTCCCTCGCGGTTGCTGACGAACTGATCGCCATCAATCCCGCGCGCGGCATCCCGCTCCATCCTGAGGGGTCGCGAGACCGCGTTCCCGACGATTCCGAGATCCGAGCAATCTGGAAGGAACTCTCATCGCCCGGGCTGCGGATACAGGCAGCCACTCTGATCAAGCTTCTGATTGTGACCGGTTGTCGTGTCGGTGAGTTGCAGGCCACCCGATGGGCCGACATCGACTTAAAAGCTGGTCTGCTCAGCCTCCGATCAGAGAGTACCAAAGCGGGCGCTAGGCACGTTCATCTATCCAGCCCTGCGGTAGCGCTGCTAACTGACCTCCCCCGCCGATCGACCTTTGTTTTCTGTAATGACGTCGGCAATGAATCGATCGCCAAGGCCGTCGTCCGCCGTACATGGGAGAAAGTCCGCATAAAGGCCGGCGCACCTGATTTGCGTTTGCACGATCTGCGCCACGGATTCTCTACCCGTGGTGCGGGCCTGGGAGCCAATGCACTGATTCTGCGAGATGCCTTGGGGCATAAGACACTTGCCATGACAGGCAGATATGTTTCGCGGCAGAACGCTCCATTACAGCTTCTCAGTCAAAAGATCGGTGATGAGATCAGAGAGTTACTATCAGATATGTGCGCAGAAGTGATTGCACCGCCCACGTCTTGATTTAAGAAGCATTGGGGGCATCATGGTCACACCGAAAACTGGTCGGCCGAGAGGAAGGCCGAAAAAGTTCCCGTTGCATGATCCTGATCGATATTGGATTGCATACGCTTTTGCGTTGCAGGCGAGCGGATATAGTGAGCGTGCGGCTTTTGATTTAGCGGCAGCACAGGTATATGGCGAAGTTGGCAAGATAGAGAAAATCCAATTCGGCGATAAAACTGGATGGACGCGGGTTGAATTTCCGAAAGTTGCAGGATCAGCAACAACTGTGCCTGGAAAGGCGAGTACACTTCGCCGTAAAGCGAATGTCGCGCGTACAGGAGAAGAAGCCTACTGGCTTGTTTTAATTAGCCGTGCTTGGCTGCAAGCCATGCGGTCGAAAGATCGCGCGCGGAATCGGGCGGAAATGTTGGCGATAGGATCGCACCTTGGCGAAGAGGCCTTCATCGCCGGATGCCTAATTCCCTTCCTGGCTGCAGCAACCGCACTGCCCGATTATTCCCCGAGGGACTAACGCGGCAAGACCGGACATGCTCGGGCAACTCCATAGGAGCCCGTGCAAATGGCTGCAAGAAACACATTAGAGGCGGCGCAGTACCTCGGCGTCAGTGAGTCGTACCTCAACCAACTGCGTGTCCGCGGGGACGGCCCGACTTTCTACAAATATGGGCGTCGGGTCTCCTATGAGACCAACGATCTTGATCTCTGGAAAGAGTCAAGGCGTCGGCGTTCTACGTCTGAATACAAGAAGGAAGCCGCTTGAAGCATGTGTAAAACAGTTGAGGGACGCGGCGCGGCCAGGCGCTCACGTCCCTCGGAGACTGCTTATCTCGACACGATCAGCACCTCCGAAGATAGCACCGCCCCCCGAATTGTCCACCGTCTCGCGCACCGCCTCGGCGTCAGCGTCGAGTTGGCCGCAGTTATCGCGAGCCTCGCCAAGCTCGGCCCCACGGAGGCGCGGCGATGACGGCGCTGACTCCTACCACCGCCGCGAAGATCGCCAAAGTGCTGCCCCAGCTTGCGACGGACGACGACGTGGCGATCGTCGCTGCGGTTGCCGCGATGAAACGTTTGCTCGCTTCAGGCGGCCACGACATCTACGACCTGACGACGGCGCTTACGGCGCCATTGCCTACTCCGCGGGTGATCTACCGCGAGGCTCCTCGACCCGCTCACCGGTACGAGGAGTCGCCGGTCTACGGGCGCTGGCGCCACGATCTCGATCCGCTCGCCAGCCTCAAGGCCCTGGTAGCCCGGTGTCGGATGTCCAGCACCCGCTTGAGCGGCTGGGAGCGCGGGTTCCTGGAGAGCGTCGAGCGCCAGCTCAAGGCGGGCCGCGACCTCTCCCCCAAGCAGAAGGACGTGCTCTTCCGAATCCGCGATCGGTTGGCGGAGCGAGCAGCATGAACCCGCCCGTCAACTTCGTGGCAGTGGCTTCTGCCGCCCTGCGCAGCGCCGAGCCGATCTGTCGCCGGGTGCTCCCCGGCGGCCGGGTGGCCGGAGCCGAGTACGTCGCCCTGAATCCGCTTCGGGCGGACACGCGCGCCGGCTCGCTCAAGGTCAACCTGCATACCGGCCGATGGGCTGACTTCGCCACCGGGGAACGTGGTGGTGACCTGATCTCACTCGTCGCGTGGCGCTATGGCGTCCGGCAGATCGATGCCGCCCGGCACCTCGCGACCCTCCTCTCTTTGAACCTGGAGCCGCGCTGATGGACGGCCTTAACGCACTCGCGCGAGACTTCGCGCAGCCCCTCAACGACGAAGCGGGCGCCGGCGCCCGCACTGACCATCAAGGTGCCGGCGAGATCGTCATGCCCGTGCCGGACGGTGCCCCGGAGCCGGTTCAACGGCATCCCAGCCTTGGGCTGCCCACGACCTACACCTATCGCGACGGCGACGGCCGCGTGCTGGGATACGTCAACCGATTCGACCTGGACGGAGGGCGGAAGGAGTTCCTGCCGCTGACGCTCTGGCGGGAGAACGGCGTCCTGCGCTGGCGGTGCCGGTCCTGGCCCAGGCCGCGCCCGCTCTACGGCCTCGACCTCCTCGCGGCCAAGCCCACCGCCAGCGTCGTGATCGTCGAGGGCGAGAAGGCCGCGGACGCTGCCCGCGCCATCTTCGAGAAGTCTGTCGTCGTGACCTCGTGCGGCGGCGCCAAGGCTGCACGCTCCGTCGACTGGCGCCCGCTCGCGCGCCGACACGTCCTGATCTGGCCCGACAACGACGAGCCGGGCAGCGCCTACGCCGTTGAGGCAGCGGCGGAGCTGACTGCGATCGGGGCCGGCAACGTCACCTTCGTGGATGCTGCCGCGGTGGCGAGTGCGACGCAGGACGGCGGCACGCGCGAGCCGATCATCGGCTGGGATGCGGCGGACGGGATCGCGGAGGGCTGGGAGCCGAAGCGGCTCCGTGAACTCGTCCTTGCTCATGTGCGACGTGCTGAGCCGGCGCCGTCCTATGTCTCGTTCGACAACTTCGCGATGAATGATGGCGGGCTCGTCGTCGAGGTCACGAAGGGCAAGGGCGAGGCGCGCAGCGTCGAGGAAGTGTGGTGCTCGGCCGCCTTTGAGGTGATCGGCCGTGCGCGCGATCCGCAGGGTCAGGGCTGGGCACGCTGGCTGCGCTGGCGCGACCCTGATGGTCGCAAGCATGAGCACTCCGTGACGGACGCCGCGCTCCACGGTGACCTCGGCGCGCTTGCGGCTGACCTCGCCTCTCGCGGCCTCGCCATCGACCGGAACGGTCGCGGTCACCTCGGCGACTACCTCAACCGGGTCAAGGTGAAGGCCCGGGTGACGACGGTCGGCCGCACCGGCTGGCACACGGTCGGCGACACGCAGGTGTTCGTGCTGCCAAATCAGGTGATCGGCCAGCCGACGAACGAGACGGTGGTGCTGACCGGGGCCGCAGCTGCGCCCTACGGCTCGCGCGGTACCCTGGAGGACTGGCGGCAGGGTGTCGGCCGGCTCTCGGCCGGGCACGGCCGCCTCGTGCTCGCCATCGCGACGGCACTGGCCGGATCGCTCGTCCACCTGGTCGGCGGCGAAGGCGGCGGCCTCAACCTCTACGGCCAGTCCAGCAAGGGCAAGACGACGACGTTGCGCGCCGCCGCCAGCGTCTGGGGCCGCGGCTCGGCCGATCCCGGCTTCGTGCGCTCCTGGCGGGCGACCGCGAACGCGCAGGAGGCCACCGCAGCGATCGTCACCGATACCTTGTTGGCTCTGGACGAGATCGGCGTGGCCGAGGGCCGGGATGCGGCGGCGGCCGTCTACCAGCTCGCCTCGGGCGTGGGCAAAGGCCGGTCTGCCCGCGACGGCTCGATGCGCAGCCCGATGACGTGGCGGGTGCTGACGCTCTCGACCGGCGAGATCCCGATGGCGGCCAAGATCGCCGAGGACCGCCAGCGCCGGGCGTACGCCGGACAGGCGGTGCGCCTCCTCGACATCCCGGCCGACTCGGGTAAGGGCTACGGCGTCTTCGACCATCTCGGCAAGCACGGCGATCCTGCCCGCCTTGCCGATGCCATCAAGGATTCCGCGTTGAGCGCGTACGGCGTCGCCGGACCCGCGTTCGTTCGCGGCCTGGTGGAGCGCGGCCTGGAGGACGTCGCCAAGGGCGTCAACCGCATCATCAACGACTTCGTGGCGGAGTACGTGCCCGCCGATGCGGACGGTCAGGTGCGGCGTGCCGCAGCCCGCCTCGGCCTGATTGCAGCGGCCGGCGAGTTGGCGCAAGCGTTCAACATCGCACCCTGGGCTGAGGGCGAGGCCGAAGCGGCGGCGGCGCGCGCACTCAAGGACTGGATCGCTACCCGCGGCGGCTCCGAGCCGGCCGAGGTGCGCGAGAGCATCGCGAAGGTCCGTCAGTTCTTCGAGGCGCACGGTGATACGCGCTTCGAGCAGATCGGCGACATGGACACCCGTCCTGTCACCAACCGCGTCGGTTGGCGCAAGGGCCACGGCGAGGAGCGGGTCTGGCTGGTGTTGCCGGAGTCGTGGAAGAACGAGGTCTGCGCCGGCCTCGATCCGGTCGCCACCGCCCGGGTGCTGGCCGAGCGCGGGATGCTGAAGCCGGACAAGCAGGGCAAGTTCCAGCGCATGGAGCGCACGCCCGTCAGCCCGCAACCGATCCGGGTCTACGCCGTGCTTCCCACCATCTTCGAGGGAGGCTCCGATGCGTGAGGAGACCCGGCGCTGGCTGCGCGAAATCAGCCATTCCCATTCTACTGCGAAAATCGGTGCTACAGGTGCTACAGCGCTTGTTTCACCGGCCGGTAGCACCCTGTTGCACCTGCCGTATCACCTGAGTGTCTCGAAAAACGTCAAGGGAAATCAGCGCTGTAGCACCGTTGCACCTGTATCACCTCCAAAATTGGAGGGTGAAGAAAAACGTAGCACCGAGGCACGTGCTACGGCCGGTGCAACGGCTCCCGCATGTGGGGTGCTACAGGCTCCTACGGCGTCGCCGGCAACTCCGATCCGCAATCTCATCCCATTTGAGAAGTGGCGGCTCGACAAGCGCCGCAATAAGCAGATCATCACGGTCTTCAACATCTCCGCTATCAGTCGGGGCGTGAAGGCCAGCGCCGAACCGCTCATCTCTCTGACTGATGGCCCATCTGGCGGTCACGAGCGCGCCGTGCACGCTACGACACTATCCCCTCGCGGCCATGGTCTCACCTCCGGCGGCGGCTGGCCCTACTGGATTGCCGTCGTCGAGGGAGACCACAAGCAGTCCGGCTTCCCGGCCGACCCGAATGTCTTCGACGCCTGGTTCCCCGGCTGGGTCCGGGACAAAGGCATCAAGATCATCAGCGATTGGCGGGAGGAAGCTCGTGCTGACGGCGCCCTCGACTGGCTCAAGCA
The DNA here is from genome assembly GCF_003574465.1 of Methylobacterium crusticola. Taxonomy (GTDB): domain Bacteria; phylum Pseudomonadota; class Alphaproteobacteria; order Rhizobiales; family Beijerinckiaceae; genus Methylobacterium; species Methylobacterium crusticola. The sequence goes on from NZ_QOWC01000169.1 coordinate 6,453, forward strand.
CTACAGGGGCGCGCGATAAGTCTCGCCGGCTGCTGTCAACCTACTTCGCTCTCCACATCCAATCCGAGAGGTGACCATGCCGACCAAGCCGTCGAAGGATGCCAAGGCCCTCCGCGCCGCCATCATGGAGCGGGCCGGCTACCGATGCCGCTGCCCAGGGACACGGTTGGTGCACGCAGGCTGGGCCGCTCACCGCGAGAGCACGTTCCCGCTGAACATGCCACCCCGGAAGACCGGCGCGCCCGGTTCGGTCGCGAATAGGACGAGGTCGGCGTCGGATCGGGCCTGCACCCTCCCGCCGTCCCCTGCAAGGTAAGCCGCCTCTCCCGCCCGTAGCGTCAGGCCGCCGACCTCGACATCGCCGCCGAAGACATGGAGCAGGCGAACCACGTCGGGTGCCGGCAGCGCAGGCAGGGGCAACACGGAGCCGGCCGGAACGTGCGCGTCGGCAACCCATGCCTGCGCGCGGACCTCCAGCGGCGCGCCCTCAGGCGCCGCGAGGAGGCGCCATGTGCCGCGGCTGACGGCCTCCCGGAAATCATGGAACTGGACCTTGGGTTCGAAGTCGGTCGCGCGGCCGCAGGAAGATCTGCAAAGCCTCGACCGGGTCAGGAGCGAGCATCCGCTCCTCGTGCTGGAAAGTGCGGCCCGCGTTCATCATCATGAGGCGCATCGCCGTGATCTCCTCCTCGTTGCCGATCGTATCCCGGTGAAGCCCCCGGCCGGTCCGGACGTAGGTCAGGATCTCATCGTCGCGGTGCGAGTGCATCCCGATGACGTGACCGGGCGCAACCGTGGCGCGGTCAATGCGGCCGATGGCGCCCAGGCCGCTGTCCCGGCCTCCGATGCTCAGCCCGGGGTAGATGATCTCCACCGCGAAGTGGCGGGCCGGGTCGCCCTTCCGGCCTCTGCGCTTGAGCTTGGTCGCATCCATGATTGTCGTCCTTCCCAGTCGGGCATCTTCGTCATGGGACGATATCGTCCGATCCGGGCTAGCTTTGTCCCATGAAGCGGAACGCGAATGGTCGTCGACGACCTGAGGACTTTCGTGGAGGTGGCCGACGCCGGAGGGGTGTCCGCGGCGTCCCGCCGCCTCAACCTGGCAAAGTCGGTGGTCAGCCGGCGACTGTTGCGGCTGGAGGCCGAGCTCGACACCCAACTCCTCACGCGCACCACCCGGGGCGCGGCCCTGACCGAGGCGGGCACGACGGTCCGGGAACATGCGGCGAGAGTCTGCGCGGAGGTGGACGCCGCCCTGGAGGCCATCTCGCCCGGCGGCGAGCTTCGCGGCCTCCTGCGGGTCGCCGTGCCTTCAACCTTCGGCCCGACGCACTTCGCGCCGGCCATCGCCGAACTCACCCGCCTCGACCCGCAGCTTCGGATCAACTGCCGCTACAGCGACCGCTACGTCGACCTTGTCACGGAAGGCTTCGATTGTGGCATCCGGGTCGGCTACCTGCCGGATTCAAACCTCGTCGCACGCCGCATCGGGTCCTTCTCCGTGCGGCTATTCGCGAGCCCGGACTACGTCGCCGCGTACGGCGCGCCCAAGACGCCGGAGGACGTGCCTGGCCATCCCGCCGTGATGATCGGCACGGAGACCTGGACGTTCAGCGCCGGGCGCAAGTCGTTCCCAGTTCGCCCGACAGGCCGTTTCAAGGCCGACAGCGCCGTCGCCATCGCGGAGGCGACGGCTGCAGGTGCGGGCATCACCGCGCTGCCCGACGTGATCGCGGAGCCCTACGTCGCGTCCGGCTCCCTGGTGCCGATTATGCTGCGCTACGCGCTTCCCTCCATCGGAATGTTCGTCGTGCGCCCGCCAGGGCAGCATCCGTCGCGCAAGGTGCAGGTGCTCACCGAACTGCTGGTCGAGCGCTTCGGCCGGTAAGCTCCTCCGCGGCACCGGCTGCGTCCCGTATCTTGGGACGCAGAGTGGCAGAACCAGCGGCTAGTGACGCCGTATAAGGGACGGCATCTTCGTCGTGTCGGGCGGTTCCGGAGCAGGGCCGCCCTCACCGAAGGAGAACGCCATGTCCTACGAGAGATTGACCACCGGGAACGCCGCTTTGCTCTTCGTCGACCACCAGACGGGGCTCGCCAACGGCGTGCAGACCCAGACACCCGCGGACTTCTTGAACAACGTGAAGGCCCTCGTCCCAATCGCGCAGATCTACAAGCTGTCGGCCATCATCACGACCAGCGTGGCCGGCGGCCCGAACGGACCGGTCTTGCCGGTGGTGGCGCAGGGCCTACCCGACGCCACCGTCGTGCACCGGCCTGGCGAGATCAACGCCTTCGACAACGCCGACTTCGCCGCCGCCGTGAAGGCGACCGGACGCAAGAAGCTCCTGATCGCCGGCATCTCGACGGAGGTCTGCGTGGCCTTCGCGGCACTCGCGGCCCGCGAGGCGGGCTACGACGTCTACGCGGTGCTGGACGCCTCGGGTAACTGGAGCAAGCTCGTCGAGGAGGCGGCCATCGCCCGCATGGTGCAGGCCGGCGTCGTGCCAATCACCTGGGTCGCGGTCGGCGCCGAGCTGCTGGGCCACTGGCAGTCCGCCACCGGCGAGGCGCATGCCAAGCTGATGGGCGACCACCTGCCCTTCGCCGGCAACATCTACGCGAGCTTCCTGGCCGCGAAGGGGCAGGCGTGACGGTCGGGAGGGACCGGTCGCCATCGCTTGGTGACGATCAATCCCCTCGCATGTGATTGTTCCGCTCACGGCAACAATGAACTGACGAGAGTGAGCATTCTCGCCATGGTCCATCCAGGACACCTTCTCCCCGCGGCTCGGGACTTCACCCGGCCACGAAATCAGAGACGCGGTCATGAAGCTCTACCACCACCCTCTGTCGGGCCACGCGCACCAGGCCCGCCTGTTCCTCGCGCTGCTTGGCGTGTCCCACGAGGCCATTGAGGTCGACCTGAAGGCGGGCGCGCACAAGAGGCCCGAATTCCTCACCCTCAACTCGTTCGGGCCGGTGCCGGTGCTCGACGACGACGGCACCATCGTCTCCGACTCGAATGCCATCCTCGTCTACCTGGCGCGCAAGCTCGGGCGGACCGACTGGCTGCCGGAGGACGCCAAGGGCGAGGCCGCCGTGCAGCGCTGGCTGTCGGTCGCGGCCGGCGAACTCGCCTACGGCCCGGCCGCCGCGCGGCTCGTCACCGTGTTCGGCGCCAACTTCCGGCCCGAGGAGGTGATCGGCCGGGCGCACACGCTGCTCGGCCGCCTGGAAGCCCATCTCACCGGACGCGACTGGCTGGTTGGCGAGCGCCCGACCATCGCGGACGTCGCACTCTACAGCTACCTGGCGCGCGCGCCCGAGGGCAATGTCGACCTGGCGGGCTATCCCAAGGTGGACGCGTATCTCCGCCGGATCGAGGCCCTGCCGGGCTTCCTTCCCTTCGTCCAGACGCCGGCCGGCCTCACGGCTGCGGCGTGACCTCGCTTGTCCGGGCGCGCCGGTGGGCGCGCCCGACCGAACCGGACGGGAGAGCATCCATGAGCGACGGCCTGACGATGACGAAGCTCTCGGCTTCGCAAGCCTCACCTTGGCACCCGGGCGAGAAGGCCATCCAGGAGCAGGTCGGCGTCGCCGAGCGCATGGAGGAGGTGGGCCGGCGCGTGGTGCGGGCCTACATGCCCGACCAGCATCGTGTGTTCTATGCGCAGATCCCCTTCATCGTGACCGGCACCGTCGACGGCCGAGGCGACGCCTGGGCGACGCTGATCGCGGGCCATCCAGGCTTTGTCGCTTCGCCAACGCCGACGGCGCTCGACATCGCGATGCGGCCCGACCCGAGCGACCCGGCAAGCGCGGGCCTGCGCGACGGGGAGGCCATCGGGCTCCTCGGGATCGAGCTGCACACCCGCCGCCGCAACCGCGTCAACGGCATCGTCCGGGGGATGACCGGAGACGTTCTTCACTTCGCCGTCGACCAGAGCTTCGGCAACTGCCCCCAGTACATCCAGCTGCGCGACGTCGCCTTTGTCCGCGACCCGCGCGAGCCCTTCGCCGGTACCATCGAGGGGAGCGGCGAGCTCGACGCGGCGGCGCGCGCCCTGATCGAGGCCGCCGACACCTTCTTCGTCGCCTCCTACGCCGAGCGCGACAACCGCCGCCAGGTCGATGTCTCGCATCGCGGCGGCAAGGCCAGCTTCGTCCGGGTCGCTGCTGACGGCACGCTCACGGTCCCCGACTTCGCCGGCAACCTCTTCTTCGCGACGCTCGGCAACCTCCTGCTGAACGGCAAGGCGGGCCTCGTCTTCGCCGACTTCGAGACCGGCGACCTGTTGCAGATGACCGGAGATGCCGAGGTCATTCTGTCCTCGCCCGAGATCGCCGCCTTCCAGGGTGCCGAGCGGCTGTGGACGTTCAAGCCGCGCCGGGTCGTGCGGCGGCGGAGCGCCTTGCCGCTGCGCTGGACCTTCTGGGCGGACGGCTGGTCGCCGAACTCCCTGATGACCGGCGACTGGCGGCAGGCGGAGGAACGCGCCCGCGCCGCCGACCTTGCGACGCGCTGGCGTCCGTTCAAGGTCACCAAGATCGTGGACGAGAGCCGCTCGATCCGCTCCTTCCACCTCCTGCCGGCGGACGGCGCCGGGCTGATCCCGCACGAGGCCGGGCAGCACCTGCCTATCCGCGTGACGCTTCCCGGCGCGGACAAACCCGTCATCCGCACCTACACGCTCTCGGTCGCGCCCTCGGACGGGGTGTACCGGATCAGTGTCAAGCGCGACGGCGCGGTATCCGGCCACCTGCACGATCACGTGCGGGTCGGCCACGTGGTCGAGGCGCGCGCGCCGGCCGGCGGCTTCACCATGGACGCGCACGCCAAGCGGCCGGCCGTGCTGCTCGCCGGCGGCGTCGGCATCACACCTCTCCTCGCGATGCTCCGACACCTGGTCTACGAGGGCCTGCGCACGCAAGGCATCCGGCCGACCACCTTGATCGAGGCGGCCCGCTCGAAGGACGAGCGTCCTTTCGACAGCGAGGTGGCGGCGCTCGTGGGCGCGGCCCAGGGCGCGGTCAGGGTCGTGCGGGTGCTGAGCGCGCCCGGGGATGCCGTGGAGGGGGTCGACTACGACGTTCCTGGCCGGATCGACACCGCCCTCCTCTCGCGCGTCCTGCCGTTCGGCGACTACGAATTCTACCTCTGCGGTCCGACCGCCTTCACGCAGGCCCTCTACGACGGCCTGCGCGGCCTGAACGTCGCCGACGACTGCATCCACGCCGAGACTTTCGGCCCCTCGTCGCTCGTCAGAAGCGTCCCGGCCGATGTCGAGGCGGCCAAGCTGCCGCCCGCGTCGGCGGAGTCGGTCCCGGTCGCCTTCCTGAATTCGTCTAAGGAGGTGCGCTGGACGCCGGAAGCCGGAACGCTGCTCGAACTCGCCGAGGCCCGCGGCCTCAGCCCGGAGTTCAGTTGCCGGACCGGGACCTGCGGTACATGCAGGACGAAGCTGATGGCGGGTGCCGTCACCTACGCGAAAGCGCCCTCGGCGCCCCATGCCGAGGACGAAGTCCTGATCTGCTCGGCCACCCCAGCCGATGGAAGCGGGCCCGTGCACCTCGCCCTCTGACCGGCAGCGATTACTGCAGCACGAGCAAGACTTCCTTGTCCAGGTTCGCCGTTTAGTCGAGCCCGGACACGGGACATCTTACAGGGCACGGAGCGACAACCCGCTCCCGAAATGAAGTGAAGAACATGTCACATGTTCGCACACCAGCCACCATCGAGGAGGTGCCGGAAGCCTCGCGCCCGGTCCTTGAGACCATCGCCAAGCGACTCGGCTGCGTGTCCAGCGTCTTCCGCGTCCTCTCGAACAGCCCTGCGGCTCTGGCCAGCTACACGGAGCTGCAGGGCGCGCTCGGTAGGGGCAAGCTCCCGCCCGCCACCCGCGAACGCATCGCGCTCGCGATGGCAGAGGTGAACGGCTGCGACTACTGCCTCGCCGCCCACACCTACTTCGGACGGACCTTCGCCCGACTCGACGACGCCGAGATCGCGGCCGCCCGCGGCGGCTCGTCCACGGACGCGAAGGCCGCGGCCGCCCTCGCCTTCGTGAAGGCGCTCGCGGAGAAGCGCGGCTCGGTGACCCCGGTCGAGGTCGAGGCGGTGCAGGCGGCCGCTTACAGCGACGCCGAGGTCGTCGAGATCGTCGCCCTCAACACCCTGACCAACTACCTCAACCGCGCGCTCGACACCGCCGTGGACTTCCCCGTCGTCGACCGCCTCGCCGCCTGACGCCCGGGAGCGGACGGCGCGGCCGCCCGCCTTCCTTTTGCCCGCTGCCATGCCCGAACCCTGAGGAGAAGCCGATGTCCCATCCCCCGCTGCCGCCGTTCACCGAGGAGAGCGCCATCGAGAAGGTCCGCCTCGCTGAGGACGGCTGAAACAGCCGCGACCCCGCCAAGGTCGCCCTTGCCTACACGACCGACACCCGCTAGCGGAACAGGGCCGAGTTCGTGCGGAGCCGGGAGGAGGCCCAGGCTTTCCTCACCCGCAAGTGGAACCGTGAGCTGGACTACCGCCTGATCAAGGAACTCGGGGCCTTCACCGGCAACCGCGTCGCCGTGCGTTATGCCTACGAGTACCACGACGACAGCGGGCAGTGATTCCGGGCCTACGGCAACGAGAACTGGGAGTTCGCCGAGGACGGGCTGATGCGGGCCCGCCACGCCAGCATCAACGAGCACCCGATCAGCGAGGCGGAGCGCCAATTCCGCTGGCCGCTCGGGCGCCGGCCGGACGACCATCCGGGTCTCAGCCATTTCGGCTTCTGATCGACCCCGAAGTCCGGAGCGCCGCCATGTCATCCTTCACCCTGGAAGGGCGCGTGCGCCTGTCGACCGCGCTCGTCCAGGGTAACGGGAAACGCGAACCGACCGTACCTCCGGAGCGGGAGGCAGAAGCTCGCAGGCTCGGGATGTGCGGCGCCGAGATCGACGCCGCGCGTCGGGGCCAGAGCTTCGACGCGCGCACGTCGCGCGCGCTGGCGCTGGCCCTAGCGGCAGCCGCGCGTGACGGCGGATGCCTTACGGAGGAGCGTGAGCGGCCGATCAGGTCGGGCATCTCAGCCGAGGTCTGCGGCGAGATTGAAAGCCTCGCCGAAGACCTCGCGGGCTCTACAGCGACACGGGACTCTGAGTCGGCGGTCGCTCCCGCATGCTAGTGCTGCGCCCGAGCACATTGGGACGCGATCGAGCGTGTGGGATCGTTCCAGGGTGGTTCCTCGCTGGTCTTATGCCCCTCCGCTTTGAGGATCCTGCAATGCAAGCTTCTGCGAGATATGCGCGATGCAACGTTCCAAGCCGTGCCGGCGTGTGCGGGCGAATGCTGCATCCTTTACCTTCTGGTCCAAAAGCTCGATGAGCCTGAACCGGGCCGCATGGCCCTTTGGGATCGTTTCGAACACGGCAGTGAGCGCGGTTTCCACGATCTCAACCCTTAAAGCCAACGACGCGTCGTATTCGAACATGTCGAGCCTCCATTGATGCGCCCCACCGCATGGTAGGTCGCGTTGCCCCCGCGTCAAAGCCGCTGACTTGCGGCAGCGCACCGCTTGGGGACGCGCTCTAGCAGCCGTTTCTAGGTGCTCGGGCTCGCCTCTAGAACGGATAGTAACGTAACGAAGCTAAGCCAACGATAAGATGGGTTGAGGGATTGATTCCAAATTCCCCTCGAAATGCAGTTCGTTCCGTATACGAGATCTGAGCACCTGCGGCTAAACGACCGAAGCTGCCTTTATATAGGTCGTGCCAGAATCCGCCAGTAATTTGCCTGATTTCCCTCGTTTCAGCTTGGCATGTTGCGGCTGCTGATCCTTCAATATTGCAGCCTGTAACTGTAAGCGTGGGCGAACCATAGCCCGCTGTGCTGAATGCACCGGCGCGAGAAGCTTGTTCCCATCCGGCGTACACGTAGACATCAGTTCCAGGTTGCACGTGGCCGACGACCCCGGTGAGCAGTTGAAACGCGGGGATCGGTGCGATGGAGCCGTCGGCGCGTAGCGCAAAGTCAGGAAGCAACGCGGTTCCGTAACGTCCAATGCCCCGGCCCACAAGACCACTAATCTGGAAGTCCAACCGCTTGTCAAGTACGGGAAATGTGGCAGAGGCTCCGATCCCGTATCCGGTAGCATCGTTGGTGCGGCCAATTACCCTGTCGTTAAAAAATCGAGCTAATCCTTTAACCTCATAGTGGCCAAAACCTGGCTCAAATGCAAGCTTAGCCGTAACATCCGGTGCCGAGTTGTTCGAGTAGGTAGTTGTGCTATTGAGTTGGCCCACGACGTCGCCGGGATTACTGAAGTTAACCGACACCCCGTTGGGAGCTGCGAACGGGCTTGGCGGCAGAACACTCTGCGGTGACTCGAGCGCTACTGCAGCCCATAGGCCGGGTGCCACGTCTTTGACGACACGGACTTGAGGATTGCGCGTCCAGTTGAAACCTGGGACGAATTGAGGGTCGATTGTGAGCGGGATTTGCTCCTTAAGTGGCGTGATGCCCACCGTGTTTGTCGTTATTAGGCTATATGCCTGTCCAGCCAGCACATGCCAGCCTGTATCACGCGAGTCGAGTGCTGCAAACAACTGTCGAATACGCGGAACATAGCTGTTGCTCTCTCGAGAATTTGAGTTGACGGCCGCTCCCAGAAAGTCAAGTTCGTAGTATCCTGTAACCGCGAGCTCTGGGTCGACCTTCGCCATGAACATGCCGGTGAACCGGCTCTGGCGGGCAGAGAAGCGGAATTCGTTTTCGCGCGAAAGCGGCGAGTTGCGGAACGGTATACCACCGAAATTCGTTTCAACATCCGAGACTAAATTTAGGTTCCGGAAGATACCAGTAAGTTCGATAAAGCCTCCGGGCGTGAAACAGACTTGCCCAAGCACGTAGCTGCCCGAACCACAAACGAGATCATATGCCAGAATGACTGGTAAATGGTTGTTAGAGGCCGGATCAACACTACCACGGCCGCCCGTCCGTACCACCTGCTGCTGACGGACCTGAGTTGTAGCGGTACGCTCCCGCGCTCGCTCTTGAGCACGCTGTCGGCGATCATTGGCCACGATTTCGGCTTGCCGCGCACTCGCTCGATGGCGCAAGTCCGCGAGTTCTTGCTGCATCGCCAGCATCTGCTTCTGCATCGCATCCATTCGGGCGGCCATTTCGGCGACACTCTGCGCCTGTGCGGGCGTTGAGAGCGCGGCAGAGCTCAAAAGTGCGAGTACCAAGGCAGACGGCACTCTAAGGCGCAAGAGCGGCATAGACCTTGACCTTTACTCACTCGGCATGCCCGCCAGGACACGGCCCTGCCAGCGGGCAAGCTACTGTTTGCTGCAAGCTTAGCTGATGTCCAGGCGGAGCAGAGAAGATTCGTCCTACTCCCTTGGTCCGACCGATACGGCGCCAAGCGGCGTGGTATCGTAGACACAGTTTTGGCCTTAGATTAGCGTCGAATTAGCTAGCGAGCGATTTATTTCTGCCGTCTGTAGCTCGCCATGCATGAGACGTATCCGCAACGGGTTGAGGCTTCAGCGTTCTGAACGAGCGGGTCCAGTTCAAAGCTCCTCCTATCCGTCGCTTCTGGAGTAGGGCTTCTGCATCGGCTCGGCAACGGCCACTTTGTCACAAGACATGGTGCTCGGGGCCTTCATCCAAAGCTGCAAAGTGGAGGGAACCCAACTTCGCTGGCACCTCCTTCGATTGGCTGAAATTTTTCGGTTAGGTCTGGGTTCGCACTGTTGCTCGGCTATTGTCTGCTCGGACCGAGCTTACTCGCTCTAAAGACTGAAGGTGATCTGCATGCCTGAGCCCGACGGCAGGGCCGGAGTTGTCTTGTCAGCGCCCTATTCGCGATTGAGTTCTTTAGCATCTGGTCACCGTGGGCTGATCCCGCGATCGCAGCGCGCTGGTTCTCATAGCGCAATACGGCGCTTCTCGCACCAATCCTCTCCTCACATGTTATTCGCTGCGCTTGGACTGTGGCGGTCGCTGAATGGGCAAGGGCAGGATGTGACGTCATTCCTGTGATTGATTATGCTCCTCGCGCTGTTATATCTCGGTATCGCGGTGAACTTTTGGCCACTCATTGTGCCTCGACCCTATACATTCTGGGAGGCAGCGTTCTCAGAGCGTACGCAAGCATTCCTACTAATCGGCACGCTATTCCTTCTCCCTATCACCGTAAAGTGCTCGGAACCGTCTTATTGAGTGTTTCACGAGAACATTAAGGAAGCCATTGAATAGCATGGAGAACGCTCAATGCGACGATTGAGGCTTGATGTGATCGAGCGGTTATTCGCCTGGGGGAGCCGCTACCGCCGGCTTAACATCACGTACGATCGCCAGCCGGGTCTCTCCGCAGCACACGTGTAGAATGCCATGATCTCGATCATCTCACGGCGGCTGGTCGCTCATCCCCATTTGCGGCAAGCCGTTTAATCTCCTACAGGTTCTAAGGTCGGAGCAGATGGTTTGCAGACCGTTCGTTAGAAACAAGATTAGTACTCTGAAGCGGCACTCAAGAAGACGCCGGGCTGCATAGAGTCCGGCCGTCATGACCTAGTCCAGAGGCGTCCCCGTCCGTAACAGCACAACAGTAGGAAAGCGGCTATGATCTATAGGGCAGAGAGCCGGAACACCCCTGACCGAATGGACCTCCCGTTCGTGGGACTGGTGACGTTTGCACGCCAGCCTGCCTGCCCAGACTGGAATCTGGTTGATGGAGCTGACGTCGCCATCTTGGGCGTGCCGATCGATACAGCGTCGAGCTATCGCGTAGGCACGCGGTTCGGGCCCCGCGCCATCCGCGAGGCCTCCATGTTCCATGGCTTCGGTCCTGAAGGCGTCTTCGATTTCGAAGACGAGGTGACGTACCTGACACGGGACGAGGTCCAAATCGTGGACGTTGGCGACGCCGACGTGATCTATGCCGATACAAGGCGCAGCCTCGCCACTGCCGAGCAGGCGGTGCGTGCGCTCCTCGATGCGGGAACACTTCCCTACATCCTGGGCGGCGACCATTCGATCACGATGGCAACGATGTCAGCGTACTCGGAGCAGCCCCCTATGCACATCGTGCACCTTGATGCGCACTTCGATTTCATCGACGAGCGAAACGGGATCCGATGGGGCCACGGCAGCCCGATGCGGCGCTCCTCGGAGATGTCGCACGTCAAGGGGATAACGACGCTCGGACCTCGCAACATGGCTGCCGTCAGCCGCAAGGATTGGGAGGCGGCACAAGCCTATGGAAGCCACGTAGCATCGTTGCGGAAGGTTCGAATGCAGGGTGCCGAGGCATCGTTGCGCCACATTCCCGCTGGCGAGCGCGTCTACGTGTCGATCGACGTCGATGCGTTCGACCCCTCAATAGCACCGGGAACGGCAACCATCAGTCATGGCGGCTTCAGCTACTACGAAGTGAAGGACATCTTGAGGGCAGTCGCCCAACGGTTCGAGGTCGTCGGCGTCGACTTCGTCGAGGTCTCACCACCCTACGATCCATCCGGCATTACCGCACTTCTCGCAGCTCGGACAAGCCTCGACTTCATCGGTTCAATTTTTCACGAACGGGCACAGCGAAGGAAGGCGTGAGCTGGAAGGCGAGGCGCCTCGGTTGAAACAGCCCGAAAGTACTCCATGCCATTTACCGAAAGTCCTCTCTAATACCAACAGCCTCTGCCCGTGACTCGCGAGGGCTTCCTCGGTCGGAGTTCAGCTGGTTCCATGGCGCGGGGAGGATTCGCGCTATGGCTTTAGCGGTGGGCCTGCGGGCGGACTATTCGGCGGACGAGCTCCGTCGCTTGGCGGCGGTGACGAAGAACGCAAGCCAGAGCCGCCGGCTCCTGTCGCTGGCTGGGATCCTGGACGGCATGAACCGGACGCAGGCGGCTCGGATCGGCGGGATGGACCGCCAGACGCTGCGCGGTTGGGTGCACCGGTTCAACGCTCAGGGTCCGGATGGCCTGCTGGACAGCTGGTCCAAGGGGCCTGAGCCGCGCCTGTCGGCCGAGCAGCGGGCTGAGATCGCAGAGCTCGTCGAGGCCGGCCCGGACAGGGCTGTGCACGGGGTCGTGCGGTGGCGCCGGATCG
>NZ_QOWC01000170.1 GCF_003574465.1 Methylobacterium crusticola
CCGCCTCCGGAGCTGCCCCTGGGCCCGCCCGCCGACGCGCCGGCCGCCGGCGCGATCCAGACGCCCGACGTGGCGCCGGAGCGGGCCGCGCAGCGCGAGCGGCTGATCGGCTGGACGGCCCATCCCGACCGCGTCGCGGGCTCGGCCGCCCGGCTCGACCTGATCGGCCTCCTCTTCACCGCGCCGCGCCCGCCGGAGCCCGACGCCACCGCGTCCCGGGCCCCGGGCCGGGACGACGACGCGCCCCGCACCCCCCCGGGCAGGAGCGCGGGCGAGCGCGCGGGCTACCGCGCGGGCTACCGCCCGGTGAACCTCGACCTGGCGCGGGCGCCGGAGCGCGCCGTCGTGGTGCTGGCCGAGCAGCCGGTCGCCTGGTCGGTGACGACGGCGCCGCCCGACCGCGCCGGTGCCTTCGGGGTCGAGTCCACGGCCCCCTTCGCCCTGCGCGACGGCCGCCCCGGACTCCTCGCCGGCTTCCGGGTCCAGGCCTTCGGCGCCCCGCAGGTCGCCCCGGTGCTCGATCCGCACCGCTTCGGGCCCGGGACCCTGAGGGCGTTCTGCGCCGCCCTGCGGCTCTGGGCCGTCCAGTTCGGCCTGCCCCTCGAGCGCGCCCGCTACACGCTGCTCGAGAACCCGACCCGGGTGGCGCTCGACGGCGGGCGCATCCGCAGCGACGGGATCGCCCGCGGCCGCGTCTCGGGGCCGCGGCTCGCGCGCCTCTGCCGCGCCTGAAGCGGGCCCGCGCCGCGCGCGGGCCTCTCCCCGGCCGTGAGGCCAGTCTTCCCCCGGCCTTGAAGCCGGTCTTCCCCCCGGCCTTGAAGCCGGTCTTCCCCCCGGCCTTGAAGCCGGGGGGCCTCGCGACGACGAAGCGCCGGCCCCCGAGGGGGCCGGCGCTCGTCTCCGGAACGGGCGCCTGTCCTCGCGCCTCAGCCGTTCTTGCTCTGGAGGCCGATCGCCACGAAGCGCGTGCCCTTGTCGTTCTTGATGCGCATCAGCACCGCCTTGCGGCCGTCGCTCTCGGCGGCGCGGATGCGGGAGGCGACGTCCGAGAGGGACGAGACCGGCTGCCCGCCGACGTCCAGGATGACGTCGCCCTCCTGGATGCCCTTGGCGGCGGCCGGGCCGTCCGGATCGACGCTCACCACCGCGACGCCCTCCCGGCCGGCGCCGACCGCGTCGGCGGGCGCGAGGCCGAGGCCGAGGCGCGGCTGGCTGTCGCCGCCGCGGCTGCGCTCGGTCTGGCTCGCCACCTTGGTGTCGTTCGGCAGCGTGCCGAGCGTCACCTGGGCGGCGTCCCGCTTGGTCCCGCGCAGGTAGGCGAGCTCGACCTTCGTGCCCGGCTTCATCGCGGCGATCCTGCGGGACAGCTCGCGGGCGTCGTTCACCGGGTCGCCGTTCACCGCCAGGACCACGTCGCCGGACTTCAGGCCGGCCTTGGCGGCGGGCGTGCCGTCCTGGGCGCTGTTGACCAGCGCGCCCCTGGCGCTGTCGAGGCCGAGGCTCTCGGCGATGTCCTTCGTCACCGGCTGGATCTGGAGGCCGAGGTAGCCGCGGGCGACCTTGCCGTCGGCGCGCAGCTGGTCGACCACCGCCTGCACGGTCTCGGAGGGGATCGCGAAGGCCAGGCCCACGTTGCCGCCCGAGGGCGACGCGATGGCGGTGTTCACGCCCACGACCTCGCCGTTGACGTTGAAGGTGGGGCCGCCCGAGTTGCCCTTGTTGATCGGCGCGTCGATCTGCAGGAAGTCGTCGTAGGGGCCCGCCCCGATGTCGCGGCCGCGGGCCGAGACGATGCCGGCCGTGACGGTGCCGCCGAGCCCGAACGGGTTGCCGATCGCCACCACCCAGTCGCCGACCTGCGGCGCGCCGTGCGAGAGCTTCACGTAGGGGTAGGAGCCGCCCTCCGTGACCTTCAGGAGCGCCAGGTCCGTCTTCGGGTCGGTGCCGATGACCTTGGCGTCGAGGGTGCGGCCGTCGTCGAGCGTGACCTCGACCGACTTGGCGTTCGACACGACGTGGTTGTTCGTCACCACGTAGCCGTCCGGGGTGATGAAGAAGCCCGACCCCTGCGCGGCGCCGCCGCCGCCGCCGCCGTGGCGCTGGCGCGGCATGCCGGGCGCGCCGTTCTCGCCGAAGCGGCGGAAGAACTCGCGCAGCTGCGGCGGGACGGTCTGGGCGCTCGGGCCCGCGTCCTCGTCGTCCGAGGCGTCGTCCTTCAGCTTCACCTTCACGGAGACGACGCCGGCCTTCACCTTGTTGACGACGGGCGCGAAGCTGCCGGGCGGATGGTCGGGCGCGGTGATCGGGCTCTGCGGCAGGGCCTGGGCCAGGGCCGGCGTGCTCGGCTGCACGAAGGCGGCGCCGAGGGCGCCGGTGGCCACGAGCGTCGCGACGGCCACGGAGGCGAGGGCCTTGCGGTGGAACCGGGAGGTCTGGGGCGCGTGGGACATGGGGGCTGGTCTCCGTCGGTGGCATCGGGGCCGCGGCGCGGCCGGTTGATGCGACCATTATGGGGAGACGGCCTGACGGGCCCGTGGCGCCGACATTACGGATTGGTGAGGCGCCCCGCCCCGGGGACGCCGCGCGGCCGGCCGGCGCCGGCGGGCGGACCCGCGGCGGGCGGGCCCTCCGCGGGCCGGCCCGGGACGGTCACTCCGCCAGCCGCCCGAGCGCCTCGCCCACCTTCTCCCGGCGCGCCGCCGCCGCCTCGCGGCGCTCGCGCTGCTCCTCCACCACCTCCTCGGGGGCGCGGGAGAGGAAGTCGGCGTTGCCGAGCTTGGCGTCGATCCGGGCGATGTCGCCGTCGAGCTTGCCCGCCTCCTTGCGCAGCCGCGCCACCTCGGCGGCGAGGTCCACCACGCCCTCGAGGGGCAGCGCCGCCACCTCGCCGCGCACGATGAGCTGCACCGCCCTGCGGGGGCTCGCCTGCGCGACCTCGATCGCGGCGATGCGCCCGAGGCGCCGCACGGTCTCGCCCCAGCGCTCCGCCCGGGCCCGCACCGCCTCGCTCGGGGCGACCAGCACCAGGGGGATCTGGGCGCCGGCCGGGACGTTCGTCTCCGAGCGGGCCGAGCGGATCTCCGAGACGAGGTCGACCACCCAGCCGATCTCGGCCTCCGCCTCGGGCCGCGCGAGCGCGCCGAGGTCCGGCCAGGGCGCCAGCGCCAGGAGCCCGCGCGCGAGGCCCGCCTCCCGGCCCTTGATGGCCCACAGCTCCTCCGTCAGGAACGGCATGAACGGGTGCAGCAGCACGCAGATCCGGTCGATCAGGAAGGCGACCGTGCGGCGCGTCTCCTCCTTCGCCGCCCCGTCCTCGCCCTGGAGCACGGGCTTGGCGAGCTCGAGGTACCAGTCGCAGAAGACGTTCCAGACGAAGCGGTAGGCGGCGTTGGCGGCGTCGTTGAAGCGGTAGGCCTCGAGCGCGCCCGTGACCTCCGCCACGGCCCGGGCGGCCTCGCCGAGCGCCCAGGCGTTCAGGGTCCCGGCGGCGCCCGCCGGGTCGAAGGCCGGGTCGATCCGGCAGCCGTTCATCTCGGCGAAGCGGGCGGCGTTCCAGAGCTTGGTGGCGAAGTTCCGGTAGCCCTCGACCCGCGAGACCGCGAGCTTGATGTCGCGCCCCTGGGCCGCCATCGCGCAGAGCGTGAAGCGGAGCGCGTCGGCGCCGTAGCGGTCGACGAGGTCGAGGGGATCGACCACGTTCCCCTTCGACTTCGACATCTTGGCGCCCTTCTCGTCGCGGACGAGGGCGTGGATGTAGACGGTCCGGAACGGCACCTCGTCCATGGCCTCGAGGCCCAGCATCATCATCCGGGCGACCCAGAAGAAGATGATGTCGAAGCCCGTCACGAGGGCGCTCGTCGGGTAGTAGCGGGCGAGCTCCGGGGTGCCCTCCGGCCAGCCGAGCGTCGAGAACGGCCACAGGCCCGACGAGAACCAGGTGTCGAGCACGTCCTCGTCGCGCCGCAGCGCCACCGGGCGGCCGTGACGGGCGGCGGCCTTGGCCAGGGCCTCCTCCTCGCTGCCGGCGACGAAGACGGTGCCCTCCGGGTCGTACCAGGCCGGGATCTGGTGGCCCCACCAGAGCTGGCGCGAGATGCACCAGGGCTCGATGTTCTCGAGCCACTGGAAGTAGGTCCGCTCGTAGGCCTCCGGCACGAAGCGGGTGCGACCCTCGCGCACCGCCCGCATCGCCCGCTCGGCGAGCGGCTTCACGTCGACGTACCACTGGTCGGTCAGGTAGGGCTCGATCACCACGCCCGAGCGGTCGCCGTGCGGCACCGCGTGGACGTTGGGCTCGATCGCGACGAGGCGTCCTTGCGCCTCCATCATCGCGACGACCCGCGCGCGCGCCGCGAACCGGTCGAGGCCGTGCAGCGCCAGCGTCTCCGGGCCGGGGCTCGCGCCCTCCAGGAAGGCCGCGTTGCCGGCGAGGCTCAGGCGGGCCTCCTCGTCCAGGACGTTGATCTGGGCGAGCCCGTGCCGGCGCCCGACCTCGAAGTCGTTGAAGTCGTGGGCCGGCGTGATCTTGACCGCGCCGGTGCCCTTCTCGGGGTCCGAGTACGTGTCGGCGACGACCGGGATCAGGCGCCCGACGAGGGGCAGGCGCAGGGACCGGCCGACGAGGGCCCGGTAGCGCTCGTCCTCCGGGTGCACCGCGACGGCGGTGTCGCCCAGCATGGTCTCGGGCCGGGTGGTGGCGACCGTGATGGTCTCGCCGGTCTCGGCCCCGCCCGCGTCCACGACCGGGTAGGCGAAGTGCCAGAGGTGGCCCCGCACCTCGACCTGCTGCACCTCGAGGTCGGAGATCGCGGTCTGGAACCTCGGGTCCCAGTTCACCAAGCGCTTGTCGCGGTAGATCAGCCCCCTGGCGTGCAGGTCGACGAACACCTTCACGACGGCCCGGGACAGGCCCTCGTCCATGGTGAAGCGCTCCCGCGACCAGTCGCAGGAGGCGCCGAGCCGCTTGAGCTGGTTGACGATGGTGCCGCCGGACTCCGCCTTCCACGCCCAGACGCGGCGCACGAACTCGGCCCGCCCGAGGGCCCGGCGGTCGGGCTGCTGCTGCTCCGCCAGGCGGCGCTCGACCACCATCTGGGTGGCGATGCCGGCGTGGTCGGTGCCGGGCTGCCAGAGCACGTCCTTGCCGCGCAGGCGCTCGAAGCGGGCGAGCACGTCCTGGAGCGTGTTGTTGAGGGCGTGGCCCATGTGCAGCGAGCCCGTCACGTTCGGCGGCGGGATCATGATGCTGTAGGGCTCGGCCGCGGCGCGGTCCGGGCGCCCGGCCCGGAAGGCCTGCGCCTCCTCCCACTCGGCGGCGATGCGCGCCTCGACGGCGGCGGGGTCGAAGGTCTTGTCCATCATCGCTGGGGCCACTCGCACGGCGCGGCGCGGACGCCGCCCCCGGGGGCGCGTCCGGGCGGATGATCCGCCGGCGGCGCCCGAAGCAGAAACGAATACAGGGCCGGCCGCGTGAGCGACCGGCCCCCGAGGGCGCTTTCAAGCGGACCCGGACCGTCCCGTCAACAGGCGGCCTCGCGCAGCAGGCTTGCGCCGGCCGGCCTCAGCGGCCGCGGGCGACGCGCTCGATCTCGGCCCGCACCAGGCGCTCGACCAGCACCGGCAGGTTGTCGTCGAGCCAGGATTTCAGCATCGGCCGCAGCATGTCCTGCACCAGGTCCTCCAGGGTGCGGGCGTTGTTGCTCAGCACCGTGTTGGCGAGCAGGTTGAAGGCGTGGCTGACGCTGGCGTCGGTCGTCTGCGAGAGCAGCCGGTCCTCGTGCATCGGGGCCGGGGGCGGCGGCGGTGCCTGGGGCGGCGGCGCGGGCGCGGCCTTGGGCTGGGGGGCCGCGGCCTTGAGCGGCTCGGGCGGGGGGGGCGCGGCCCTGGGCGGCTCCGGCGGGGGAGCCGGCTCGGGCTCCGGCTCGATCTCGATGGCGTCGAAGTCGATCGGCTCGTCGCGGAACCCGATCTCGGACATGTCGTCGAAGTCGAGGGACGGCTTGGGCGCGGCGGGCTGGGCCACCTCGGCGAGGTCGAGCACGTCGTCCTCGGGCTCCGGGTCCGGGACCGCGACGGGCTTCGAGCCGGCGGCCGGGGGCTCGGCCGGCTTCTGGTCGTCGGCGATGATGCGGCGGATGGAGGCGAGGATCTCCTCCATCGAGGGTTCCTGCGTCTTGGGGCTCGCAGCGCTCATCCGGGTCAACGCTCGACTGGGGGAGTTCGTAGGGTCGGGTGAGGGTCAGCAGTATTCCACGCCGCGTCGGCCGCACAAGGGAGCCGGCGCGCCGCCAACAGGAGAAGGCGGGCGCCCGCCGGGGCCGCGCGGCGCCCGCGCCACGCTCAGCGCCCGTCCGGCGTGCGCACGCCGTACCAGAGGTCCTTGACCTGGTCGAAGTGCTGCTTGGCGCTGTACTGCGCCACCGGGATCGCGATGAACCGGGTCGTGAGGCGGCCGATGGTCTGCACGACCTGGTAGGAGCCGACCACCCGGTTACGCTGGGCGGAGATCAGGCTGACGCGGGCGTTCAGCAGCTCCTGCTGGGCGTTCAGGACGTCGAGGGTGGTGCGCTGGCCGACCCGGGCCTCCTCGCGCACGCCGTTGAGCGCCACCTCGTTGGCCTGCACCTGGGCCTGCGAGGCGATGACCTGGGCCTTCGCGGCCTCGAGGTTGCCCCAGGCGGTGACGATCGCGGCGCGCACCGAGTCGCGGTTGAGCTCCGCCGTCAGGCGCGCCTGGCCGACCTGCTCCTTGGCCTGGCGGATCGCCGCGTACTCCGCGCCGCCCTGGTAGAGCGGCACGTTCAGCTGGCCCACCACCGAGCCGACGAACAGCCGGGTGTTGGCGATCTGCTGGTCGAAGACCTGCTGCACCGAGCCGCTCACGCTCACGGTCGGGTAGAGCGCGCCCTCGGCCACCTTCACGGCGGCCTCCGCGATGTCGACGGCGTGCAGGGCCGCGAGGATCTGGGGGTGCTCGGCGAGGCCGATCTCGATCGCGGCCGTGAGGGTGCCGGGCACGTAGCGGTCGAGGGGCCGCCCGGGGGCGAGCTGGCGCGGCTCGACGCCGACGATCTGCCGGAAGGTCGCGATGCTGGTGCGCAGGTTCGATTCCGCCACGCTGACCTGGGAGCGCGCGCCCGCGAGGCGCGCCTCGGCCTGGGCGACGTCGGTGCGGGTCACCTCGCCGACGTTGAAGCGGTCACGGGTCTGGCGGAGCTGCTCCTCCAGCACCTCGACGTTGTTGCGGTTGAGCTCCAGCGTGGCCGTGTCGGCCAGCACGTTCATGTAGGACTGCGCCGCCCCGAACAGCGTCTGCATCTCGATGTTGCGCAGCGATTCCCGGCCGCTCAGCACCTGCGACTCGGCCTGCCGGGTCCGGTTGTCGGTCTGGAAGCCGTTGAACAGGTTCTGGCTGACGGTCAGGCCGGCCGCGCCCGGGATCAGGGCCTGCCGGGCCTGGGTGCCGCCGAGGGATCCGTCCTGGTAGTTCACGCCGACATTCGCCGTGGCGCTGACGCGCGGCCGGTAGCCCGCGAGGGCCTGCGGCACGTTCTCGTCCGTCGAGCGCTGCAGGGCGCGCTGCGCGTTCAGGGTCGGGTTACCCGCATAGGCCCGCGCCAGGGCGCTCTCCAGGGTTTCGGCGGCGGCCGGCCCGGCCGCCACGACGAGCGTCATGGCGACGAAGCCACCGAGCCGAAGCCCGCGGAACGCCCGAGTTGGTGTGTCAGTCACGCCTGTCTACCCTGTGCGGCTAGCCATCTGGACCGACCTCTCGCCGCGGGGCGGCTCGGGCCGGCTCTTCATCTCGCTGTGCCCACCTCGACCCTGACCTTAGCTGAGGGCGGCTTCCTGAGCATCGCCCCGGAGCTGTGGGCAACCGACTTTGGCCGGCGGTGCCGCATAAAAGCGACACCTGAAGGCGCCGGGATCGGGCGCGCGGCGAGGTCGGCGTCGGCGTCGGCGCCGCCGCCGGGGCGTGGCGCCCGGGGTGTCCCGGGATGAAGTGCTCGGAGCCTCGAGGCGGCGGGGATCTTCAGGCCGCCAAGGGCGGCCGCGCCGCGATCCCGGGCGGCGGCGCCGCGATCCCGGGCGGCGGCGCCGCGATCCTGGGCGGCGGCGCCGCGATCCGGCGCCGGGCCGGGCGGCCCGGGGCCCGGATCAGAAGGCGAACCCGGCCTCGGCCGCGAAGGCCCGCAGGGCCGGCATCGACGCGTCGAACAGCGGGCGCGACCCGAAGGCGTCGCCGGAGCGGACCCACAGGGTGGCCTTGGCGGTGCGGCCGAGCCCCTGCACGCAGGCGAGCCGGCCGCCGTCGGCGAGCTGCTCCAGGAGGCCCTGCGGCCGCACCTCGATCCGGCCGTTGACCAGGATCGCGTCGAAGGGCGCGCGGCCGGGCGCGCCCTGCGCGAGCGGGCCCGCCTCGACCGTCGCGGCCTCGCCCAGGCGCTCGCGCGCGCCGGCCGCGAGGCCGGGGAGCGATTCGAGGGCGACCACCGCGGCGCCGAGGCGGTGCAGGATCGCGGCGCCGTAGCCGAGGCCCGCCGCCACCTCGAGGACCTTCTGCCCGGGCTTCACCGCGAGCGCCTGGATCAGCCGCGCCAGCACCATCGGGGCCGGCATGCAGCGGGTCTCGCCGTCCTCGGTCCCGACCGCCTGCGGCTGGTCGATGTACGCGAAGGTCTCGCGGCCGGCCGCCATGAAGCGCTCGCGCGGGACGGCGTCGAACGCGTCGAGCAGCGCGATGTCGGTCACGTCGAACGTCCGGAGCTGGCAATCGACCATGAGGCGGCGCGCTTGCGCGTAGTCGAGCATGAACGTCTCTGGGGAGCGGGGACGGCCGCGCCGTCGGGCGACGCGGTTTTGGTGGATCGCCGGTGAAAAGGCAAGGTTGCAGGCCGGCCCGGCGGCGCGGGCCAGCCGCCCGCGCTGGGGAGCGTCGAGCCCGGGATGCTCAAGGGGTGGAGGCCTCGCCCGGAATCGAACCGGGGTGCAAGGATTTGCAGTCCTCTGCGTAACCACTCCGCCACGAGGCCGTCCGGCCGGCGCGTCGGCCGGCAAAGGGGCGGGCCGGCTCCGAGGAGCACCGGCGCGCCGCAATCCCGGCGTCGGGCGGACGACCCGGGACGAGGGCTCCTTAGCAGAGCCCTGCCCGGCTCCGCAACCGGGATCCTGCCGCCCCCGGAGGACGCGTCCGGCCCGGTGCCGGGCCGGCCCGGGCAAAAACCCCCTTGCGCCGGCCGCGCGCCATGGAGTATGCGTCCCGCCGTGATCCCCGATAGCTCAGTTGGTAGAGCAGGCGACTGTTAATCGCCTTGTCGCAGGTTCGAGTCCTGCTCGGGGAGCCACCCTCCCCCTGATCACCTCCCGCCCCGCGTCCCGGTCCGCCGGACGACCGCGCACGAATGTTCCGCGCCTTTCATCCGAAAAAGCCCGGAACCGGTTCCGCTCTCCGGAGGTTCTCCGTTCAACGTGCTGCAACGCTTCCGGCGCAACGACGGGGCGGACCGGCCACCGCAGGCAATACGGGAGAATCCTATGATCGGTTGGGCAATCACCTTCCTCGTCGTCGCCCTGGTCGCCGCCCTGCTCGGCTTCGGCGGCATCGCCGGGACGGCCATGGAGGCCGCCAAGATCGTGTTCTTCGTCGCCATCGTGCTGTTCGCCGTGTCGGCCATCTTCGGCCTGATGCGCGGCCGCTCGCCGCGGCTCTGACGCCGCGGCCCCCGCACGCGCTACGACGGAGGAAGGCGGCTTCGGCCGCCTTTTTTCGTGGCGCCGGGGCACCCGCCCCGGGGCCCGATCCGGCCCCGGGGCGGGTGCCGGGCGGCGGGATGCGGCCGGACCGCCGCGGGCGGCCGGACCGCGGTGGGCGGCGGGATCCCGTCAGGCGGCGGAGCAGCGATGGCCGGCTTCTTCCTCTACTTCACCGCCTGCCTCGCGGCCGCGCCCGAGACCTGCGAGGCGCACCGCCTGCTCCTGGACGTCGCCGGGCCGCGGGCCTGCCTCCGGGTCGCCCAGCCGCAGCTCGCGCGCTGGCTCGGCGAGCATCCGGAGTACCGCGTCACCGAGTGGCGCTGTGGCGCGCCCCTGCGCGACCGGGGCCGGCGCGTCTGAGCCGGCGGCCCGGGCGCGGCGCGGCCGCAGGCGGTGCAGCGTGGCCGGCCGCGGCGCGGCGCGGGCCTCCCTGAGGTCGGCGCACAGGATGGCGGCCGCCAGGTAGCCCAGGGACGAGACCTCGACCCTGTCCGGACGGAGCGGCCACTCGAAACGAGCCGTGGCGTTCATCGGGACCTCTCTGGACCACGCTGCGACAGCTTCGGTCGGGGATCGTCGGACACGCGGGATCGTCGGACACATCGGTGATCGCGGGACTCGGGCCCCGGGCCTCGCGGCGGGGCGCCCGCCCGACGCCTCGGGCCCCACCGGGGCCGCGGCGCGCCGGGTCCGTCGGGGCGGGGCTCGGCCGCGCGATGTCGGCCGCGCCCGGGATGCGGGCGGGCCAGGCAGCCCTCGGAGTCGCTGCCTGGCCCGTCGACCACGCCCGACCGTGCAAGGGAGAGTGAACACGGCGGGTGCAGTGCCGCCGGCCTTGCACGCGGCGTGCCAACCCGTGGGCGGGGCCGCGGGCCCGGCGGCCCGGCCGCCGCGCCCGCGTAAGGGAGCGGGGCGGCCGCCTCAGCGCAGGGCCAGGATCGGGGGCGGCGCGGACGGGCGCGTGGGGGTGCCCCCGTCCGCGATCACCACGGCGGCGAGCCAGAGGGAGGCGGCGAGGAGGAGCAGGCCTTCGCCGGCACGGCGGCCGGCGCGGGGGGACGGGGCGCGGCGAGGGGACAGGACGCGGGGCTCCCACAGGGCTGGATCGGGGCGCCTGTCTGGCGGAGCGGTGTTGCCGGCGGATGTGCGGAATCGTTCCGGCCCGTGCGGAAAGGTTTCCGGTGCGCGATCGGGTGTCGACCCGGCGCATGAATTGGGCAGAATGCCGTGCCGGGGGGCGCGGCGGACGGACCCCCCGCAGGGAGGCGCGCGGCATGTCGACAGGACCCTTCGTCACGACGGATTGGCTGGCTGAGCGGCTCGATGCGCCCGACATCGTCGTCCTCGACGGGTCCTGGTACCTGCCGGCGATGAACCGGGACGCGCAGGCCGAGTACCGGGCCGGCCGCATCCCCGGGGCGGTGCGCTTCGACATCGACGCGGTGCGCGACGAGCGCAGCCCGCTGCCCCACATGCTGCCGACGCCCGAGGCCTTCGCCTCGCGCATGCGCCAGATGGGCATCGGCGACGGCATGACGATCGTGGTCTACGACGGCGTCGGCCTGTTCTCGGCCCCGCGGGTGCGCTGGATGCTCAGGACCTTCGGGGCCCGGGACGTCGCGCTCCTGGAGGGCGGCTTCCCGGCCTGGGTCGCCGGCGGCCATCCCGTCGAGGAGGGCGAGCCCCGCCCGCGCGACAGGCGCCACTTCACCGCCCGCCTCGACCACTCGGCCGTGGCGGATGCGGGCGACGTGCAGCGGGCGCTCGCCGGGACCGCCCAGGTGGTGGACGCCCGCTCCCCCGCCCGCTTCGCCGGCGAGGAGGCCGAGCCCCGCCCCGGCGTGCGCCCGGGCCACATGCCCGGCGCGCTCAACCTCCATTACGGCGCCCTCCAGGCGCGCGGGCGGCTCAAGGACGAGGCGGCCCTGCGCGAGGCCGTGGCGGAGGCCGGCATCGACCTCGACCGCCCGGTGATCACCACCTGCGGCTCGGGCGTCACCGCGGCGATCGTCTCCCTCGCCCTCGAGACCCTCGGCCGCCCGCCCCGGGCCCTCTACGACGGCTCGTGGTCGGAATGGGGCGCGCGGGAGGACCTGCCCGTGGCGACGGGGCGCTGAGGCCGGGGCCTCAGTGCAGGATCTGGCTCAGGAACAGCTTCGTGCGCTCGTGCTGGGGCGCGCGGAAGAAGGCCTCGGGGGTGTTCGACTCGACGATCTGGCCCTCGTCCATGAAGATCACCCGGTCGGCGACCTGGCGGGCGAAGCCCATCTCGTGGGTGACGCACAGCATGGTCATGCCCTCGTCGGCCAGCCCCACCATGGTGTCGAGCACCTCCTTGACCATCTCGGGGTCGAGGGCGGAGGTGGGCTCGTCGAACAGCATGATCTTGGGGCTCATGCACAGCGAGCGGGCGATGGCCACGCGCTGCTGCTGCCCGCCGGAGAGCTGGCCCGGGTACTTGGCCGCCTGGTTGGGGATCTTGACCCGGGTGAGATAGCGCATCGCCACCGCCTCGGCCTCGGCCTTCGGCATCTTCTTCACCCAGATCGGCGCGAGCGTGCAGTTCTCGAGCACGGTCAGGTGCGGGAACAGGTTGAAGTGCTGGAACACCATGCCGACCTCGCGGCGGATCTCGTCGATCCGCTTGAGGTCGTTGGTGAGCTCGATGCCGTCCACCACGATGCGGCCGGCCTGGTGCTCCTCCAGCCGGTTGATGCAGCGGATCAGGGTCGACTTGCCCGAGCCCGAGGGCCCGCAGATCACGATCCGCTCGCCCCGGCGCACCGTGAGGTCGACGTCGCGCAGGACGTGGAACGCGCCGTACCACTTGTTGACCTTCTCCAGCGTCACCGCCTCCGGGGCGCTGGCGAGGCGGGTCGCGGAGGTGTTCTGGGGCGCGAGGTCCGGGTCGATGTCCGGCAGGGTCGCCGGGGCCGTCAGGGTCGAAGCCGTCATGGTCGAAGCCGTCATGGGGGTCACCGTTTCTGGCCTGACGCGAGCCTTCGCTCGACGAACAGGGCGTAGCGCGACATGCCGAAGCAGAACACGAAGTAGAACAGGGCCGCGAAGGCGTAGCCGGTCATCACCACGGTCGGGGCGGCCCAGGCGGGGTCGACCCGCGCCGACTCGATCGTGCGGATGAAGTCGAAGATGCCGACGATCGAGACCAGGCTCGTGTCCTTGAACAGCGAGATGAAGCTGTTGACGATGCCCGGGATCACGATGCGCAGGGCCTGCGGCAGGATGACGAGGCGCATGCGGTGCCAGGGGCTCAGGCCGAGGGACATCGCCCCCTCGGCCTGGCCGCGGGGGATCGCCTGGAGGCCGCCGCGCACCACCTCCGCCATGTAGGCGGCCGAGAACAGCGCGATGCCGACGAGGGGGCGCACCAGCCGGTCCACCGAGACGTCGCCGGGCAGGAACAGCGGCAGCATCACGTTGGCCATGAACAGCACCGTGATCAGCGGCACCCCGCGCCAGAACTCGATGAAGATGACGCAGAACAGCCGCACGATCGGCAGCCGCGAGCGCCGCCCCAGCGCCAGCAGGATGCCGAGCGGCAGGGAGGCCACGATGCCCACGAGGGAGACCACCAGGGTCACCAGCATGCCGCCCCAGAGCGAGGTCGGCACCTTGGCGAGGCCGAGCGCCGGCACGCCCGAGAGCAGCACGAAGGAGGCGACCGGGAACGCCACGAAGAAGTAGGCCGCGCCGAGGTCGCGCCGGGGCGCGTCGAGCCACAGGAGCCAGCCGACGCCGAGCGCCATCAGGGCGAAGAAGACGTTGGGCCGCCAGCGCTCCTCGATCGGGTAGGAGCCGTACACGAAGTAGTTGATCTTGTCGGCCACGAAGGCCCAGCAGGCCCCGACCGGGTGGCCCACCACCTCGGGCCGGCAGGCGTCGCGGTTCTGGCCGCTCCAGACCGCGTCGACGACGAGGAAGCGCAGGAGCGGCGGCGCCACGAGCACGACGATCGCGAGCGCGATCAGGGTCAGGGCGGCGTTGCCGGGGCTGGAGAACAGGTTCGCCCGCAGCCAGGCGAGGGGCCCGCTGACGAGCGCCGGGGCGGGCGCGGGCGGCACCGCGTCGCGGCGCACGAAGCTGAGGGGCAGGGTCTGGGGTCCGGCGGTCATGCTGCCCTCAGCGCTCGACCAGCGCGACGCGCCGGTTGTAGACGTTCATCACGAAGGCGGTGAGGAGGCTGATGGTGAGGTAGACCGCCATGGTGATCGCCACCACCTCCACCGCCTGCCCGGTCTGGTTCAGCACCGTGCCCATGAACACCTGCACGAGGTCCGGGTAGCCGATCGCCACCGCGAGCGACGAGTTCTTGGTCAGGTTGAGGTACTGGCTCGTCAGCGGCGGCACGATCACCCGCATGGCCTGCGGGATCACCACGAGGCGCAGGGTCGGCCCGGGCTTGAGGCCGAGGGCCCGGGCGGCCTCGGACTGGCCCCGCGACACCGCCTGGATGCCGGAGCGCACCACCTCGGCGATGAAGGCCGCGGTGTAGACCGTGAGCCCGAGCACCAGGGCGACGAACTCGGGGTAGAGCTGCATGCCCCCCCGCAGGTTGAACGTGCCCTTGACCGGGACCTCGAAGCTCAGGGGCGCGGCCCCCGAGAGCGCCAGCACGCCCCAGGCGGCGAGCGGCAGGCCGGCGACGAGGCCGATCCCCACGCTCCAGACCGGCAGGCGCCGCCCGCTGCGGGCCTGCTCCCGCCGGGCGCGGGCCGCGAAGGCCAGCGCCGCCGCGAGGCCGAGCCCGAAGGCCGCCGGGATCGCCCAGGCGTCGGCGGCCAGCATGGGCCTGGGCACGTAGAGGCCGCGCTGGTTGAGGAAGACCGACGACCCGAAGGCGTAGGAATCCCGCGCCGCCGGCAGGCTCGCCAGGACCGCCACGTACCAGAACAGGAGCTGGAGCAGCAGCGGGATGTTGCGCAGCGTCTCGACGTAGACCCCGGCGAGCCGCGCCACGATCCAGTTCGGCGACAGCCGGGCGACGCCGACCGTGAAGCCGAGCAGCGTGGCGAGCACGATGCCGATCACCGCGACCATCAGCGTGTTGGTGAGCCCGACCAGGAAGGCGGTGCCGTAGGTCGAGTTCGCCGCCGCGAACGGGATCAGCGTCTGGTTGACGTCGAAGCCCGCGGTGTTGCCGAGGAAGCCGAAGCCCGAGGCGACGCGGGCGTTGCGCAGGTTCTCGGCCGCGTTGCCGACCGCCGCCCAGGCCGCGAGCCCGACCGCGAGGAGGAGCAGGATCTGGTAGGCGGCGGCCCGGATGCGGGGGTCGTAGAGCGGCGAGACCCGCGGGGCCGCCCGCGCCTCGGCCGGGATGGGGTTCGACAAGGGAGCGGACCTCTCGTGGTGACGGGCGCGTCGGGTCGTCGCGGCCCCGGCGCGCCGGGGCCGCGGGGCCTTCAGCGGATCGGCGGGCCGTACTGGAGGCCGCCCTTCGACCACAGGGCGTTGAGGCCGCGCTGGATCTTCAGGGGCGAGCCCTGGCCGACGTTCTTCTCGAACACCTCGCCGTAATTGCCGACGAGCTTGATGATGCGGTACGCCCAGTCGCCCGTCAGCCCGAGGTCGGCGCCGTACTTGCCCTCGGTGCCGAGGATGCGCTTGACGTCCGGGTTGTCGGAGGTCTTGAGCATCTGGTCGGCGTTTCCTTGCGTGATGCCCGCCTCCTCGGCGTTGAGCATCGCGTAGTGGGTCCAGCGCACGACGTCGGACCATTGCGCGTCGCCCTGGCGCACCGCCGGCCCGAGCGGCTCCTTCGAGATGATCTCCGGCAGCACGATGTTGTCGTCGGGGGCCGAGGCCCGCAGGCGCTCGGCGTAGAGGCCGGAGGCGTCGGTGGTGAAGGCGTCGCAGCGGCCGGAATCGTAGGCCTTGAAGGTCTCGTCGGCGCTGGCGAAGGCCACCACCTCGTACTTCAGCTTGTTGGCGCGGAAGTAGTCGGCGAGGTTGAGCTCGGTGGTGGTGCCCTGCTGGGTGCAGACCGAGGCGCCTTCGAGCTGCTTGGCCGAGGTGACGCCGAGCTTCTTCTTCACCATGAAGCCCTGGCCGTCGTAGAAGTTGATTGCCGGGAAGTCGAGGCCGAGCGTGGTGTCGCGCGACATCGACCAGGTCGTGTTGCGCGACAGGATGTCGACCTCGCCGGATTGCAGCGCCGTGAAGCGGTCCTTGGCCGAGAGGGGAATGAAGCGGACCTTGCCGGCGTCGTTGAAGATCGCCGCCGAGAGCGCCCGGCAGAAATCGACGTCGAGGCCGGCCCAGCGTCCCTGCGCGTCCGGCACGCCGAAGCCCGCGAGGCCGGGATTCGACCCGCAGGCGATGTAGCCCTTCTGCTTGATGCTGGTCAGCGTCGCCTGGGCCTGTGCGGCTCCCGCGAGAAGGCTGGCGCCGAGCCCGAGGGCCAGCGCCGCAACGGTCTTCCTCATTCGATCTCTCGTTTCCCGTTCCGATCGCGGCGCTGCCCGCGCCGCGATCCTGCCTAAGCAAGAGGCATTCCAGGCGAACGGCTCCGCCCGGTCAAGGGGATGCCCCATGGGACGAAGGACGGATGCGGTTTCGCCGCAGCGGCCCGGCGGCTTGACGCGGGCGGCCGGCTTGGATGTGGTCGCCCCGTACGCCGGCGCCCGCGCCGGCCCGGATCGTCCCCGCGGGCCGGGTCCCGGCGGTCCGCCGCCCGGCCCTGTCCGGAACCCGCCTTTGGCCGAACGAAAAAGGGCCCGATGAGCATCACCCCCCCGCGCGATCCGAGCCGCCTCGGCACCCGCACCCGCCTGGTCCATGCCGGCCGCGACCCCTCCGCCCAGCACGGCTTCGTCAACACCCCGATCTACCGCGGCTCGACGGTGCTGTTCGAGAGCTACGACGCGCTCCAGCACCGGCGGGCGGAGTACACCTACGGGACCGCCGGCACGCCGACGACCCGGGCGCTCGAGGCCGCCTGGACGGAACTGTCGGGCGCCGCCGGCACGGTGCTGACGCCCTCGGGGCTCGCCGCCGTCACGGTCGGCCTCCTGTCCTGCCTGAAGGCCGGCGACCACCTGCTGGTGACGGATTCCGCCTACCGGCCGACCCGGGTCTTCTGCGACGGCGTCCTGGCGCGGTTCGGGGTCGAGACCACCTACTACGACCCGACCGTCGGGGCCGGGATCGCCGGCCTGATGCGCGACACCACCGCCGCGGTGCTCACGGAGGCGCCGGGCTCGCAGAGCTTCGAGATGCAGGACATCCCGGCGATCGCCGAGGCCGCGCACGCCCGCGGCGCCTGCGTGCTGATGGACAACACCTGGGCGACGCCCCTGCTGTTCCCGCCCCACGAGCGCGGCGTCGACATCGCCATCGAGGCGGGCACCAAGTACCTCTCGGGCGGCTCCGACCTGCTGCTCGGCCTCACCTCGGCCAACGCCCGGCACTGGCCGGCCCTGCAGCGCACCTTCGCGATGTTCGCCATGTGCGCGGGGGCCGAGGACGTCTTCCTCGCCCTGCGGGGCCTGCGCACCCTGCCGCTGCGCCTGCGCGAGCACGAGCGCCAGGCCCTGGCCCTGGCCGCGTGGCTCAAGGCGCGCCCCGAGGTCGCGCGCGTGCTGCACCCGGCCCTGCCGGAGGATCCCGGCCACGCGATCTGGGCTCGCGACTTCAAGGGCTCGTCGGGCCTGTTCTCGGTGATCCTGAAGCCCTGCTCCGAGGCCGCCCTGGCGGCGATGCTGGACGGGCTCGAGCTGTTCGGGATGGGGTTCTCCTGGGGCGGCTTCGAGAGCCTGGTGATCCCCTTCGACTGCCGGCCCTACCGCAGCGCCACCGCCTGGGAGCCGGGCGGGCCGGGCCTGCGCTTCCACGTCGGGCTCGAGGACCTCGACGACCTCACGGGCGACCTCGCGGCGGGGTTCGCGCGCCTGCGGGCGGCGGCGTGAGGGCGCCTCACGGCGCCAGCCACGTCGCGCCCGCCGCCCCGGCCTCCCAGGTGAACAGCGCCCGCCTGTGGCCCGCGCGGGCGAGGTAGAGGAACTCGAGCCGGGCCACCGCCACGACGACGGCCCGGAAATGCGCCCGCCCCCCTTGCGCCTGCGCGGCGTCGCCGGGCAGCGCGTAGGCGTCGCCGGCCGGGATCGGGGTGCCGGGCGCGGGGGCGGTGGCGTAGCCGACCCGGCTCATGGGCAGCGACGCCGCCCAGGCCGCCTCCGCCACCGCGTCGTCGCCGTGCAGCGTCGCCGCGCCCTCGACCCGCAGCTGGATCTTGGCGCCCGCGTCGTAGGCGTGGAGCGCCACGCGCGGGTCGCGGGCGATCTCGCGCGCCTTGTCGGAGCGGGCGTCGCAGTGGAAGCGCAGGGACCGGGCGGCCGCGTCGGCCCCCCGCAGCACCACCGTGCGCAGGCGCGGCGCGCCGTCGCGCCCGGTCGTGGCGAGGGCCGGCGTGTGGAAGGCGCCGCGGCGCTGCGCCACCCCCTCGCCGAGCCGGAGCCAGGCCTCGGCGAGGCAGCCCGGGAGGTCGTCGTAGAACGGGGGGTGGTCGGTCATGCGGGGCCTCCTGGTCGTTCACCACGCGGCGCGAGGGGTCGGGAACCGGGACGCCCCGGCGAAGCTTGTCCGCGGGACGGTCTCCCGAACGTGCCCCGCATGACGCTCCCCTCGCCCGCCCTCGCCCGAGCCGCCCTCGTCCTCGCCCTCGCGGCCGCCGGGCCCGCCGCGGCGGCGGATTGCCCGCGCCGGTCGTGCGAGGCGCCCGCGCCG
>NZ_QOWC01000171.1 GCF_003574465.1 Methylobacterium crusticola
CCGTGACACTTCAATCCGGTTGCAACAGCCGCTGTAGGCGCAAAGTTGGTATGACATCCCCTGGCAAAGTTCAAATGGCACCCCCGCTGCCATCGAGGCTGGCCGAGGGCGTGCTCGATGGGGGTGGTGACCATGAGCGGCAAGGAGTTCTCGCGCCTCGATGTCTTGCTCGACGTCGAGGTTGGGCGCCTTGCTATCAGCGATGCCTGCGATCTGATGGGTCTGCGACGACGGCAGGTGTTTCGCCTGTTGGCAGCGTTACGGGAGCATGGCGCTGCCGGCCTGATCTCGAAGCGGCGCGGCCGGCCGAGCAACAATCGGTTGCCGATCGAACTGCGGAAGCTGGCGATGGTCCTCGTGCGCGAGCGATATGCTGACTTCGGTCCGACCCTGGCCTGCGAGAAGCTCGCCTTGCATGATTGTCCGGTTTCCCGGGGGACGTTGCGCAAGTGGATGATCGAGGATGGGCTATGGGTCGACCGGAAACATAGGCTTCCCTTGGTTCATCAGCCGCGGCTTCGCCGCGACCGTGTTGGCGAGCTGATCCAGATCGACGGGTCGAGGCACTCTTGGTTCGAGAACCGTGGTCCGGAATGCACGCTCCTCGCTTTCATCGACGATGCGACGAGCCGGAGCATGCACGCGGCATTCGTCCATACGGAGTCGGCCTTCGACTACCTCCGCGAGACGCGGGCTTATGTATCGCGATACGGCCGCCCCATAGCGTTCTACTCCGACAAACATTCAATTTTTCGCGTCAACAAGCGCGATGCTGTCGGTGGCACTGGCATGACCCAGTTCGGGCGCGCCTTAGATGAGCTCAATATCGACATCGTGTGCGCCAATACAGCGCCCGCCACAGGTCGGGTGGAGCGTGCCTTTGGAACGCTGCAAGACCGTTTGGTCAAGGAGATGCGGCTGGCTGGCGTCGATACGATGGATGCTGGCAATGCTTTTCTCGTGACATTCCTAAAAGTTCACAACGACCGCTTCGGCAAAGCGCCATTCAGGTGCAGTGATGGGCATAGAGAGATCCAGAGCGGCATCAATCTCAATGACGTATTTGCCTGGAAGGAGGAGCGGACGGTCACGAACAGCCTGACGCTACAGTATGATAAGGTGACGTTCATCCTGGATCCGAATGCTGTGACCCGCCCCCTCGCCCGCAAGCGCGTGCAGGTCGTCGACTACCCGGACGGCCGCTTCGCGATCCGTCATCAAGGACTGGAACTACCGTTCCGCACCTTCGATCGGATCCAGCGGGTCGACCAAGCGGCGATCGTGGAGAACAAGCGCCTTGGACCGATCCTGGCCTTCATCGCCGAGCGGCAGAAGGAGCGGGAAGAGGGGCGCTCACAGAAGGCACCTCGCCGACGTGGGCAGGCCGAGCGGCACCTGTTCAAGAGCGGGTGAGGGCCCCCGCCGTATCCATCTGGACCCGGGAACGCCGCAGCTGCGCCGCCCGACCCGCTTCGCTGCGGCGTCCCCTATCCTCCCGCTTTCTGGATGGGTGTCATCTCTACTTTGCGGAAGCGGTGCCATTTCTGATTGGCGTTGACATGTCATCCTCGCGGTCGATCGTACCGTCCGCACGCCCACGGTCCTGCCAGATGGCCCGGGCGTCGGGCGGCCCGCCCCACAACCTGAACGAGAGACGATGGATGGCAGCGCCCTTCCGGCTGGCCGTCCTGCAGCGCCTCTCAAGCCAGCGAGGCAGCCTCTGCAGGTCGCGGTACGCCTTCCACCTCGCCGGGCGCAATTCGTTTCGGAAGGAATGCTCCCGCCACCAGACAAAGGTCTCCCCGAACCAGTCCGCCACAACCCGATCAAGCAGCAGGCCGGCGCTCAGCAGCTGCGAGAGGCGTTGATAGAAGTAGATGACTTCCCAG
Source organism: Methylobacterium crusticola (assembly GCF_003574465.1). Taxonomy (GTDB): domain Bacteria; phylum Pseudomonadota; class Alphaproteobacteria; order Rhizobiales; family Beijerinckiaceae; genus Methylobacterium; species Methylobacterium crusticola. Next base: position 1,890 of record NZ_QOWC01000171.1, read on the forward strand.
ACCGGCCGCGCGTCGGCCTTGCGCGCGTAATCGTCGTAGTTGGTCGCCGGGTTGGCCCGCAGGAAATCCTGTGCTTCGATCCGGACCTTGCCCATCTCGGACGAGTCGAGCTCTTTGAACAGCTCCACGGTGCGGTTGGTACGCGCCGTCTTCACTCCGACGCGCCACGAGATGAGGCCACCCAGGGCGGCTCCCGCGACGCCGGACAGCAAAACGATGTAGTTGTGGACAAAGTCGAACATCTCGGATCATCCCGTCCTTTCGATCCACTCGCATCATGAGCAGGCTGCAGCCGCCGACCTCAAGTAATCTTCAGGTCGGAGAGCCACATGAGGATAACCACCGGCATCCAGATCAGGATCTCGACCCTGTTCCTGAGCCAGTCCTTGAACGCGGCAGGTTTACGGCCTGAACCATCAAGCTCCGTGCCCTCGTCGACCATGGCTGCCTCCTCGGATGCGTTGCCTCAGCGCAGATCCCATCCTGAGCGGAGCTGTGCGGCGCTCGCCGGGCGGCCTCCGCTTGCAGTAACCGTTGCAGCCGCAGAGGCGACGAGCTCCGCGTTGGCGCGAGCTGTCGTCCCGTCCGGGTTGAGCAGGTTGTTCTCGAACCCGACCCGAAGATGTCCACCAAGAAGCGCGGCGACGGTGACGCAGGCGTTCTCATGCCGGCCGAAGGCGCAGGCCATCCAATGACTCGCTGAGGGCTGGGTCGGAGCGAGGAAGGGCAACAGGTCAGAGGGCGTGGATGTCTGCCCGACAGTGTAGCGCCCGAGGACGTAGAGGACCGGCACGGCGTCGAACGGCACCACGCCGGACGCCTGGAGCGCGGCGAGCCTCACTGCTTCATCGGGCGCGTAGAGGATGATCCGGGGCACGACGCTCTCCCGGCGCAGCCACTCCCTGAAGGGCCCGAACGCCTTTTCGGACGCGGCGTCCGGCGCGAGTTCGCGCAACGCACGGGACACGGCCTCGGGCCGGACCGCCCGGACGACAGCCATCTGCTCATCCGGCGCATAGAGACCCAGAGCCTCGCTCGTGATCTGGACCACCACCGCGTCGCGGGTAGCGGCACGGATCGCGCTCGTCGCGTCGGCATAGGCGTCCGGGTCCAAGAGGTGCCGGCCATCCGCGCGGCGCACATGCAGGTGCACCATGCAGGCACCGGCTTCCAGGCAGGTTGCGACCGCGTAGGCGTGCTCCGCAGGCGTGAGGGGGATCGCGGGATGGCCGACCTTCGTCCGGCGCCCGCCTGTAGGTGTGACGGCGATGGCGGTGGGGCCTGGGACCGACATTGTTGCCTCCTCGGTGACCACGATGCCGGCCTAGGATACGTTCGTTGCACAAAACTCGATATGCAACATCTATTGCATGCATGAACAAGGAAGGGTACACAAGCCGCCATGGAACACGGTCCGCTCACGGAACAGATCGTCGAGACCTTCGAGGCCCTCGGGCCTCAGCTGAAGGCCGCCGCACGCTTCGTTCTCGATCAGCCCAACGAGGTCGCGCTGCTCTCGATGCGCGAGCAGGCCAAGCGGGCCGGCGTGCAGCCCCACACCATGACGCGCTTCGCCCAGCGTCTTGGCTTGGCTGGATACGACGATGTCCGCGCGCTCTACGCAGGTGCCGTTCGCGAAGGCTCGCTCGGCTTCTCCGGCAAGGCTGGCGTGCAGGTCGCCACCCAGAAAGCAAGGGGCGAGCGTGCGCTGGCCGTCGACATCGCCACGTCGATCGGTGCGCAGTTGCAGAGGCTAACGGAACCGCAGGCCCTCGACCGGCTCGTCGCGGCGGCGGACCTGCTCGCCTCGGCCGAGCGAATTTATTGCCTCGGCCTGCGCTCGTGCCATCCGGTGGTCGCGCACTTCGCCTACGTGATGTCCTTCCTGGGCGAGCGCGCGATCTTGCTCGACGCAGGCGCCGGCACCGGGCTCGATCCGATCCGTTCAGCGTCTCCGAAGGACGCTCTCCTCGCGGCGTCGGTCGCCCCCTACACCCGGGCGACCATCGAGACCGCCCGTTATGCGCACGACGCCGGCGTTCCGGTCGTCGCGGTGACGGACAGCCCTGTCTCGCCGCTCGCGGCGATTGCCCGGAAGACCGTCCTGGTCCCCGCCGACAGCCCGTCCTTCTTCCACACCGTCGCCCCGGCCCTGGTGGTCGGCGAGATCCTCGCCGCCCTCGTCGCCGGCCGCGGCGGCGACGCCTCGCTCGATGCGATCAAGCGCAGCGAGGCGCAGCTCACCGCTTTCGGCATCCATTGGTCACCTCCGACCGCAAGGAAATCGCGATGACCCGCATCCTGCACCGCCAGATCGACGCGAACCTGCGCACCGCATCCGGCGGCAAGGGCGTCGAGCTCTTCGACCAGGACGGGCGCGGCTACATCGACGCCTCGGGCGGCGCAGCGGTATCCTGCCTTGGGCACGGGCATCCGGACGTGGTCGCCGCGCTCCACGCCCAGGCCGACAAGCTCGCCTACGCCCATACCAGCTTCTTCACGAGCGAGGTGGCCGAGGCGCTGGCCGAACGCCTCGTGGCGGACGCCCCGGCCGGCCTCGACTACATCTACTTCGTCTCGGGTGGCTCGGAAGCCGTCGAGGCCGCGCTCAAGATGGCGCGGCAATACTTCGTCGAGACCGGCCAGCCGCAGCGCGCCAAGATCATCGCCCGGCGCCAGAGCTACCACGGCAACACCTTGGGCGCGCTGGCGACCGGCGGCAATGAATGGCGGCGCGCTCAGTTCAAGCCGCTTCTCGCCGAGACCCATCACATCGACCCCTGCTATGCCTACCGCTACCAAGAGCCAGGCGAGAGCGAGACCGAGTACGGTACGCGGTCAGCGCAGGCGCTTGAGGACAAGATCCTCGAACTCGGCCCCGAGACCGTGATGGCCTTCGTGGCCGAGCCGGTCGTCGGGGCGACCGCTGGGGCCGTTCCGGCAGTCGCTGGTTACTTCCGGCGCATCCGCGAGATCTGCGACCGCTACGGCGTGTTGCTCATCCTCGACGAAGTGATGTGCGGCATGGGCCGCACCGGGACGCTCCACGCCTGCGAGCAGGACGGCGTCGCCCCCGACCTGATGACGGTCGCCAAGGGTCTGGGCGGTGGCTACCAGCCCATCGGCGCAACCTTCCTGGCGGGAAGGATCTACGAGGCCTTCGCCAATGGCTCCGGCCTGTTCCAGCACGGTCATACGTACATCTGCCACCCGATGGCCTGCGCGGCCGCGCTCGCCGTGCAGGAGGTAGTCGCCCGCGACCGGTTGCTCGACAACGTCAAGGCGATGGGCGCTCACCTGAGCCGGCGCCTCGGCGAGCGTTTCGGCAACCATCCGCATGTCGGCGACGTCCGCGGACGCGGCCTGTTCATGGGCGTCGAGCTGGTCGAGGATCGCGGCACCAAGGCCCCCTTCGATCCGGCCAGGAAGCTCAACGCGCGCATCAAGCGCGAGGCGATGAACCGCGGACTAGCGGTTTACCCGGCTGGCGGCACCATCGACGGCTCTCGCGGCGACCACATCCTGTTGGCGCCGCCCTTCATCATCGACGCCGCGACCGTGGACACGGTCGTGGAACGCCTCGGCGAAGCGGTCGATGCGGCCATCGCCCAAGTCGCCTGAGAGCGGCATGACCTCACGACTCGCAACGGGCCAGCCCTGACCCAACCGTAGGATACCGAAGATGCAAAACCTGAAACGCGCGGCCGTGGCCGCGACGATGACGCTTGTCTTGATGACGGCTGCGAACGCCGACGGCCTCACCGGCACACTCAAGAAGGTGAAGGAGACCGGAACGATCACCCTCGGCTACCGGGAATCCTCGGTGCCGTTCTCCTACCTCGACGGCAACCAGAAGCCGATTGGGTTCTCGATGGACCTGTGCGGGCAGGTCGTTGAGGCGGTGCGGAAGAAGCTCGGCATGGCCGACCTGAAGGTCGCCTACAACCCGGTCAACTCGGCGACCCGCCTCCTCCTGGTCGCCAACGGCACCGTCGACATCGAGTGCGGCTCCACCGCGAACCAGCTTGCTCGCCAGAAACAGGTCGCGTTCTCAGTCTCGACCTTCGTGGCGCAGTTCAAATGGCTGACCCGCACCGACAGCGGCATCGCTTCTCCCGACGACTTGAAGGGCAAGCCCGTCGTCGTCACCTCGGGGACGAACACGTCTCAATTCCTGAATAAGCTCAACCAGGACGAAAGATTAGGTCTCAAAATCTCGCAGGGCAAGGACCACGCTGAGAGCTTCCTGCTTGTCGACGCAGGTCGCGCTGCGGCGTTCATGGAGGACGACATCCTGCTCGCTGGCGTGAAAGCGAATTCCAAGGATCCGTCCAAGTTCAGGATCCTCGACAAGTCCTACTCAGCCGACCCTTACGCGCTGATGTTCCGCCGCGAGGATCCGGACTTCAAAGCGCTGGTCGACGAGACCCTGGTCGGGCTGATGAAGTCGGGGGTGTTCACCCAGCTCTACACTAGGTGGTTCGAGACCCCGATCCCACCACGGGACCTCAACCTCAGCTTCCCGATGTCGGAGAAGCTCAAGGAGTTAATCAAAGCCCCATCCGACAAGGCGAACTCCTGACCCCGTGCCGTAACCGTCCGGAATCTGGGGACCTGGCGGCCGCGGCGCGCACGCGACTTGCGAACGCTTCCTGAGCACCGAAGACCGAGACGCATGAGGACAGCTCGCTCACCGGCCGCGGCGGCTGCGCTCGTCCCGGACGGAAATCGGTCCTGATAGGCGGTTTCATAGGGGTCGGCTCGCCTGGGCATCGGCCGAGACGATGTTGCATGCCATGAAGGAACTGGTTGCCGCAGCCTTGCTGTCGCAGCTCGACGGGTTGGCCTTGGACGTATGGAAGGCACACGGGGCCGGGTTGCTCGACGACGACGAGGCGCAGCACCTCGCCGAAATCATCTACGCCAGGAAGGCCGCGCAGAGAGCCACCAGCGGCTCTGCGTCGGGCGCCACGCCGCTTGGGCGCCTCTCACTTCCATCTTCCCCGCGAAACGCCGCCAGCGGTCGCCTGATCGCGTCGCATCGATCGCGAGGCGCCGGACCATCGCCGCCTCAGGTCCGCTGCCGCCCGCCCTGGCCTCAAGGTTCACGGAAGGCCGGCGCGCGGTGCTCGGCATCGTGGCCGACGAGGTGGCGGCTCGGGGCGAGTGCACGCTGACCGACGCCGCGATCGCGGCCCGTGCAGGCGTGTCCCATCGGCTGGCCCAGACGGCAATTCGCCTGGCCGAGAGTGACGGGCTGCTCGTGGTTGTCGAGCGGCGACGCAAGAGCGCCGTGAACCTGCCGAACGTGCTGCGTGTGCTCTCGCGGGAGTGGACGGCATGGCTCCGGCGGGCGCGACCGACACGGTGCAGAACATTGCGGGCCACGGACACCAAGGGATTTTTGATGGAAGCGCAGAGGCCAGCAGCACCGTCACAAGGGCTATCGGCCTTGCCAGGCACCCGACATCAAGATCGCGGGATACCTCGACCCGAAAGCGCCAACTGCTCGAAGGCACCGCTATGACGCCGGCTGCGGTTGAAGGTCTGTTCACCGGCTGAGAAGAATGCTCTCTGCGTCGCAAGCATCGCGGATCGGAATCGCCCATGCGGTCTATGCCAACGCCCACACTGGCCAAACCGCGTCGGTTAGATCGTCGCTATTGGACAGCCTACTTCGACGCCCTCGCCACTGGGCCACCGCTGTCGAAACCGCACACGGTCCGTCGCCGTGCCGGCGAAGTGGCGCGCAACTGCCCCTACCCCGATGTCACCGCACAGGGCTTGGCGAAGGTGAAGGCTGCCCTCGAAGCGCTGCGCCTCCTCACGCCTTCCTAATCGCTCCTGCACATTCGTCAGGCCCACCTCATCGAGTCACCCGAGCAGCTTTGCCGTCTGAGATGAGGTAACCCGAGAATTCAACGCCTTTGAACGGCTTCCCGTGGGTAGGCTGCAGCCATGAAAGCGCATCCTGACCTGAATCAGCCAGCAGCTCTGGTCATGCAGTTTCGGGGCGATCACCCCGACATGCCGCAGACGGGGAAGTGCACCACCCTGGGTGCCTGCATCTTGGAGGCCTTCGCGGCCGTCAGTGGGCCGATCGACACCTAGCCATACGTCCTGAGGATCCGGTGTGGCGACCAAATCCTGGAAGGCTTGCAGATCCGAGAGATCGCCGTCAGGGCACGGCTGGTTCTCTGAGCGTGCGGGCTCCCGCTGCGTATGGATTGATTCACGCTTTGGACCAGCTTGGCTGCCGTCCTGGGCCGCAAAGTGTCAAGTTGAACCTTGGCAGTTCCTGTTTTAGTCCAAGAAAGATCTACGCGTGATCGATGTCGGACGCACCCCCTCAATGCACTGGAGCGTCATGGGCCGGCATAGCTGGTTCGGCATCTGCCCCAATCATCGAAACGGCGAAAACCTAATTGTGCAACTCGGTCAGGTGCTTAAACCTTGAGCATGATGATTGATGAAATCTGACAGTTGTTTTCTAACATAAAATGCTTTTCTGAACCTTGAAAGCAAGCAACCCTTCACGACATAGGTGCCGTGAACCAAAACAGCTATTTTGGTTCGCCGTCTAGACGTACTTACCATGCTCAGTAAGTACCTTGAGCGTACGCCCGTCAAAACGTAGGAAACAGGTATGAATTTCGATCCAACTACTGCGCAACGCAAGCTGGCTGAGCAGAACGACCAGATCACCGAGGCTGTCAGGGCGAGCATCAACAAGACCACCGAGCAAAGCACCCAGTTCGCTGATGCGGCTCGTGACGGCATGAACAAGATGGCTAATCTCAGCGACAAAGCTACAGAGAACGCCAAGCAGATCGTTCAGAAAAACATCGAGACTGCATCTCAGCAGGCCCGCGAGGCCGCAGATCGCTTTACCCGCAGCCTCGGCTTCACAGGGCAAGACAGCGAGCGTCTCGCTGATCAGTCCAAGCAGAACCTGGAAGCCGTCACGCGCTGTGGCACGGTTCTGACTCAGGCCATCCAGGACATCTCCCGGAATTGGTTCGAGCTGAGTCAGAAGCAGTGGCAGCGCAATCTCGACGGCATGAACAAGCTGACGCGTGCCACCTCGGTGCAGGAGTTCACCGCCATCCAGAGTGAGCTGCTCCGCGAGAGCCTGCAGCATGTAGTTCAGGACAGCAAGACCATCGCCGAAGTCTCGGTTCGTGCAGTCGAAGAGGCCAGCAAGGCCTTCACCAGCGTCACTCAGCAGAACCCCACGCTCACGCGCTGAGGTGCACGACACCGCACAGCACAGCAACACCTTTGAAGGGCGGCCAACGTAGCCGCCCTTTTTACTGCATCGGTCGCAAAGGCTCCATGTTACCTGCATGCGCACAAGCGTGTGTACGCACCCACTACGTCGAGGCTAGAGGCGCAACCAGAAGGGTTGCCAGGAGGGCAGAGCGGCTGTCACCGAAGTGGATCACGAGGACCGGCATGAGCACACCGATGCAGAGGCGAAGCTACGGCATCACGATGCTGCTGGCAGTGGTCGCCATCGCTGTCATCGTCGCTGCCGCCTACCTGCTGTGAGCGCCCCCAGACCAGGCCGCTCCTCTCGCGCGCGAAGCGGCTGAATGCGATACTTCCGCGCCAGAACCCTGCTCGCACCGCCAGCCGTGATCCTGCTGCCGTGCCCACCGTGCCGCGGTTCGGGGGGGCACGCCGCAGGCGGCGGCGAGAGTGGCCGAGCCGTAGGGACACACCGGGGTGCCAACAGGTCGTGACCTCGGATGCACCTCGCTCCTCGATTGGGCCTCGGGCGTCATGTCGGTCATGTTCCGGCCGTGCGAGACGCAGCGGACGTTCTCGGGGGTGTAGGGCCCGACGTGGCCACGGCGCGCCATCATGAACTTGCCCATCCCCACGCCGCGGTACGACCAGCGGTCGTCGATCTGCCACCACGCCCACCATGCCTTCGGCGTGAACGCGAACGCGATGCCGCGGCGCCGGCAGTTGCTGCGGTGCTCCTGGAAGGTCCGGAAAGCTTCGGGCGGCATGTCGAAAGCGCGCCTCGTGTAGGGACTAGGCCTGCTCTCTCCTTCCTATCTTGTTCGTATAACGACGTGTATAGTGAACGGATAAATGACAGCAAATCAACCGACAATGGCCCCTTTCATCGCAACTTGTTCCTAGAAGCTAGGGCTTGTTAGCCGGGTCGTACTTGAAAGTTACCGTCTAATGCCATCATAATTAGTAATATTTTTCGTCGCTGCACGATAGGTGGCAGAAGCCATCATTCCACTGTACATCGCAGAAACTAAGTTCCAGTCCAGAGATGAATTTGGTGAGCGCTTAATTTTTTTGGCTATCTCGACTGCAGTCGCATAAGTTCCTTCACTAACACTTCCAAGTGGCTCTCCGGTGTTCGTGACGTAACAGGCCGCTGCTACAAAGGCGATGATTTCTTCGTGTGGCCCCCACATGTTCTTGCATTTCAGCATGTCAATGGCAGCATGCGTGCTTTCATGGACAAGCGTTCTTCGGAATTTTAAGCTACCTGGGTCGAGCGCTTGACTAAGATATAAGAAATTTGATCTGTCATAATATTCTCCGTTCCGACCATTCGGCAGTGGCATAATCTTTATAGTGATTGCTTTGCTTGAAATTAGCTCTGCAATCTTGATATACAGACTTGGCCTGACTGCGACGATCTCGTAGCCGTTGAAATAATCAAATGAAATGGACGCGCATGGTCGAGAATTAAGTGTCTCTATTGCTAATTTGATCAGATCAGAGTCGGTCATCATTGTAGCCTGCCCAATCAGTGATCCATAATCACGATTAGCGCAGGCTACTTATTTCCGATTGCCGCTTCTGTGAACCAGATCACGAAAGACGGCTTCTCAGCGTTTCGCTCTGCCGACAGGGAGATCGAAGCTTGAAAGTGACGAACCTGACAGGGCAACTGCCATGCTCACAGTCAGAATCAAGGCGCGCACCAAACGATAGCAGGCCAGCGCCACCCGCGGCAGGCGGCACCTCCGGAGCTGGAGACCACACCCGCGGCGCCCCGCCCTCGAACGACGGCGCCGCACGCGCCGTGTTGACTGCCATTCGGCATGTGCGTGGCCCGCATCGCGTCGACGTAGCGGTTCAACAGCGCTCGCTCCTCGCCCGAACAGCTGTCGAGCCAGGCTGCTGCCCTTGGCCACCCGTGACGGCCCGGATCGGCTGCACCTCCTTGGCCGCGGCAACCCGATTGGTGGGATACGCTCCTGATGCCGGTTTGTAGTCGCGCGAGCGGTTTCGCATAAGCCCGGCATATGGAATCAGGCACACAGGATGTGACAGGGCGGGCAACGATGGACACGTATCGGATCTTCGTACATTGAATGCACAATATCTCATGTTAATATATTTAGATTATCGTCGAAATATTTATATCAACTTGCAATAGTTCATTTTCACATATTATGTCCCAGGAAAAATCACATTCACTGTTGAATTATTGAGTTCATGATGGAGGTTCGGCATCATGATATGCGATCGAACAGTCCATCAAATGATCTGCTAAGATGCGAGCTGGTCCAGGCAGGGCGTCCGCCGCACGAGCAACGAGCCGCAATCGCCGCAAGGCCCACGGTTCGTCGATAGCAATGCCGAGCACGCCGAACCGGTCCAGGTAGGGCACAATCATTCGGTCTGGCATCACGTTCACCGCGAGACCCGCGGCGACGAGCCGGCGGGCAGCGTCCATCGACGTGACGCGATAGCGGTAATCGGGTTTGCGTCCGAGTTCCTGGGCCGCCTCCGTCAGGAGCAGCGACAGCGCCCCGATCTCCAGCACGTCGACCAGGGGATGCTCCAGCACCTCGCTGAAGCGCAAGGCCGTGCGGCCCGCCAGCGGATGGTCGCGCGAGACGATGGCGAGCAACCGGTCCTCGCGCCAAGGCCGCGCCTCCAGGCCGGCGGGGACCCGCGCGTTGGTGGTGACGATGCCGATGTCGCCCCGCCCCTCGATCAGCTCCTGGAGGATCGGGGCGCTCGTCAACTCGCGCAAGTCGACGACGATGCGCGGGTACAGGCGCGCGAACGCGGCGAGGCGCTCAGCGAGGTCGTGCCCGCCGATGCTGGAGGCAGTGGCGAGCAGCCGCACGCTGCCCGCGCCACCAGCCGCGAAGGCGTCCATGTCCTCTTCCAGCCGGCGCGCCAGATCCATCAGGCCGCGGGCGTGGCGCGCGAACACCTCGCCGGCCGCCGTGGCGATGATGCCGCGGGCATGTCGCTCGATCAGCCCGACACGGGCCCGGGCCTCCAGCACCTGGATGCGCTTGGCCGCCGCCGAATTGGCGATGCTGCAGTACTCGGCCGCCTTGGCGATGCTGCCGAGCTCGAGGGCCGTCAGGTAGAGCCGCAGGCTCGTCCAGTCCGGCGGTGGCGTCGTCACGGCTCTGCTCCAGCCCTTGCAGGCCATGCGTCCGCATTATGCGGACGCTAACCCCGTAAATAAGCGATTCTCGTCCGTATCTAGCGGACGTATGTCGGGATCAAGAAGATATTGGGTGAGGAAGCGATGTCCACAGACGGCAAGCGCCCCGTCATCGCCGTTCGCGAGGTCGGGCCCCGGGACGGGCTGCAGATGGTCAAGGCGGTCATGCCGACCGCCTCGAAGCTCGCCTGGATCGACGCCATGGCGGCAGCTGGCGTGAGCGGCATGGAGGTGGCGAGCTTTGTGCCGCCGAGCCTCATGCCGCAGATGGCCGATGCCGCCGAGGTGACTCGGGCGGCGCGGCAGCACCACCCGGGCCTGACCGTGGCCGCCCTCGCGCCGAACCTGCGGGGTGCGCAGAACGCCGCGTCCGCCGGGGTGCAGGTCGTGGTCGTGCCGGTCTCGGCCAGCGAGGCCCACAGCCGCGCTAATGTCCGCCGCAGCCGCGAGGACCAGGTCGCCGAGGTCGCCCGGATCGTCGCCGCGTTCGGGCCCAGCGGGCCGCGGATCGAGGCGGGGATCTCCACCGCCTTCGGCTGCTCGCTCCAGGGTGCCGTCCCAGAAGACGACGTGGTGCGCCTCGCGGCCGCCCTTGCGGAGGCCGGCGCCGACACGGTCAGCCTTGCCGACACCCTCGGCTACGCCGTGCCCGCCCAGGTGAAGCGGCTGGTCCGCCGCCTGCGCGGCGAGATCGGGGCGGTGCGCTTCGGTCACTTACACTTACACGACACCCTCGGGACGGCCCTCGCCAACGCCTATGCGGGGCTGGAGGAGGGTGTTTGCGGCTTCGACGGGGCGCTCGGCGGTCTTGGCGGCTGTCCCTTCGCCCCGGGCTCGGTCGGCAACGCGGCGACCGAGGACCTCGTCTACCTGCTCGAGTCGGAGGGGTTCGACACCAGGATCGACCTGCCGGGTCTCCTCGCCGCACGGACGCGGCTCGCCGAGTTGCTGCCCGCCGAGCGCCTGCACGGGCGCGTCGCCGCCGCCGGCATCCCGCGCACCTACCGACACGCCGCCCCAGCCCTGGAAGCCGCCCAATGACCGCCCGTGAGGACGACGCCATGTTCCACTCCCCCCAGAACACGGGCGCGAGCCGCCTGCCCCTGTCCGGCATCCGGGTGATCGAGTTCAGCCACATGGTCATGGGACCGAGCTGCGGCATGATCCTGGGTGATCTCGGCGCCGACGTCATCAAGATCGAGCCAGCGCCCAGTGGCGACAACACGCGGCGGCTGACCGGGCCGGCGGTCGGCTTCTTCCCGGCCTTCAACCGCAACAAGCGCAGCCTGTGCGTCGACCTGAAGTCCCCGGATGGCCTCGCCCTCGTGCGCCGGCTTGCCGCCGACGCCGACGTGCTGGTTGAGAACTTCCGTCCTGGCGGCATGGCCAAGATGGGGCTCGGGCTCGAAACGCTCCAGGCCAACAATCCGGGGCTCATCTACTGCTCGCTCAAGGGCTTTCTGCCCGGACCCTACGAGCACCGCGCGGCTCTCGACGAAGTCGTACAGATGATGGGGGGCCTGGCCTACATGACCGGCCCGCCGGGCCGGCCCCTGCGCGCCGGTTCCTCGGTCAACGACATCATGGGTGGGCTGTTTGGCGCCCTCGCGGTGGTCGCCGCCCTGCGCGAGCGCGACCGGACCGGGCGCGGCGGCCTCGTCCAGTCCGGCCTGTTCGAGACCAACATGGTGCTGGTGGCCCAGCACATGGCCCGCACCGCCGTCGACGGGCGCGACCCGACTCCATTCGGCGATCCCGCGATGAAGAAGCCCTGGCCGCTCTACGACATCTTCGACACCGCCGATGACGGCCAGGTGTTCGTTGGGGTCGTCACCGAGACTCAGTGGCGGAGCTTCTGCGAGGCCTTCGGCCTCGACGACCTCGCGCAGGATCCGACCCTCGCCGGCATGGCGGCCCTCGCGGCGGCGCGTCCCCGCATCCTGCCGCGGGTCGGCGCGGTGTTTGCGGCGCTCACAAAAGCGGAGTTGATGGCGCGCTGCGAGACGCTCGGGCTGCCGTTCTCGCCGATCAACCGACCCGGCGACCTGTTCGACGATCCGCATCTCCTCGCCTCCGGTGGCCTGCTGCCGACTGACCTGACCCGGGCGCGGGACGACACGGCCTTCCGGCCGGCGGCGGAGAGCGCGGGCCTGCCCGGCCTGCCGATTTCCCTGTTCGACGGCCGCCCCGGCCTCACGCGCCAGCCGCCGCGGGTGGGCGAGCACGGGCGGGACATCGCCCGCGAGGCGGGGCTCGACGAGGCCGAGGTCGCGGCGCTGATCGAGGCCGGCATCCTGGTGGCGCCAGAGGTTTCGGCGCGGGAGCCGGCCTGAACGGCGCGGGTGCGAGATCCGGAGCCTCCGTTCCCTCCCGACCGCGACCTCATCCCAAGACGCGCACGCAGCAAGCCTCGATCGAGGTCTCCGAAAATCGCCGGGGTGTCTTGGGGCTCATGCTTGGGGCTGAGGGACCCTCAACCGCTCAGCACCTCAAGATGAAGTGTCAGATAGAGCAGACCTCGAAAAGCCATTGCAGGGCTGCAGAGATCCGTTTCAGAAAATTAATTCTGAAATCCAACGCTGACCCGGCGCAAGCCTCGACTTGCTGAACTCTATAGTCAAATCACTCGTCGAACAACGGGCGGCGAACAGCCCGGATTGACTTGTCAGGAGGAAATCATGAAAGCTATCTCGGCCTACGACATCGCGACGGTTGCCGACGCAACGGCGCCCCCGCAGAGCGCGGTCGGCGCAGCCGCGATCTCCGCCCGGCTTGACCGGCTTCCGGCCTCCCGGCCGGTCTGGCGGGTGGTGGTGCTGATCAGCCTCGGGCTGTTCTTCGAGCTCTACGACCTCTTCCTCACCGGCTACGTGACGCCGGGCCTCGTCAAGGCCGGCATCCTCAGCGCCAAAGCGTCCTCCCTGGCCGACGCCACGTCGCCTTGGCACTTCCTCACGCTGCTGTTCTCCGGCCGGGCGAGCTTCATCGCCGCCCTGTTCGCGGGCCTCTTTCTCGGCACGCTGTGCTGCGGCTTCCTGGCGGACCGGTTCGGCCGCAAGGCGGTCTTCACCTACTCGCTGCTGTGGTACTCCACTGCGAACGCCATCATGGCGTTCCAGTCCACCGCGTTCGACGTCAACCTCTGGCGCTTCATCGCGGGTCTCGGCATCGGCGTCGAGATCGTTACCATCGGCACATACATTACCGAGTTGGTGCCCAAGCACATGCGTGGGCGGGCCTCGGCGCTCTCACAGGCGGTCGGCTTCCTCTCCGTGCCGGTGGTCGCCTTCCTGTCCTACCTGCTGGTGCCCACGGCTCCGCTCGGGTTCGACGGCTGGCGCTGGGTCGTGCTGTTCGGCGCCGGGGGTGCCCTGGTGATCTGGTGGGTCCGCCGCGCGCTGCCCGAGAGCCCGCGCTGGCTCGCCGGCAAGGGACGGATCGTCGAGGCGGACGCCATCCTGACCCGCCTCGAGGAGAAGGTCTGCCGAGAGACCGGCCGTGCCCTGCCCGAGGCGGAGCCGGCCGCGGCCCCGACCGTCGGGACGGAGCGCTTCGGCGACATCTGGAAGCCGCCGTACCGCCAGCGCACCGTGATGATGCTGGTGTTCCACGTCTTCCAGACAGTCGCCTATTACGGCTTCGCCAACTGGGTGCCGTCCCTGCTGATCAAGCACGGCATCACCGTCACCACCAGCCTCGGCTACACCACCATCATCGCCCTCGCCGCCCCGGTCGGCCCCCTGCTCGGGCTCCTCATCGCCGACCGCTACGAGCGCAAGACCGTGATCCTCGCCATGGCGGGCATCATCGTGGTGGCGGGCCTCGCCTTCTCGCAGCAGACCGAGATGCTTGGCATCCTGATCTCCGGCGTCGTCATCACGCTCGCCGCCAACACGCTCTCCTACACCTATCACGCCTATCAGGCCGAACTCTACCCGACCTGCATCCGCGCCCGAGCCGTCGGCTTCGTGTATTCATGGAGCCGCTTTTCGGCGATCTTCACGGCGTTCATCCTCGAATATCTGCTGAACCACTCCGGTGTGACGGGCGTGTTCCTGTTCACCTCGACTTGCATGGCCATCACCATGGTGGCGGTCGGCTTGCTCGGGCCGCGCACCACGGACGTCTCCCTGGAGGCGCTGTCCAAATGATCCTGGCCCAGTGATCTCGGCCCGGTGATCCCGACGGACCGGGCGTACACGCCCGGTCCTGAGCCTCGCGCTCAAACACGATCCTCGCGCGAACGAGCCTCTTCACGCGCCATCCACCCGCAAGTTCCGTTTCGGCTGCCGACGATCGCGCACATCACGCGGTCGTCCACAGCCAGCCTGCCACATCCAACTGACTTGAGGAGAACGACATGGGTCCCTTCCCGCACGACGCCCCGCCAGCCACGATCAGCGCGCACAATCCAGCCGGCACCGACGGCTTCGAATTCGTCGAGTTCGCTCACCGCGACCCGGCGGTGCTCGGAAAACTGTTCGAGAGCATGGGCTTCATCGCGGTGGCGCGCCACAAGAGCCGCGACATCTCGCTCTATCGGCAGGGCGACATCAACTACGTCGTCAACCGGGAGCGCGAGGGCCACACCGGCCGCTTCGTCGACGCGCACGGCCCCTGCGCCGCCGCCATGGCCTGGCGGGTCGTCGACGCGCAGCACGCCCTCGAGCGCGCCGTCGAACTCGGCGCGACGGAATATACCGGCGCCGACAAGACGATCGATGCGCCGGCGGTGTTGGGCATCGGCGGATCACTGCTCTACTTCGTCGACCGCTACGGACCGAAAGGCTCGCCCTACGCCGACGACTTCGATTGGCTCGGCGAGGCGGATCCCAAGCCCTTCGGCGTCGGCTTCTATTACCTCGACCATCTGACGCACAACGTCCGGCGCGGCAACATGGACACCTGGTACAAGTTCTACGCCGAGACGTTCAACTTCCGCGAGATCCGCTACTTCGATATCTCCGGCAAGCACACCGGCCTGACCAGCCGGGCGCTGACCTCGCCCTGCGGCAAGATCCGGATCCCGATCAACGAGAGCGCCGACGAAAAGAGCCAGATCGAGGAGTACCTGAACGAGTACAAGGGAGAGGGCATCCAGCACGTCGCCGTCGCGACGAACGACATCTACGCCTCGACCGATGCCATCTCAGCGCGCGGGCTCGAATTCATGCCTGGCCCGCCGGACATCTACTACGCGCGCTCCAAGGCGCGGGTCAGCGGGCACACCGAGCCACTCGACCGGCTGAAGAAGCACGGCATCCTGATCGACGGCGAGGGCGTGGTCGACGGCGGCATGACCCGCATCCTGCTGCAGATCTTCTCCAGGACGGTGATCGGGCCGATCTTCTTCGAGTTCATCCAGCGGAAAGGCGATGACGGCTTCGGCGAGGGCAACTTCAAGGCCCTGTTCGAGTCGATTGAGGCCGACCAGATCCAGCGCGGCGTGCTGAGCGCGTAGAGCCGGAGGAACCACGATGGGTGATTTCCGGGACCTGCCGGGCGCGCCGCCGACCGGGGCGGCGCTCGCCGAGGCCGCGCGCCTCGACGCGGCGGGCGTGCTGGCCCTCGACATCGACAATGGAGACGGCGCATTTCCGGTCCTGCTGGTCAAGGGCGCGGCCGGCCCGGCCGCCTTCGTGAACCTGTGCCCGCACCGTGATCTGCCGCTCACCTACCGCAGCAACGCGGTCTTGAGCGCCGACGGCACGCTCGTGCGCTGCTCCAACCACGACGCCGCCTTCCGCATCACCGATGGAAGCGGCGCCGACGGCTTGGCGCACGGCTGCGCCCTCGACGTCATTCCCGTCACTGTCGACGCGGACGGGATCATCCGCGTCGACGCACCGGGCCGAACATCGGCCTGAACGCGCATTCCCCGCCCCCAGTCATCGCACGAGGTCGTAATGACGATACAAGGCTATCCTGCGCTGGAGGGAGCGTCGCCTCGTGCGACCGCGACCGCTCCCGGCTACATGTCGGGCTTCGGCAACGGCTTCG
>NZ_QOWC01000172.1 GCF_003574465.1 Methylobacterium crusticola
GCGCGGCGCCCTCGCGGCCGGGCGCGGCGAGCTCGGGCGTCGGCTCCGGGCTCAGCCCGAACGCCAGGGCGCCGCCGGGCCCGAGGCCCACCCGGCGCTCGCACCAGCCGCGGGCCGTGCGCTGGTACTGGCGCACCGGCAGGGCGTCGAAGAACTCGTTGGCCAGGATCACGGCCGGGCCGTCCGGGAGCGTGTCGACGGAATCGTGCCAGGAGACCGGGGCGTGCCGGCCGGCGAGCGCCCGCGCCTGGGCCTCCCGCAGCACCGGGCTGGTCTCGACGAGGTGCAGGTCGAGGGCGGCCGCGCAGGCCGGGGCGGCGGCCCGGATGGCGCGGAGCGCGTCCGCCATCAGGGTGCCGCGGCCGGGGCCGAGCTCGACCAGGCGCACGGGGGCGGGCCGCCCGAGCCCGTGCCAGACCTCGGCGGCCCAGAGGCCGAGCAGCTCGCCGAAGATCTGGCTGATCTCGGGCGCGGTGGTGAAGTCGCCGGCGGCGCCCAAGGGATCCCGGGTGCGGTAGTAGCCGTGCACGGGGTGGCCGAGGCAGAGCGCCATGTAGCGCTCGACCGAGATCGGCCCCTCGAGGGCGATCAGCCGGCGCAACTCCGCGAGGAGCGGCGTCCCGCTCACGCCGAGCGCGCCTCCGGCTCGGCGGCCTCCCGCTCCAGGCGCGGCCGGGGCCGGGTGTCGCCCCGCAGGGCGCGGACCACGAAGACGAGCCCGACCACCACCATGGGCAGGCAGAGCAGCATCCCCATGGTGACGCCGCCGCCCAGCGCCCCGACCCCCGAGCCGAACAGGAACCCGAGCTGCGGGTCCGGCTCGCGGAACACCTCGCAGGCCGTGCGGGCGACCGCGTAGCCGAGCACGAACAGGCCGCCGAGCAGCCCGGGCCTGCGGAAGCCGAAGCGCCGGACCGCGAGCGCCATGAGGCAGAACAGCAGCAGGCCCTCCGTGGCGGCCTCGTAGAGCTGGCTCGGGTGGCGCGGCACCGGGCCGCCGCTCGGGAACGCGATGGCGTAGGCGAAGTCCGGCGCCGCGCGGCCCCAGAGCTCGCCGTTGACGAAGTTAGCGACGCGGCCGAAGAACAGGCCGATCGGCACCACCACGGCGGCGAGGTCGAGCATGGCGTACCCGTTGAGGCCGCGCCGGCGGGCGAAGAGCAGCAGGGCCAGCACGGCGCCGAGGAAGCCGCCGTGGAACGACATGCCGCCGCGCCAGATCGCCAGGATCTCGGCCGGGTGCGAGAGATAGGCCGCGAGGTTGTAGAACAGCACGTAGCCGATGCGCCCGCCGAGCACGACGCCGAGCGCGACCCAGACGATCAGGTCGTCGATGTCGGCGGCGGTGGGGCGCCGGACGGAGCCCCAGAGCCCCGGCGCGGCGACGAGGCGCTTGGCGTAGTACCAGCCGCCCACCAGCCCGACGATGTAGGCGAGCGCGTACCACTTGATCTGGAGCGGGCCGATCGCGATGGCGACCGGATCGATGGCGGGGAAGGGGAGGGCGAGGAGCGGCGGCATCGGGCGGCAGAGGTGAACCCGCACTGGGGCGGCGTCAAGGCGGCGCGCGCGCCAGGGCGGGTCACGCCGCCGGGGCCGCCTCCGGCGCCGGCGCCCCGAGCTGGCCGGCGAGGAAGAGCCGGTAGGCCGGGTTCTCGGTCTCGTCGTGGTAGGGATAGGCCAGGTCCTCGAGCGCCGCCGTGAAGCGGGCCCGCTCGCCCTCCGGCACCTGGATGCCGGCCAGCACCCGGCCGTAATCGGCGCCGTGGTTGCGGTAGTGGAACAGCGAGATGTTCCAGACGTCGCCGAGGCTGTCGAGGAACTTGAGCAGGGCGCCGGGCCGCTCCGGGAACTCGAAGCGCAGCAGGCGCTCGTCGGCGAGGCCCGGCACCCGGCCGCCCACCATGTAGCGGACGTGGACCTTGGCCATCTCGTTGTCGGAGAGGTCGAGCACCGGGTAGCCGCGCTCGGTCAGGCCCGCGACGAGGGCCCGCTTCTCGGCCGCGCCGCCGGCGAGCTGCACGCCGACGAAGATGTGGGCGTCGGCCCCTTGCGCGTAGCGGTAGTTGAACTCCGTGATGGCGCGCCGGCCGAGGGCCTCGATGAAGGCCCGGTAGCTCCCGGTCCGCTCCGGGATGGTGACGGCGAGCAGCACCTCGCGGCGCTCGCCCAGCTCCGCCCGCTCGGCGATATGGCGCAGCCGGTCGAAGTTCAGGTTGGCGCCGCTGTTGATCGCGATCAGGGCGCCGGTGCCGGCGGCGCCGCGGGCCGCGTACTCCTTCAGGCCCGCCACCGCCAGCGCGCCCGAGGGCTCGGACATCGCCCGCGTGTCGTCGAACACGTCCTTGACGGCGGCGCAGATCGCGTCGGTGTCGACCGTGATCACGCCGTCGAGGTACTGGCGGCAGAGCCGGAAGGTCTCGGCGCCGGCCTGGCGCACCGCCACGCCGTCGGCGAACAGCCCGACCTGGTCGAGCACCACCCGCTCGCCGGCCTTGAGCGCCGCCGCCATGCCGGCGGCGTCCTCGGGCTCGACGCCGATGACCTTGGTCTCCGGCCGCAGGAACTTGACGAAGGTGGCGATGCCGGCCGCGAGCCCGCCGCCGCCGATGGGCACGAAGACCGCCTCGATCGGCCCGGAATGCTGGTGCAGGATCTCCATGCCGATCGTGCCCTGGCCGGCGATCACGTCGGGGTCGTCGTAGGGATGGATGAAGGTCAGGCCCTGCGCGGCCTCGAGCTCCTTGGCGTGCGCGAAGGCCTCGTCGAAGGCGTCGCCGTGCAGCACCACCTGGCCGCCGCGGGACCGGACGCCCTCGACCTTGATGGCCGGCGTCGTGCGGGGCATCACGATGATCGCGGTGACGCCGAGCTTGGCGGCCGCGAGCGCCACCCCTTGCGCGTGGTTGCCGGCCGAGGCGCAGATCACCCCGCGGTCGAGGGCCTCGACGGGCAGGCCCGCCATCTTGTTGTAGGCGCCCCGCAGCTTGAAGGAGAAGACCGGCTGCAGGTCCTCGCGCTTGAGGAGGACGCGCGCGCCGAGCCGCTGCGTCAGCCGCGGCATCGGGTCGAGGGGGCTCTCGATGGCGACGTCGTAGACGCGGGCGGACAGGATCTTCCTGATGTAGTCGTGCAAGGGCTCGCGCGTCCGACGCTCGTTTGGGGGGCGCCCCGCGGCGCTCCGGTTCCCGAAGGCCCGGGGATACCCCGTTTCGGGCCGCGAGGCGAGCTTGCCCGTGGCCCCGGAGCCTCACCGGGCGTCCCGCCCGAGGGGACGGGAGACCCCGTCGGAGCCGGGGCACCGCCCTCACGGGGCGGCACCGCCCTTACGGGGCGGCGGCACCGCCCTCCGGCACGGGTGCGGCCCGCGCGATCCACCTGGCGACGAGGGGCCCGGTGATCAGCACCACGAGGAGGCGCAGGGTCTGGACCGCGAGCACGAACGACACGTCGGCGTTCGAGCCGACCGCGATGATCGCCACGGAATCGAGGCCCCCCGGGCTGGTGGCGAGGTAGGCGGTGAGGAGGTCGATGGGCAGGAGGAAGGTCAGGCCCCAGGCCCAGGCGCCGCAGAGCCCGATCAGCCCGAGCGTCGCCGCGAGCACGCCCGGGAGGGCGTGGAGCGTCGCCCGCACGGTCGCGGGCGTGAAGCGCAGGCCGACCGTCCAGCCGATGCCCGCGTACGCGAGGGCGAGCAGCCAGGAGGGCAGCGCCATGCTGGCGAGCCCGGTGGCGTGCAGGCTCGCCCCGATGACGAGGGGGCCCATCATGGCGCCGGCCGGCACCCGCAGCCGCCGGCCGAGCCAGCCGCCCAGGCCCGCGACCGCCAGGGTGGCGAGGACCGCGAGGGGGGCCGGCTCCATGCCGGCGCCGGGCGCCGGGCCGCCGCCGACGACGAGGAGGCGCGCCACCACCGAGGCGGTGAGGGCCACGCAGGCGACGCGGACGTACTGCATGAAGGCGACGAGCCGCGGGTCGGCGCCGAACTCCTCGGCCATCGCCACCATGGCGGAGGCGCCGCCCGGGGACGAGCCCCAGGCCGCGGTGGTGCCGGGCAGGAGCCGGGCGCGCGTCAGGATCCAGCCGGTGGCCGCCGCCGCCGCCACGGTCACCCCCACCACCGCCAGGATCAGGACGCCGTCCTCCATCAGCGTCGCCGCGATCGAGGCGTTGACCGCGTGGGCGACGAGGCAGCCGATCAGCGCCTGGGCGGCCTGGAAGCCGAGCTTCGGCACCCGGATCGTCGCGCCCCGGACCCCGAACGCGATGCCGGCCAGCATCGGGCCGAGCAGCAGGGCCGCCGGGAAGCCGGCGGCGTGGAACAGGGCCGCCAGCACGGCCGAGGCGGCCAGGAGGCCGCCCCACTGCGCCGCCCCGCGGAGGGGCGAGCGGCGCGGGTCCGGCAGGGCGGCGTTCATGGCGGTCATCGGGGGTTCGCGGCGTCCGGCGGGCTCTCCCCCGGGCTATACGGGAATCGGGCCAACGTCGTGGCGCGCAGGGCTCGCGGGGGCGTCGAGGGGGTGCCCGCAGGGCAGCGTTGCGCCCGGCGCATGGGCGCGGAAGTACGCCGCCAGGCCGTCGAGGCCCCGCGCCCTCGGGTCGCTCGCCCGCCAGGCGAGCGCGATGGTGCGGCCCGGGCCGCCGGCGCCGAGGCGCCGGCAGACCGTCAGCCCCGTCGGATCGGGGCCGGAGGGCGCCGCGAGGGCGGGCAGGAGCGTGTAGCCGGCGCCCGCCGCCACCATCGAGCGCAGGGTCTCCAGGCTGGTGGCGTGGCGGCCCGCGCCGGGTCCGGCCCCGCAGGCGGCGACCGCCTGGTCGCGCAGGCAGTTGCCCTCGTCGAGGAGGAGCAGGCCGGGCCCCGCGAGGTCGACGGGGGCGGGCGCCTCGCCGCCCGCGAAGGCGTGGTCGGCCGGGCAGGCGAGGAGGAACGGCTCCTCGAACAGCGGCACCACCGTGAAGCCCGCCGGCGCGATCGGCAGCGAGACCAGGGCCGCGTCGAACCGCCCCTCCCGCAGGCCGTCGAGGATCTCGGCCGTGCGGCCCTCGCTGAGCGCCAGCGCGACGTCGGGGAACTCCTGGCGCAGGCCCCGCAGGACCTGCGGGAACAGGTAGGGGCCGAGGGTCTGGATCGCCGCGAGCAGCAGGCGGCCCGACAGCCGGCCGTCCTCCCCCTCCCGGGCGACGAGGAGGAGGCGCTGGGCCTCGGCCAGCACCAGGCGGGCCTGGCGCACCACGGCCTGGCCGGCCGGCGTCAGCAGCACCCGCCGGCTCGTGCGCTCGAACAGCACGATGCCGAGCGCCTCCTCGAGCTTGCGCACCTGGACGCTGAGCGTCGGCTGGCTGACGGCGCAGCGCTCCGCCGCCCGGCCGAAGTGGCTCTCCTCCGCCACCGCGACGGCGTACTCGAGGTCGCGGAGGGACAGGGCCGAG
Organism: Methylobacterium crusticola; assembly: GCF_003574465.1. GTDB lineage: Bacteria > Pseudomonadota > Alphaproteobacteria > Rhizobiales > Beijerinckiaceae > Methylobacterium > Methylobacterium crusticola. The sequence goes on from NZ_QOWC01000172.1 coordinate 5,431, forward strand.
ACTTTCATAGGCTCCGTCTATCAGACGTTTCGCAACGATGCATTTGTCATCGTGTCGCGATCGGCCCATAAGTTCGAGCCAGACCAGTTCCAGGGTCCTTGGGGCTGCCCCGGGGCGCCCCTATGTGAGCCGTGTCCCGTGCGGGCGCCCCCTTTCGGGGCGACGCGCCCCGCGCCCGTCCACGCCAGAGGAGTTCTCATGAGCGACCAACGCCCCGTCCTCACCACCCGCCAGGGCCACCCGGTCCGCGATAACCAGAGCATGCGCACGGTCGGTGAGAGGGGTCCGGCCACGCTCGAGAACTACCAGTTCATCGAGAAGATCACGCATTTCGACCGCGAGCGGATCCCCGAGCGGGTGGTCCACGCCCGCGGCGCCGGCGCCCACGGCTGGTTCGAGGCCTACGGCACGATCGGCGACGAGCCCGCCTCCACCTACACCCGCGCCCGCGTCCTCAACGAGACCGGCGTCAAGACCCCGATGTTCGTGCGCTTCTCCACCGTGGCGGGCGCCAAGGAGAGCCCCGAGACCGCCCGCGACCCGCGCGGCTTCGCGGTCAAGTTCAAGACCGTCGACGGCAACTGGGACCTCGTCGGCAACAACCTCAAGGTCTTCTTCATCCGGGACGCGATCAAGTTCCCGGACATGATCCACGCCTTCAAGCCCGACCCGGTGACCAACCGCCAGGAGGCTTGGCGCTTCTTCGACTTCGTGGCGATGCACCCGGAGTCGATCCACATGGTGACCTGGCTGAAGTCGCCCTGGGGCATCCCGGCCAACTACCGCGAGATGGAGGGCTCGGGCGTCAACACCTACAAGCTGGTCAACGACCAGGGCGTGGCGCACCTGTGCAAGTTCCACTGGATTCCCAAGCAGGGCGTGCGCAACCTGACCTCGGCGCAGGCCGAGGCGATCCAGGCCAAGAACGTCGGCCACGCGACGCAGGACCTCTACGACACCATCGCGGCCGGCAACTTCCCCGAGTGGGAGTTCGCGGTCCAGATCATGCCGGACGGGCCCAACGACCACCTGTCGTTCGACCCCCTCGACGACACGAAGCGCTGGCCCGAGGACCAGTTCCCGCTGCTGAAGTGCGGCCGCATGGTGCTCGACCGGGTGCCTGACAACTTCTTCGCCGACGTGGAGCAGTCGGCCTTCGGCACGGGCGTGCTCGTGGACGGCATCGACTTCTCGGACGACAAGATGCTCCAGGGCCGCACGCTGTCCTACTCGGACACGCAGCGCTACCGGGTCGGCCCGAACTACCTGCAGCTGCCGATCAACGCGCCGCAGCCGGGCGTGAAGGTGTACTCTAACCAGCGCGACGGCCAGATGACCTTCGGGGTCGACGGCACCGGTCCCAACCGGCACATCAACTACGAGCCGAGCACCCTGTCCGAGGGCCTGCGCGAGGCGCCCCGGCCCGCGCGCGAGTACCACCAGCCGGTGGAGGGCCAGCTCGGCCGCTACCAGACCAGCCGGACCGAGGACGACTACACCCAGGCCGGCAACCGCTACCGCTCGTTCGAGGCCTGGGAGCGCGACGACCTGATCGCGAACCTCGTCGCCGACATGAAGGAGTGCCCCGAGGCGATCCAGTTGCGGATGGTCTGGCACTTCTGGCACGCGGACGAGGATTACGGCCGCCGCGTCGCGGAGGGCGCCGGCATCGACCTCGAGAAGGCCAAGGCCCTGCCGCCCCTGCCGGGCCGCGCCGCGCCCCACAAGCGCCTCTCGGCCGAGACCTACACGGACGGCTCGCAGGCCCACAAGGTCGCGGCCGAGTAGGAAAGCCTCGCCGCCGGGCTCACGAGTGCCCGCGGCCCGAAGCTCGCGGCCGCGGCTCCTCCGAGGCCCCGCCCGGACCCGCCGTCCGGGCGGGGCCTCGTGCTCAGGCGGGGGAAGCGGGGTCCGGCCGCCGCGCGGCGGACCGGTTGCCCCTTCGTTCGAAAACGCTCTAGTCTCGCCGCGAAGGCAGGCGGAGCGGAGCCGGGGCGATGCGGCGGCGGATCGATGGGGGCTCCTCGTTCGAGCGCGACTACGGCTACGCGCGCGCCGTCGTGCAGAACGGCTTCGTGTTCGTGGCCGGCACCACCGGCTACGACTACGCCGCCATGACCCTGCCGGAGGCGGCCGGCGCCCAGGCGGAGGCCTGCTGGCGCACCATCGCGGGCGTGCTCGACGAGGCCGGCTCCGGCCTCGCCCACGTGGTGCGGGCGACCTACTACGTCACCGACCGGGCCGATTGCGAGGCCGTGCTCGCCGTCTGCGGCCGGGTGCTGCGCGAGGTCAGGCCGGCCGCGACGATCGTGGTGGTGGCAGGCCTGCTGCGGCCGGAGATGAAGGTCGAGATCGAGGTGACGGCGGCCCTGGCGGGCTGAGGCCTCACTCCTCGGCCGAGCAGCGGGCGGTGCCGGATTCGGCCGCGTCGCACCAGTCCCGGCCGGTCCACAGCCGCACCTGCACGGTGGCGATGCCGTTCTCCACCGTGATGCGGTTGTAGGCGTTGGGCTCGTTGCCGCGCAGGCGCGTGGAGGTGGCGGAGCCGGCCTGGACCGCGAGCAGGCGCCGGGCGCTCGCCGTGGCCTCCGGGCGGTCGATCTCGGCCCGGGGCGGGCCCGCAGCCCGCGGCTCGGCGAAGCGCGCGTAGCCCCGGTGCAGGTGGCCGGCGAGGGTCAGGCCGACGCCGTGGCGCTGGAAGGCCGCGAGCGCCTCGTCGGCGCGCCCGACGAGGCGGGCCGCCTCGTCCCAGGGCGGCGGCATGAACGGGTGGTGCGCCACCACGATGCGGAACAGCCCCGGCGGCAGGGCCGCGAGGCGCGCCTCCGTGCGGCGGATCTGCGCCCGGGTGATCTTGCCCTGCGACCAGTCGCGCTCGGGCGCCCAGGTCCGGACCGTGTTGAGGCCGATCACCGCGATCTCGTCGTCCTGGTAGACGGGCTCGGTCTCGGGCGCGATGTAGCGCCGGAAGCGGCGGAACGGATGGAAGAACCGCTGCCAGAGCCGGAACGGCGAGATGTCGTGGTTGCCCGGGACCGCGATCCAGGGCGGGGCGAGGCGGGCCAGGAAGGCACGGGCCTGCTCGTATTCCCGCGTCCTCGCCCGCATGGTGAAGTCGCCCGAGGCGACGACGAGGTCCGGCCGGTCCCGGTTGAGCTCCGCGACCAGCCCGTCGACCACGGCCGGATCGGTGCGGCCGAAATGCAGGTCGGAGATCTGGACGAGGCGCCTCATGGGCCGGGGCGCGGCTCGACGGGCAGGGCGGTCGCGGGCGGCAGGGACCTTCTCCGGGCCGGGGAAAACCTGCCGCCGAGGTAGGGCGGTCCGCCCCGCCGCGCCAGCGCGGCCGCCCGGTTTCCGGGCGGGCCCCGGCTCCGGGCGTCCCGGCCGGGGCGCGCCGGGGGGCTCAGGCCGCCTTCCGGGCCGCCTCGCCGTAGTAGGTCGCGCCCGTCTCCGCCATGGCGACGAGGGCCTGGGGCGGGGCGAAGCGGGCGCCGTGCCGCGCCTCGAGGTCCCGGCACAGGGCCACGAAGCGCGCGGCCCCCATGAAGTCGATGTAGGACAGCGCGCCCCCGGTGAAGGGCGCGAAGCCGAAGCCCAGGATCGAGCCGACGTCGGCCTCGCGCGGGTCGGTGACCACGCCCTCCGCCACCGTGCGGGCCGCCTCGAGCGCCTGCGTGGCGAGGAGGCGCGCCTTGAGGGCCGCGAAATCCACCGCGTCCGGGTCGAGGTGGATGTCCTGGAGGTCGCGCAGGCCCGGCCAGAGGCGCTTCTGGCCCTGCTCGGGGTAGTCGTAGAATCCCTTGCGGTTCTTGCGCCCGAGGCGGCCCTCCCGCTCCACGAGGGCGGTGAGCAGGCGCTCCTGGGTCGGGTTCACGGCGCCCTCGCCGGCCTGCGCCCGGGTGGCCTTGAGGATCTTGAGGCCGAGATCGACCCCGACCTCGTCGTTGAGCGAGAGCGGCCCGACCGGCATGCCGGCCTGCCGGCCGGCATTCTCGATCATCGCGGCCGGGACGCCCTCGGCCAGCATCAGGTGGCCCTCGAGGATGTAGGCCCCCACGCAGCGGTTGGCGAAGAACCCGCGGGCGTCGTTGACCACGATCGGCGTCTTCTTGATCGCCCGCACGTAGTCGAGGGCGACTGCCAGGGCCCGCTCGCCCGTGGCCCGGCCCATGATGATCTCGACCAGCATCATCTTCTCGACCGGCGAGAAGAAGTGGATGCCGACGAACTGCTCCGGGCGGCCTGAGGAGCCGGCGAGGCCGCTGATCGGCAGCGTCGAGGTGTTGGAGGCGAAGACGGCATCGGGCCCGATCACCGCCTCGACCTTGGCGATGACCTCGGCCTTGACCGCCGGGTCCTCGAACACCGCCTCGATCACGAGGTCGCAGCCGGCCAGGTCCCCGTAGGCGGCGCTCGCGCTGATGCGGGCGAGCAGGGCGTCCCGGTCGGCGGTCTTGGCGCGCCCCTTCATGATCTGGTCGGAGACGAGCTTGTGGGCGTAGGCCCTGCCCTTCTCGGCGGCCTCGGCCGACTGGTCGACCAGCACCACCTCCATGCCCGCCTGGGCGGTGACGTAGGCGATGCCCGCGCCCATGAAGCCGGCGCCGACGACGCCGACCTTGCGCAGCTGCGTCGGCCCGACGCCCTTCGGCCGGCGGGCGCCCTTGTTGAGCTCGCCCATGGACAGGAACAGCGTGCGGATCATCGCCGCGGCTTCCGTCGAGCGCAGGATCTTGGCGAAGTACCGGCTCTCGACCCGCAGCGCCAGGTCCATCGGGAGCTGCAGGCCCTCGTACACCGCGCCGAGGATCGCCTTCGCGGCCGGGTAGTTGTCGTGGGTCTCGCGCCGGTAGATGGCGTTGGCGGGCGGCCAGATCATCATGCCGGCCGGCGAGTACACCTTTCCGGAGGGCGCCTTGAACTTCGGCTGGTCCCAGGGCGCCACGGCCGAGCCGCCGGCCTTGATCCACGCGCGGGCCTGGTCGACGATCTCGGCCCGCGGCGCCACCGCGTGGACGAGGCCCATGTTGCGGGCCATGAGCGGGCGGATCTGCTCGCCCTTGAACAGCATCTGGAGCGCGTCGCCGGTCTGCATCAGGCGCGACACCCGCTGGGTGCCGCCGGCGCCGGGGAACAGCCCGACCTTGATCTCCGGCAGCCCGACCCGGGTCCTGTCGTCGTCCGACAGCACCCGGTGATGGCAGGCGAGCGCCAGCTCGAACGCCCCCCCGAGGCAGGTCCCGTGCACCGCCGCGGCGAATGGCTTCCCGCAGGTCTCGAGCTTGCGGTAGAGCAGGGAGAGCCGGCGCGATTCCTCGAAGAAGCGGCCCATCGCCTCCTCCTCGCCGCGCTCGGCCTTGAGGCGCGCGTACTCGGCGCCGAGCCCCTGGAGCATGGTCAGGTCGGCGCCGCCCGAGAAGGCGTCCTTGCCCGAGGTGACGACGCACCCCTTGACGGCCGGATCGGCCGCCACCGCCTCGATGATCTGCTGGAGATCGTCGATCACCTCCGGGGTGATCACGTTCATCGAGCGGCCGGGCATGTCCCAGGTCGCGAGCGCGATGCCGTCGGCATCGGTCTCGAAGCGGAAGGCGGTGAGGTTCATCGGGGCCTCGTGGGGCGTGGCACTGGGTCTTGAGACGTGGCGCCGGCACTCGGTGCTCGGCGCCGGCGCTTGGGGCGCCGGGGCTTGCGGCCGGCGCCGCTCAGGGCCTGGCGGGCGGCGGCGGCGCTCCGGGCGGCGGGGCGTCGCCCGGCTGCTGCGACAGGGCCGCGAGCGCGAGGAGGTTCATCATCCTGGTCACCGCGTCCTTGGTGATGGAGGTGACCATCGAGGTCGGGTCGGCGTTGAGCGCCTGGAACTTCTGGTAGACCGGGTCGTCGTAGATCTTCGCGAGCCGCGTCAGCTCGTCGGCGCTGAACGCCTGCGCGTACTCCTTGGAGAGCTGGTCGACGAGGGTGTCGCGCTCCTGCGCGAAGGTCCGGTCGAGCTCGGCCCGCATCGGGCCGGCCTTCTCGGCCGGCACCGACGCCAGGGTCTTCTCCTCGGCCTGCCGGAACGCGGCGCCGAGGTTGCGGGCGACCGTCTTCAGGACGATGTCGCGGGCGAGGGCGGCGCGGAAATCGTCGGCCCGGGCCCCGGGCGCGGCGGAGAGGATCAGGGCCAGCGCCGCCAGGAGCGCCCGGAGGGACAAGGTTCTCGGCATGCGGATTCCCTCAGGTCAGACGCGCTCGATGATCGTGGCGGTGCCCATGCCGGCGCCGATGCACAGCGTCACGAGGGCGGTCGCCTTCCCGGTGCGCTCGAGCTCGTCCAGCACCGTGCCGAGGATCATCGCCCCGGTGGCGCCGAGCGGGTGGCCCATCGCGATGGCGCCGCCGTTCACGTTGACGGCGTCGGGCCCGAGGTCGAACGCCTGGCGGAAGCGCAGCACCACCGAGGCGAAGGCCTCGTTGACCTCGAACAGGTCGATGTCGCCGACCTCCATGCCGGCGCGCCGGAGCACCTTGCGGGTCACGTCCACCGGCCCGGTGAGCATCAGGGCGGGGTCCGAGCCGATGTTGGCGAAGGCGCGGATGCGGGCGCGGGGCGTGAGGCCCGCGCCCGCGCCGGCATCCCTCGAGCCGATCAGCACCGCGGCGGCGCCGTCGACGATGCCCGACGAGTTGCCGGCGTGGTGGACGTGGTCGACCGCCTCGACGTCCGGATGGGCGTCGGTCGCCACCGCGTCGAAGCCGCCCATCTGGCCCATCTGCACGAAGGAGGGCTTGAGGGCGGCGAGCGACTGCATGTCGGTGCCGGGCCGCATGTGCTCGTCGCGGGCGAGCAGCGTCAGGCCGTTGATGTCGCGCACCGGCACGACGGAGTCCCGGAACCGGCCCTCCTCCCAGGAGCGGGCGGAGCGCGCCTGCGACTCGACCGCGTAGGCGTCGCAGGCGTCGCGGGAGAACCCGTACTTCGAGGCGATCAGGTCCGCCGAGACGCCCTGGGGCATGAAGTACGACTTGATGGCGATGGCCGGGTCCACCGGCCAGGCGCCGCCGGAGGCGCCGAGCCCGACGCGGCTCATCGACTCGACGCCGCCGCCGACCGTGAGGTCGTGCTGGCCGGCCATGACCTGGGCGGCCGCGAAGTTCACGGCGTCGAGGCCGGAGGCGCAGAAGCGGTTGATCTGCACGCCCGGGACGTGGTCGCCGTAATCGGCCACGAGGGCCGCCGCGCGGGCGATGTCGCCGCCGGCCTCGCCGACCGGGTCGACGCAGCCGAGCACGACGTCGTCGACGCGCGCCGTGTCGAGGCCGTTGCGGTCCCGGATGGCGCGCAGGGCCGTCTCGGCGAGGCGCAGGGCCGTGACCTCGTGCAGGGACCCGTCGGTCTTGCCGCGGCCGCGGGGCGTGCGGACGTGATCGTAGATGAAGGCGTCGGGCATGGGTGCTTCTTCCCGGGATGGTGCGGGCGGCCCCGGCGCGGGCCGGGGCGGCGGATCGGGGGGCGGAGCGGGCCCGCCTCGCGGCGAGGCCGGGCCGGCTCCGCCGCGGTCCGGGCGGGCCCGCGGGCGGGGACCCCGGGCCCGCGCGAGCCTAGAACATGTCCGCCGGCACCGCCATGACGGCGTCGGCGCCGGCCGAGATGCGGGCGAGCCGGGTCGCGGTCTCGGGCAGGACGCGCTCGACGTAGAAGCGGCCGGTGGCGAGCCTCGCGTCCATGCGGGCGACGGCGTGGCCGGCGGCCTTGCGGGCCGCGGCCGCCTTGGCGATGCGCGCCCACATGTAGCCCATGGCGACGAGCCCCATCAGGTGCATGTAGTCGGTGGCGCCGGCGCCGGCGTTGTCGGGCCTCGCCATGGCATTCTGCATCAGCCACATCGTGGCCTGCTGGAGGTGGCCCAGGGACTTGGCCAGGGGCGCCAGGAACGGCTTCAGGGCCTCGTCGTCGGCATTCTCCCGGGAGAAGGCCTCGACCTCGGAGAGGAAGCGCATCATCGCGCGGCCGCCGTCGCGGGGCAGCTTGCGGCCGACGAGGTCCATGGCCTGGATGCCGTTGGCGCCCTCGTAGATCTGGGCGATGCGGGCGTCGCGCACGAACTGCGACATGCCCCATTCCTCGACGTAGCCGTGGCCGCCGAACATCTGCTGGGCCTCGACCGCGTTGGCGAAGCCCCGATCCGTCAGCACGCCCTTCACGACGGGGGTCATCAGGCCCATGTGGTCGTCCGCGGCCTGGCGGGCCGCCGGGTCGTCGGAGCGGTGGGCGACGTCGGATTGCAGGGCGGTCCACAGCACGAGCGCCCGGGCGGCCTCGTTGAAGGCCCGGATGCCCATCAGGGCGCGGCGCACGTCCGGATGGACGATGATCGGGTCGGCGGGCTTGTCGGGCGCCGCGGCGCCGGTCAGGGCCCGGCCCTGGAGCCGGTCGCGGGCGTACGCGACGGCGTTCTGGTAGGCGACCTCGGACTGCCCGAGCCCCTGGATGCCCACCGCCAGGCGCGCCTCGTTCATCATCACGAACATGGCGTTGAGGCCGCGGTTGGCCTCGCCGACGAGCCAGCCCGTGGCGCCGTCGTAGTTCATGACGCAGGTCGCGTTGCCGTGGATGCCCATCTTGTGCTCGATGGAGCCGCAGGCCACGCCGTTGCGGCCGCCGGGCGAGCCGTCCGGGTTCAGCAGGATCTTCGGCACCACGAAGAGCGAGATGCCCTTGGTGCCCGCCGGCGCGCCCTCGATGCGGGCGAGCACCAAGTGGATGATGTTCTCCGACAGGTCGTGCTCGCCCGCCGAGATGAAGATCTTGGTGCCCGTGAGCGCGTAGGAGCCGTCGCCGTTGGGCACCGCCTTCGTCTTCAGGAGGCCGAGATCCGTGCCGCAATGCGGCTCGGTCAGGTTCATGGTCCCGGTCCAGGTGCCGTCGATCATCTTCGGCAGGTAGGCCCGCTTCTGCTGCTCGGTGCCGTGCACGAGCAGCGCCGCCATGGCGCCCTGGGTCAGGCCCGGATACATCCCGAGCGCGAGGTTCGCGCCGGAGACGAATTCCTGGATCACGCTGTTCAGCGCGTGGGGCAGACCCTGCCCGCCGTACTCGGCCGGCATCGACAGGCCCATCCAGCCGCCGCCCGCGTAGGCGTCGTAGCCGGCCTTGAAGCCCTTCGGGGTGGTCACGCGGCCGTCCGGGTGCCGGGTGCAGCCCTCGACGTCGCCCGCGCGGTTGAGGGGGGCCAGCACCTCCTCGCACAGCTTCGCGCCCTCGCCGACGACGGCCTCGACCACGTCGGGGGTCGCGTCGGCGAAGCCCGGCAGGGTGTTGTAGCGCTCGATCCCGAACACGTCGTTCAGGAGAAACAGCACCTCCTCGACCGGCGCCTTGTAGCTCGGCATGCGTCCCTGCTCCCACGGTCCCTGCCGCGGCCGTCCCGCCGCGAGATAGTTCACATCTAAACTATCTCGCGGCCGAACGGAAGAGGGTCGGCGCGCTCGCCGGAGCGTCGGCGCGCCGCGCACGCCGGACTCCCGGGCCGGGCCGCAGGGTCGAGGGAGCGCCGGTGCCGAGGCCGGCCGGGGGCCCGGCGCTCGGCCGCCGCGGCGGCGCTCAGGCGCTGGCGACGGGCTTGCCGTAGCCGCGCAGGGCGTCGAGGGCGCGCTCGATCTCGGCCTTCTGGTTCTCCAGGTGGGCGATCTGCTCGGCGACCTGGGTCGGCGAGAGCGACAGGGTCGGGCCGGCATTCGGGTCGACGAGCTCGTCGCCGTCGACCATCGCGGAAATCTCCCGGAGGGTGAAGCCGAGCTCCTTGCCCCGCAGGATCGTGGCGAGGCGGGAGCGGTCCTCCTCGGTGTAGAGGCGCGTCGTGCCCCGGCGCTGCGGATGCAGCAGGCCCTTGGCCTCGTAGAAGCGCAGCGCCCGCAGCGTCACGCCGAACTCGTCCGCCAGGTCGCCGATGGTCAGCGTGGCCGGAGCCGCGTGGCGGCCCTGGCGGCCAGACCGCGGGGTCCCGACCCCGGCGCGGCCCGAGGCCGACCTGTTCACCTCGGTCTGACGGTCATAAGCCATGGCTGTTCCCCCGTTGAACCCGTGCGCTCGCCGCGTCGGCCTTCCGTCGCCATCGGACGCACCATGACACAAAGAAGGTCATTTGACCTACCTAAGGGAAAGGTAACGTCAACTTGAGCGTGTGTTACTTACGGTTAAACCTCATGATGGTCAGAGGCTTAGAGAGAAAAATCCTTAACCGTTACGACACGTGAAAGCGGGGTTCCACGGGGGTCGCGGTAGCGGAAACACCGGATCGCTCGCGCTTGGGTTGTGAGCAAAAAAAATTCAAATCACCTAGCGGGAGCCGGCGACGGGCGCGCCCCCGGGGGTAGCGGCGCCGGGCGGCCGCTCCGCGGCCGGCCCTTAACAGCTTGTTTACCCTAAACTTCGAAAGTCGCCGGCAGGGCCTTCGGGCGCTCCGCCGACGACCAATTCTCTCAAGGGTTCCGGCGGGCGCCCCGCACCCATCCCGCTGAACCGCACCGGTGCAGCGCCCGCGCCGTCCCGCTGTCCCGACGCAGTCCCCCTCAGTGCAGAGCCCGCTCATGAGACGGAACGCCACCCCGAGCCTCGACGCCTTCGATCCCGACCTGCGGGAGGCCGCGCGCGAGGCGGCGCAGCGCGCCGGCATGTCGGTCGAGGAGTGGCTCGCGGCGGCGGTCTCGGAGGGCACGGCGCGCTCGGGCGGGCGGGGCGGGCGGCCTCCGGGACACGCCGCGCCGCGCGGTCGGCCCCCGGGAGGGCAACCCCCGGGCGGTGGCCCGGGCCGGGCCGCCGAGCGCGGCTGGCACCCGGCCGGGGAGGCGGGGCACCGGGACGGCGACAAGGGCGGCCGCGGCCGCGCCGGCCGCGGCGCGGAGGCGCGCTGGCCCGCCCCGGCGCCGACAATCGATCCGAGCGTGGCCGAGGCGGTCTCCGCCATGACGCGCCGCCTCGACGAGATCGACCGCCGCCTGAGCGAGACCCGCGACGCCGCGGGCCAGGCGGTCGCGAAGGCGGTCGAGGGCATCGAGACCCGGCTGAGCGAGACGCTGCGCAGCGGCGCCGAGCCCGCCCGCGTCGACACTCTTCTGCGCGAGTTCGAGCAGCGCATCGCGGAACTCGGCGAGCGCCTCTCGGCGCCCGGCGAGCGCCTCTCGGCGCCGGGGCGCCGCCGGGTCCGCCCGGTGCAGGAGGACCTGAAGGCCGCCGTGGCCGAGATCCGCCGGCGCCAGCAGCAGCTTGACGGCGACGCGGCCGGCGCCGCGGACGCCGCCGCTGAATCCGGCGGCGGTTCGCCGCGGGACCCCGACCGCGCGGCCGAGACCGCGGGAGCCGGGGCGGGCGCGCTCTCGCCGGCCATCGCGGGCCTCCAGGCCGAGACCACGCGCCTGCGCGACTCGGTCGGCGGGCTCGCCACGAGCGGCGACGTCGGCACCCTGGAGCAGGCCGTCCGCACCCTGACGGACGAGGTCCAGCGGGCGCGCGAGCCCGCCGACCTCGCGGCGATCGCCGGTCCCATCGACCTGATGCGGGTCCAGGTCGGGCGCCTCGCCGACGAGGTCGCGGCCAACGTCCACGCCCGCGTGACCCAGGACGTCGAGCGCCTGGCCCGGCAGGTCGACGGCGCGCTCGGCGTGCAGCGCACCGGCGGCCTCGCCGACCGCGACGCGGTCTCGAAGCTGTTCCGCGAGCTCGACGACATCCGCGGCCAGATCGCGACCCTGGCCGACCCGGCCCGGATCCAGAGCCTGGCCCATTCCGTGAACGAGCTCACCGAGACGGTGGCCTCGCTCGGCGCCAGCATGGTCGGCAACCGTCCCCTCATGGACGAGCTGAAGCCCCTCCTCGAGGAGATCCGCAGCGGGCTCCGGAGCCCGGGCCAGGCGGGCGCGCCGGCCCTCGCCAAGGGCATCGCCGACCTCGACCGCAAGCTCGACGACATGCGGGCCGAGACGGCGGCGCGGGCCTCGGGCGACCTGCCCGACGCCTCGGGCGACATCCTCGGGCGGATCGACGCCCTCTCGGCCAAGGTCGACCAGGTCACCGCCGTGAACCCGGTCGGCGACGTGATGGAGCGCCTCGAGCAGATCGGCGAGTCGCTGCGCCGGCCGCCGGTGCCGGGCGACGATCTCGCGTCGATCCACGGCATGCTGCGGGGCCTGGCCGAGAAGCTCGACCGCGTCGGGCAGGGCGTCGGGGGCGACGCCCTCGACGGGCTGGAGAAGCAGGTGCTGGCGCTCGCCCGCCGGATCGACACCCGCGGCAGCGATCCGGCCCTGGCCGGCCTCGAGCGCACCATGGGCGACCTCCTGGCCCAGGTCGCGCTCCTGCGGGACGAGGCCCCGCTCCAGGCCGCGGTCGAGCGCGCGGCCCGCAGCGCCGTCGCCGACACGATCGGGGCGGGACGCGAGGGCCGGGCCGGGGCCGATCCGGCCGGGATGGACGTCCTGCAGGCGACGCTCGCGGACCTGAAGGCGCAGCAGGCCGCCTGCGACAAGCGGCTCCAGGCCACGATGGAGGGCGTCCACGGCGCCCTCGAGCGGCTGGTGGGCCGCCTGAGCCAGATCGAGACGGAGCGCCGCCCGGAGGAGCCCCGGACCCAGGCCGGTACCCTGTCGATCGGCCCGCGCCGCCGGGACACCGGCCGCGGCGGCCTCCGGGAGGCCCTGCCGGAGGGCGCCGCCCCGCCCGAGCGCGCCCCGCGCCGGCCGGAGGCGTC